>JAUSQI010000102.1 GCA_030652575.1 Stagnimonas sp. | reverse complement strand
GGATTCCCGCCTGCGCGGGAATGACGAAATCTATTGAGTGCGTGCGTTGGCGGCGTCGAGGGTGTTCTGCATCAGCATGGCCACGGTCATCGGCCCCACACCACCCGGCACCGGGGTGATGAAGGCGGCGCGCTGCTTGGCGGCCTCGAAATCGCAATCGCCGACCAAGCGGCCATCGGCCAGGCGGTTGATACCGACATCGATCACCGTCGATCCAGCCTTGATCCAATCACCCTTGACGAAGCCGGGCTTGCCGACGGCGATGACGACGATGTCTGCCCGCGCGACTTCAGCGGCCACATCCGCCGTGAAGCGATGGCAGCAGGTGGCAGTGGCACCGGCCAGCATCAGCTCCAGCATCATCGGCCGGCCGACGTGATTGCTGGCACCGACGACGACAGCAGTGCGGCGCTTGAAGGTTTCGCCCGCGCTCTTCAGCAGCTCGATCACGCCATAGGGCGTGCAGGGGCGCAGTACGGGCACGCGGCAGGCGAGACGGCCGATGTTGTAGGGGTGAAAGCCGTCGACATCCTTGGTGGGGCTGATGCGCTCGATCACGGCATTGGGGTCGATCTGCGCGGGCAGCGGCATCTGCACCAGGATCCCGTCCACGGCCTCGTCGGCGTTCAGCCGGTCGATCTCGGCCAGCAGCTCGGCCTGCGTCAGCGTGTCGGGGAAGTGCAGCGGCAGCGAGGTGATGCCGACGCGCTCGCAAGCCAGCCGCTTGTTGCGCACGTAGACCTGCGAGGCCGGGTCACCGCCGACCAGCACGGTGACGAGCGCAGGCGCACGCGCACCGCTCGCGCGGCGGGTGGCAACGCCAGCGGCGACGCGATCCAGAACTTGCAGGGAGACGGCTTTGCCGTCGATGAGTTGGGCTGTCATTGGTAGTGGTAGCGACAGGTGAAGATGGCGAGATCGCCGTCCTCGACGCTGTAAACAAGACGGTGGGTGTCGTCGATGCGGCGAGACCAGAAGCCGCTCAGGTTCTGCTTCAAAGACTCCGGTTTGCCAAGCCCGGCGAATGGATTTTTCAGGGCGTCTTCGATAAGCGCATTGACGCGTCTGAGCGTTTTGTGATCCTGATCCTGCCAGTGGAGATAGTCATCCCAGGCGGCTGGCGTGAACAGCATGCGCCTAGACATCGACGAGCTTGTGTGCCTTGGCTTTTCCTTTGCGGAACTGCTCGATGGAGCGTGAGAGATGTGCGGCATTGGCCGGACTCTTCAACAGATACAGGGTCTCCATCATGCGGTTGAAGGTGTCGAGCGACATCACCACGGCATCGGGCGCGTCGCGGCGTGAGATCACGGCGTAGTCGGCGTCCTCCACCACGCCGTCGATCACGGCCTTGAGGTTGTTGCGGGCTTCGCTGAAATTGACGACGCGCATGGGACTTGTCCTTGAGATTGCACAAGTATAGCGGCCATTGGGTCGTCGCTCAAGGTAGACTGCGCGCCCCATGCCCATGCCGCCCCTTGTGATCGAACAGCTTGCCCTCGCGCGCGGCGACCGCAAGCTGTTCGAGGACTTGAGTCTGCAAGTGATGCCCGGTGAGGTGCTGCATCTGCAGGGCCGTAACGGCGCCGGCAAGACGTCGCTGCTGGAAACGCTGGCTGGGTTGCGCCGACCGGAGGCGGGTCGCATTGATGGCCCGGTCCCCTCGCAGCTGCACTGGATCGGGCATAAGAACGCCCTGCACCCGGCCTTGTCGGCGGTCGAGAACCTCCAGTACTGGTGTGGCCTGCAAGGTGCCGACCCTGCAGGCATCGCGGCGGCGCTGGATCGCTTGCAGTTGAAGGCTGCCCGCAATCGTCCGGTGCGCACCCTGTCCACCGGCCAGAAGCGCCGCAGCGCCTTGGCGCGGCTTCTGTTGCAGCGGCGCGCCTGGTGGCTGCTTGACGAACCGCTGGCCGGTCTCGATATCGATGGCGCGGCCCTGGTCGCCGGCCTTCTGGCCGAGCATTGCGCGGTGGGCGGCGGGGCCATCGTCACCTCGCACCAGCCGCTGCTGGGAACCAGCCTGCCGGTGCGGCACTGGACGCTAGGATGAAACGGAGTTTCAGCCGCACCGGATGGCGCTTCGCGACAGGGGACGGTTTGTGAGCCTGCTGCGTGCCCTGGGCAGCACCGTTGGCCGCGAACTGCGGCTCGCCGCGCGCGCGCCAGCCGAGGCGGCACAGCCGCTGGTGTTCTACGCGCTGGTGGTGGCGCTGTTTCCGCTGGGCGTGGCGCCCAACGAGCCCAGCCTGCCAATCTATGCGCCGGCCCTGATCTGGATTGCCGCCCTGCTGGCGACCCTGATGACGCTGGAACGGGTGTTTCGCAACGACTACGAGGACGGCACCCTGGAACAGCTCGCCCAGGCCCCGACGCCGCTGCCGCTGACGGTCGCCGCCAAGCTGACCGCGCACTGGCTGCTGGGCGGGCTGCCGCTGGTGCTGATCGCCCCCTTGCTGGCTCTGGGCCTGGGTTTGGACGCCGCCACCGGCCGGGCGCTGACCCTGGCCCTGCTGCTGGGTACGCCTACCCTGGTGCTGCTGGGCGGCTTTGCGGCCGCGCTCACCGTCGGCCTGCCACGTGCCGGGGTGCTGCTGCCCATCCTCGTGCTGCCCATGCTCAGCCCCGTGCTGATCTTCGGTGCCGGTGCCGCCCGCGCCGCTGCCCAGGGGCTGGATCCGGCGGGGGCGCTGTACTTCCTCGCCGCCTTGCTGGTGCTGGGCCTGACGCTGGTTCCCTTCGCCGCCGCCGCTGCCTTGCGCAACGCCCTGGAAAGCTGAACCCGGTTCCGCTGTTCCGAACGTCTCCGGTTCTTGCCGGACGCCTATGCCATCTGGGGCCAAGACCGCCGCATTTGGACCCTCCTGGCTTGCCGGAAGCGCGGCTGTGAGCGCGGCTGGCCCCGATTGATGGAAAAGCTGTCCCTAAGTGATGTGGTCGACCCCCGCAGTAATCCGTGACTATCCCGTCATAAATTTTATTGCAATGCAGCATTTCGACTTAGACAAGCGGCAAAGCCCCCTGATTCCTTTCCTTCAATCGTCCACGCATTCGGAGCATTGCCGATGAGAAACCGTTTCCTGCTACCCGTTCTGGCACTGGTGCCTCTGCTCTTTTCCTGCAGCAATTCAGGCGTGCCGGTGACAGAACCCCAGGCGGTCGTGCCGGTCACGCCGCCGACCGCAAAGGTCAATCTGGATCAGGGCTGGACGGACGAGCAGGTAACCTGGTGGTATGAGGTCACGCAGGGCGCGCGCGTGCTGCCGTTGTCCTGGTTCCTGGCACTGGAGCGGTCGGGCTCGACCCAACTCCTGCTGGACGATGCCAACTTCGCGGGCCGGTATGGCTGGCCGATGATCGACGTGAAATCAGAGGGCGTGCGCCTGCCGCGCGGGTTCGCCATTGATCAGCAGGATGACAGCGCCTACAACCACACCAAGCTGCGCTGGAAGCAGGGACAGGCTGTGGACGAGAAGTGGGCAGGCATTACCTGCAGCGGCTGTCACAACTCGCAGATTTCTTATCAGGGCACGAGTTTCGCCGTCCCCGGTGGGCAAACGAGGGCGGACGTCCAGTTGGCCCTGGTCGAGCTGAACGCGGCGTTTGCCGCGACCCTCAGCGATTCACTGAAGTTCGACCGTTTTGCCGAGCGCGTGCTCGGCGCGGAAAACACGGCGACCAACCGGGCCATGCTCCGCAACGCCGTGCACAAGCTGCGCTATGACTCGCGCAACCACCTGTACTCCGAACAAGGGGACACTGACGGCATCGCCTACGGACCGGGCCGCTTGGACGCGGTGGGTCACATCTACGACCGGGTTGCCCGCCTCGTGGAGCCGACGACGCCGCCCAAGGTGATCTCCGACGCGCCGGTCGACTACCCCTTCCTGTGGAACGTGCCGCAGCTCGACCGCGTGCAGTGGACCGGTTTCGCCCCCAACCTCAAGGTGGCTGGCTACGATCTTGGCGCGCTGATCCGCAATATCGGCGAGGTCAGTGGCGTGTTCGCCGACATGGAGGTGGGCCCGAACGGCCTGAACTACATCTCCAGCGTCAATGTGGATAGCCTTCTGGAGATCGAAAACCGGCTGGGCAAGCTCAAGCCGCCGAAGTGGCCGTCCGAGCTGTTCGGTGCTCCCAAAACCGAAGCGATCGCGATGGGCAAGGACTTGTTCGCGAGCAACTGCGCCGGCTGCCACACCGCGATGGATCGCGCCGACCTGTCAACCCCCATCCTCACCGACCAGACCCGCCTGGCGCCCACGAATGGCTCGGAGCCTCTGGCCACCGACCCCGTGGCCGCGTGCAATGGTTATCAGGTCGTGGTCGATTCGGGTGAGTTCAAGAACATGCCGGAGCTGGTCAGCGGTCAGGCGATCATGGGTGATCAGGCCTATCTGCTGGACATGACGGCCTGGCTGCAGGTGGGGACGATCCTCAACAGCGCGGACGAAAATCTGGCCGCCGCCGGTCGCACCTTCCTGGCCGGCGCCTACGAACAGGTCCTGAACCTGCCGTTGCCGGCGGCGCTGGACCTGTTGGCCTACAACCTGTCCAGAGGGCCGGTCCGTCACTTCTCTGAAGACAAGACCACGCGGATGGCGGAGTGCCTGGACATCGATCACAAGCTGATCGCCTACAAGGCCCGGCCGCTCAACGGCATCTGGGCCACCGCGCCCTATCTGCACAATGGTTCGGTGCCGACGCTGTACGACCTCATGCTGCCGCCGGCCGAACGGCCGAAGACCTTCTACGCCGGATCGACCGAGTACGATCCCCTGAATGGCGGATACCGGACCGACGCGGCCGCGCCGGGCAATCGCTTCCTCTTCGATACCAGCATCCTGGGCAATCTGAATGGTGGTCACGTCTACGGTGTCGACACGCTCACTGAAGCGCAGCGTCGCGCGCTCGTCGAATACATGAAGACCCTCTGATCGCCGGTCTTCAGGAGCCTATCGATGAAAAACCTATCACTGGGTCTGGCGACGCTGCTGGCGCCCGCGCTCTTCGCTTGTGGAAGTTCGGGAGTGCCGACGGGCCTGGAGGCGGCGGCGCCCGCGCCAGTGCTGCCGGCCGCGAGCGCGCCGGTCATCCTCGATCAGGGCTGGACGGACGCGGAACTGGCGACGTGGATGAACACGTCGACCGGTTCGCGTCTGCTGCCCTGGGCCTGGGCGCAGGCGCTGGAGCAGCCCGGCAGCACCGGCTTGTTCTTTGACCCCGCGTATCTATACGACGTGTACAAGCTGCCGCTGCGCACCTTGCCGGATGGCTTGGTGCTGCCGCGCGGCTTTGCGCTCAACGCCGCCGACGACACGGATTACGGGATCACCCAGCAGCGCTGGAAGCAGGGCCAGTCCAGCACGGAACCCTGGCTCGGCGTGAACTGTTCCGGCTGCCACTCGGCGGACATCCGCTACAACGGCAAGGCCATGACGGTGAACGGCGGCGCGACGCTGGCCGATACCTTCCTGTTCTTCAAGACGATGACCGAGGCGCTTGAAGCCACCCGCGACGATGCGGCCAAGTTCGACCGTTTCGCCCGGCGCGCGCTCGGCGAGGCGGATAGCGCCGGCAACCGCACGATGCTGCGCGCGTCGATGCAGGCCATCATCGAAGATCGCATGAGACCGCTGTTCGAGCTTTCCAAGAACGATGTTGCCGGTGGCCCGGGCCGCATCGATGCGACGGGTCTGGTGCTGAATGCCTGGCAGCGCGTGCTGCACTCGAAGGAAACCACCCACAACCCGACCGATGCGCCGACCAGCTTCCCGGCGCTGTGGAACGTGCCGCAGATGGATCACCTCCAGTCCAGCGGTTTCGCACCCTCGCTGAACCTGATCGATTCCAACGGCTACCGCTTCAACCCGCTGTTTTTCGCGGGCGACATCGGCGTGGTCATGGGGGATTTCGGCGATGTCGTTTCGACGCCGTTCCCGGCCAGTTTGAGCGGCTTCAAGTCCAGCATCGACTTCGAGTCACTGCTCAGCTTCGGCGATCTGCTCAACCGGCTGAAGTCTCCGGCATGGCCGAGCGACCTGCTCGGCACGCCCGATGCCGCGCTGGTCGCGCAGGGTGAGACCCTGTTCGACAGCAAAGGCTGCTCCGGCTGCCACATGGAACTCGGCCGTGACGATCTCGAAACGCCGGTGCTGACGACACTGGTGCCGCTGAAGGGCGAGAATGCCATCGGCACCGATCCGTGGATGGCCTGCAACACCTACCAGTACACGATGCAGACGGGCGATCTGCAGGGCATGCCGATTCTGCCGGAAGGCACGCCCAGCGGCGGCGGCATCATTGGCAACCGCAACAAGGTCGCCGATGTCCAGGCCACCGCAGTGATATTCATCATGCTCGGCCAGGCCGACAAATTCCTCAGCGGTGCTTTGAACAGCTATGCCAGCGGCCTCCAGCAGACGGGCTTCCTGCCGCTGCCGGGGGAATCCACCCTGCAGCTGCTGAACCGCCTGACCGTGCCAGGGCGAGCGGTGACGGACGAACCGCAACCGCCCGCGGACAAGAAGGCCCGCGGCCAAGCCTGCTTGGCGACGGACCACAAGTGGCTGGCCTATCGCGCCCGTCCGCTCAATGGCATCTGGTCAACGGCTCCCTACCTGCACAGCGGCTCGGTGCCGACGCTGTACGACGTGCTGTTGCCGGAAGCCCAGCGTCCCAAGACGTTCTGGACCGGCACCGAGCAGTTCGATCCGGCCAGGGTCGGGTATCTGACGGGCCAGAGCGCTCCGGGCAATTCGTTCCTCATGGACACTGGCATCGACGGCAATCGCAACACCGGCCACAACTTCCCCAAGGAAGGCCTGAGCGACGCCGAACGCAAAGCTTTGGTGGAGTACCTTAAGACCTTGTAATGCCGGTGCTGGCCTGTGGGGGCGACCCGCAGGCCAGCCGGTGCTCGTCCAATATTCGGTTTGGATGATGTCACTGCTGCGAAATGGCGTTGGTACGAAATCTGCTCTCACAGGCAGGACTGCAATGAAGCAGACCCTACCCACAGTAGAAACTCAGCATGGCGTTACCTGGCGAAATCCTGAAACCCCTTATTCCCAATGTGTATGGGTTGCTGACGGTCGAAGTGGCGTTGGCCCTGGGCGCGGATCGCGTCGCGATGACGGATGGCATCATCCGGCCACCCGACATGCTGAACGACTCCAGCAAGCGAATATCCCACCTGCAGTGGGGGCGGCTTCTGGTCCGCGCGCTCAAACTGACGCAGCGTCCAGAAATTGGCATCGAGCACGGTCTGCGCAACAGCCCGCTCATGCACGGCTCGATCACATATGGCGCCCTGAGCCAGCCGACAGTCAGGGACGCCATGCATTTCCTGGCACGTTACTCCAGCCTGATCTTGGCGGGAGTGGACACCATGCTGGTGGAATCTGACAAAAGCGCCTTTCTCATCATTTCCGAGAAATTCGCTTTCGGGACGATTCCCTACTTTTCCGGATCACTCCCTCCAGAAGCAGTCCGCCAATCCCTCGCGGAGATATTCGTGATCGGTTACTACTCCGCTTTTGCCAAGGCCGGGGTGCTCGCGGGTCACACGGTGGTTTTGCATTTCGATGCGCCGGAGCCTGCGTATTTCCCGATGTATGCCGGCCGCTTGCCGCCCGTCCGGTTCTCAAGCGACAAGCTGGGCATTGAGTTTCCATTGGCACTTATGGACTCGCCGCTGCTTCTGGCCGACCCCATCGCGGCCAGAATCGCCGAGGCGCAATGCGAAGTCCTGCTGGAATCGATGGCGCTGGAAGACAGTCTGATCGCCAAGGTGCTTTCCGTCATCGACTCCATGGGGTATGAACCGCACCCCCGGCTGGAGGCGATCGCAAAGCGATTGCACGTTTCGCCCCGCACCTTGAAGCGGCGTCTGCAGGAACTCGGAACAAGCTACGAGAAGCTATTGAACCGGAAGCGTCAGGAAGACTGCCTCGAACTGCTCACCAACCCCAGACTTTCCATTGACGCCATCGGGCAGAGCCTGGGCTATTCATCACAAAACAACTTTACCCGCGCTTTTCGCAGCTGGGCGGGAATCTCGCCCAGCGCCTACCGAAAGCGGAAGCTGGACGAGGCAGATTTAACCAGCCCCTGCGAAGTCGGCCCCCTTACACTACGCCGCGTTTCGCAGCCGCCCAGCGCAACGTTTTCGAATAGCCCTACGACAGACCCATGAACTGGACCTGGTTCCACCGCCTCGGCTCGCCGCCGAGTTTCTTCCGATTTGCCGAGCGCTTGGCGCCCTGGCTCATGGGGCTGTCGCTGTTGCTGATCGGGATCGCCTGCTACGCTGGCCTGTTCCTGGCACCGCCGGATTACCAGCAGGGCGATGCCTTCCGGATCATCTACGTGCACGTGCCGACGGCCGCCATCTCGCTGTCGATCTACGTGCTGATGGCCGTGGCCGGGGCCGTCGCGCTGATCTGGCGCATGAAGCTGGCCGAGGTGGCGGTGGTTGCCGCAGCACCCATCGGCGCCAGCTTCACCGCCGTGGCCCTGATCACCGGCATGCTCTGGGGCAAGCCGATGTGGGGTGCCTATTGGGTCTGGGACGCACGGCTCACCTCGGAGCTGGTGCTGTTCTTCCTCTACATTGGTGTGATCGCACTCAACAGCGCCTTCAACGATTCCCGTGCGGCGGCGAGGGCCTGCGCCTGGCTGGCTTTGGTGGGTGTGGTCAACGTGCCCATCGTCAAGTTTTCGGTCGATTGGTGGAACTCGCTGCACCAGACCGCGACGATCATGAAACTCGGCAAGCCCAGCATGAGCTGGCCCATGCTCTGGCCGCTGTTGATGAGCCTCGCCGGCTTCTATCTCTTGTTCGGCGCAGCCCTGCTGCGGCGCATGCAAAACCAGCTGCTCTGGCGCGAGCGCAATACGCGCTGGGTGGCTGAGTGGTTGAAGGAGGCACGCTGATGGACCCGCGCTACGCCACCTTCATCTGGGCCTGCTTCGGCATCGCCGCCGTCGCGGTGCTATGGAATGTGTTTGCGCCGCTGATCGAACGCAACAAACTAAAACAGCGCCTGTCTGAGAGCGCAGAAGAATCCACGGACCAAGACGCATGACCAAGCGGCAACAAAGAATGATGACCGTCGGCGCGCTGGTGCTGGGTATTGGCGCGGCGGCTGCGCTCGGCTTCACGGCCTTTCGCAAGAACATGATGTATTTCCAGACGCCCTCCGACCTCATCGCCGGCAAGACGCCGGCCGGGGCGAAAGTGCGTCTCGGTGGGTTGGTGGAACAAGGCTCGGTGACGCGCGGTGATGGCCTGACCGTCAAGTTCCGCATGGCCGACTGCACCAACGTGGTCAATGTGCGCTACGACGGCATCCTGCCGGACCTGTTCCGTGAGGGGCAGGGCATCGTTGCGACCGGCCGGGTGGCTGAAGACGGGGCTTTCGTCGCCGATGAAGTGCTGGCCAAGCACGACGAGAACTACATGCCGCCCGATCTCGCCGACTCGCTCAAGACCGACACGGGCCACAGCTGCGCGCCGTTCAAATCGGCGATGCAGAGCGCCATGCAGTCGAGCCAATGACGATGTTCGCCGAACTCGGACACTTCGCCCTCATCCTCGCCCTCGCTGCCTCGTTGTTGCAGCTGCTGGTGCCGGCCTATGGCCTCGTCACCCGCAACGGCCGCGCCCTCAGCGTGGCGAGCTCTGCGGCGCAGGCGCAGTTTTTCCTCATGCTCACGGCCTATCTGTGCCTGACGTACTGCTTCATCGACAAGGATTTTTCGGTGGCCTACGTCGCCGCCAACAGCCACAGCAATCTGCCGCTGATGTATCGCATCTCGGCGGTGTGGGGCGCGCACGAGGGTTCGTTCCTGCTGTGGGGCCTGATGCTCTCCGGCTGGACGCTCGCCGTCTCCATCTTCAACCGCCGCCTGCCGCAGGACCTCGCCGCCACCGTGCTCGCGGTGCTCGGTTTCATCAGCATCGGCTTCCTCCTGTTCATGCTGTTGACCAGCAATCCATTCGACCGCCTGTTCCCGGTGCCGCTGGAAGGGCAGGATTTGAACCCGCTGCTGCAAGACCCCGGTCTCATCATCCATCCGCCGACGCTCTACATGGGTTATGTGGGCTTAAGCGTCGCCTTCGCCTTCGCGGTCGCCGCCCTCATCACCGGCAAGCTCGATAGCGCCTGGGTGCGCTGGACGCGGCCGTGGACGACCGCCGCCTGGGCGTTCTTGACGATGGGCATCACGCTCGGTAGCTGGTGGGCCTACAACGAACTCGGCTGGGGCGGCTGGTGGTTCTGGGACCCGGTAGAAAACGCCTCGTTTATGCCCTGGTTGGTCGGTACAGCCTTGATTCACTCACTGGCCGCGACGGAAAAACGCGGCGTGTTTAAAAGCTGGACTGTGTTGCTGGCCATTGCCGCGTTCTCCCTAAGCTTGCTGGGTACCTTCCTCGTACGCTCTGGCGTGCTGACCTCGGTTCACGCGTTCGCCAGTGACCCGGAACGCGGCGTGTTTATTCTGGCCTTCCTTCTGTTGGTGGTGGGTAGTTCGCTGGCCCTGTTCGCCGTGCGTGCCCCTGTGGTTAAAAGCCAGGTGGGCTTTGCCATGTGGTCGCGGGAAACCTTCCTGCTGATCAACAACATCATCCTGGTGGTGTCTTCGGCGATGATTCTGCTGGGGACTCTGTACCCATTGGTGCTGGATGCGCTGACCGGTACCAAGCTGTCGGTAGGTCCGCCTTACTTCGACGCGCTGTTTGTACCGCTAATGGGCCTGTTGATGGCGATGATGGCGGTGGGTGTAATGGTGCGCTGGAAGGACACACCGCTTAAGTGGCTGACCAGCATGCTGGTGCCGGTACTGATCACCACCGCCGTGTTGGCCTTTGCTTTGACCTTCCTGCATGGCGAGTTCCGCTGGTCTGTGCTGGGTGTGTGCTTGTTGTCGCTCTGGGTGGTGTTGGCCGGGTTGCGTGATATCCGCGAGAAAACTCGCCACAAAGGCTTGCTCAAGGGGCTGCCGAGCCTGACCCGAAGCTACTGGGGCATGCAGGTCGCGCACCTGGGTATGGCGGTGTGTGCGGTGGGGGTGATCCTTACCACCGTGGGCAGCTTCGAGCGCGATATGCGTATGTCGCCGGGTGATTCGGTCGAGATCGGCGGTTATCGCTTTATCTTTGAAGGGGCTGAGCACTTCGAAGGCCCTAACTTCACCTCGGACAAAGGCACCGTTCGCGTGCTGCAAGACGAGCGCGAAATTGCCGTGTTGCACCCGGAAAAACGCCTCTACACCGTGCAACAAACCGTGATGACCGAAGCGGGTATCGATGCGGGCATCACCCGTGATCTGTTTGTGGCCCTCGGTGAGTCACTTGAAGGCGGCGACTGGGCTGTGCGCGTACACATCAAACCATTTGTACGCTGGATCTGGCTGGGCGCTTTGTTAATGGGCTTGGGTGGTTTGCTGGCTGCAGCTGACAAACGTTACCGCATGAAAGTGCGTACCAAGGTGCGTGATGCACTGGGCATGGCCGGAGCGCGGGCATGAAACGGTTAATCCTGCTGGTGCCTTTTCTGGTGTTTCTGGGCATGGCGGTGTTTCTCTATAAGGGGCTGTTTATGGACCCCTCAGAGCTGCCGTCAGCCCTGATTGGAAAGCCTTTCCCGGCATTCGCACTGCCCGCGCTGGATGACCCACAACGCACGGTGACGGAGGCTGATCTTAAGGGCCGTCCGGCACTGGTAAATGTCTGGGCCACTTGGTGCCCGTCGTGTCGGCATGAGCACCCGGTGCTTAATGAGTTGGCCAAGCGCGGCGTGCTGATTCATGGCGTCAACTACAAGGATGATCGTTCGGCGGCGCAAAAGTGGCTGCGTGAACTGCACAATCCCTATCAGTTGAACATTGAAGATGCCAAAGGCAGCCTGGGCCTTGATCTGGGCGTGTATGGCGCACCGGAAACCTTCTTCATTGATGCGCAGGGGATCATCCGCCATAAGTTTGTCGGCACCATTGATGAGCGCATCTGGCGTGAGCAGTTAGCGCCCATTTATCAGTCACTGGTTGATGAGGCAACGCCATGAAAGCGTGGATCAGCATTGCATTGTTAACCGCCGTTCTCGCCGGCAGCGTACAGGCGGCCATCGACACCTATGAGTTCGACTCTGAGGCCGATCGTCAGCGCTACCGCACCTTGGTCGAGGAGTTGCGTTGCCCCAAGTGTCAGAACCAGAACATTGCCGACTCTGACGCCCCCATCGCCATGGACCTGCGTGAGCAGATTTTCCGCATGTTGGAAAAGGGCGAGAGCGATCAGCAAATTGTCGACTTTCTGGTCAGTCGTTATGGCGACTTCGTTCTCTATAAACCGCCAGTAACCGGTCGTACGCTGCTGCTGTGGTATGGCCCGGCGATCTTCCTGGGGGCGGGTTTTGTGCTGCTCGGTTTTATCGTGCTGCGTCGGCGCGGCTCATCGGCGACAGCGGCCAATGGCCTGTCTGCTGATGAAGTGCAACGCCTTAAAGCGCTGCTTAATCAATCGTCCATGGATAACAAAGACTGATGATCGAATTCTGGTTGTGCGCCGGTCTGCTGTTGCTGACGGCTTTGGCCATCTTGTTGCTACCTGTGTTGCGCGGTCGCGGCGTCCAAGCCGAGGAAGACCGCACGGCATTGAACGTCACCCTGTATCAGGAGCATCTGCAGGAGTTGCAAGCACAGCATGCCGCAGGTGCATTGGATGATAAGCAATTGGCGGGCGCGCGTGACGAGGCTGCTCGTGAATTGCTGTCCGATACCGAGGGTGCTCAGGCGTTGCCGGTTAAACGCTCCCTGGGGCGTGCCGTGCCGCTGATTTGTGCGTTGCTGGTGCCCGCACTGGGTGTTGGGCTGTACATGCATTGGGGCGTGATTGATGAGGTGGAGCGGGCCCGCACCTTTGTTGAACAGCCTAAGACCATCGAAGAGATGACTGCACGCCTGGAAGAGGCCACAGAGAAGAATCCCGACTCGGCGGAGAGTTGGTATTTCCTCGGTCGTACCTATATGGCGCAAGAGCGTCCGGCTGAAGCTGCTGCCGCGTTTGAACGTGCCGTCGCAGTAGCTGGCCGCGAGCCGGAGCTCTTGGGGCAATGGGCTCAAGCGTTGTATTTTGCCGGCAATAAACAGTGGACTGATCAACTACAAACCATGACGGATGACGCCCTCAAAGGCGATCCGGCTGAAGCCACCACGCTGGGTTTGTTGGGCATTGCCGCGTACGAGGGCGGTCAGTACCAGCGCGCCATCGAGTACTGGCAGCAACTGGTGGCGGTATTGCCGGTTGAAGACCCGTCGCGTCAGGCCATTGAGGGCGGCATTGAACGTGCCCGCCAACAACTGGGTATTGCCACGCCAGACGCCGCGGTGACCAACGTGCCGGGTATTACGGTCAAGGTCGAACTGGCGCCTGAGTTGAGCGATAAAGTTCAACCGGGTGATGCGGTGTTCATCTTTGCCCGCGCGGTTTCCGGCCCGCCGATGCCGCTGGCGGTCAAGCGTTTGACCGTGGCCGATTTGCCCGCCGAGGTCAGCCTGTCGGATAACGATGCGATGATGCCGCAGCTGAAAATCTCTGGCTTTGAGCAGGTGCAACTGGTGGCGCGTATTTCGCGCAGTGGCAACGCCACCGCAGGCGAGTGGATCGGCAGCAGCCAGCCGATTGCCAGCAAAACCACAAACCTACAGCAATTGCGCATCGACACGGCGGATACGCCAACACCCTGATACCGGCACCCAGCGGCAGCCTGTTCGGCGCAGCGTTTAAACAAACGCGCCGAATGCGCTGCCGTTTTTTATGGGCAGTGCGACCGAAGAACGTTATTCGGTTTTAATGTGCCGGGCAGGGCGTCGCAGGCCGGCGTTCAATGTCGGTTTCGAATGCTTCGATGAGTCGGCACAGGGGTTGGCCTTCTGCCGAGCATTGATCCGCATGGTTCCACTGTTCCACGGCTTGGTGCATGACCGCCGCCAGGCGTTGGCACTCGTCAATGTGCGCCTGCAGCGCGCTTAATCGCTCATTGAGCAGTTCGCGCACGTCGCTGCAGGGCGCGCGGTCATGCTCGGCGCTGCTGAGAATGCGCTGGATATCCTTGAGGCTAAACCCCATGCGCCGCGCGCGGGCAACAAAGCGCAGGCGCTGCAGGTCCGTGGCCGCGTATTGCTGGTAACCGTTTTGGGGGTCGCGCGTGGGCTTGAGTAGGCCCAGCGCGGTGTAGTGGCGCACGGTATCAGCGCTGACAGCGGCTGCTTTGGCCAGTTGGGCAACGTGCATAATCACTCTCCAGAACCTTATGGCCGCATCAGGTTAAAACCTGTGGGCGGCCCTTGGGTCAAGCGTGCATGGCTATTCGGCAATCTGCAGCTTGCGGGCCTCATGGTAGAAGAAGCGAATCTTCTCGTACTCGAACGGCGAGTTGAGCTGGCCGTAGCGGAAGTACACCGTGGAGCGCTGGTCGACGACTTCCAGCAGGGTGATTTCCGGGTGGCTGACGCTGGCTTCGGCGACATTCAGCCAGTTGACCTGGCTTTTCGCCGCAAAATCCGCCACCAGGCCGCCGGTATCACGCAGGTTCGACGGACCCAGCAGCGGCAGAATCAGGTACGGCCCTGCCGGTGTGCCGTAATAGCCGAGGGTCTGGCCGAAATCTTCACGCTGCTTGGGCAGGCCCATACGCGTGGCCGGGTCCCACAGGCCGGCAACGCCCAGGGTGGTGTTGAGCAGCAGGCGTCCGGTGGTCTGCATGGCGCGCTTGCCTTTGAGCTGCAGCGCGCTGTTGAGCAGGCTGGGCACATCCCCCAGGTTGCTGAAGAAGTTGCTGACG
>JAUSQI010000097.1 GCA_030652575.1 Stagnimonas sp. | reverse complement strand
TCCAGGACTGGTGCATCTCGCGCCAGCTTTGGTGGGGTCACCGAATTCCGGCCTGGTACGACTGGCAAGGAACCATCTTCGTCGCCAGAAATGCATACGACGCTTTCTGCCAATCACTTAAAGAACAAGATCAGCTCGATTTAATCGAAGAGCTGAAGATTTCACCATCCGACAGCACTGAAGAAATCAATACGAAGTTACTAAATGCGGAGAAATTCGATTTTCGTTTAGAACAAGACAGCGACGTCTTCGACACCTGGTTTAGCTCCGACATCTGGCCGATGGCGACCCTCGGCTGGCCGCAGCAGACCGCTGAGCTGGCGAAGTACTACCCCAGCAGCGTGCTGGTGACCGGCTTCGACATCATCTTCTTCTGGGTCGCCCGCATGGTGATGATGGGCCAGCACTTCATGCAGGACGTGCCGTTCAAGGAGGTCTACATCACCGGCCTCGTGCGCGACCCCGAAGGCAACAAGATGTCGAAGTCCAAGGGCAATGTGCTCGACCCGCTCGACGTGGTCGATGGTATCGCGCTCGAAGAGCTGGTGAAGAAGCGCACCACTGGCCTCATGAAGCCAGAGACCGCGCCCAAGATCGAGAACAAAACCCGCAAGGATTACCCCAAGGGCATCGCGCCCGTGGGTGTGGATGCGCTGCGCTTCACCTTTGCCGCACTTGCCACGCAGGGCCGCGACGTGCGCTTCGACGCCGGCCGCGCCGAGGGCTATCGCAACTTCTGCAACAAGATCTGGAACGCCTCGCGCTTCGTGCTGATGAACCTCGGTGCGATTGATGGCGAGACGGGTGCTGCCCTCACCCCGCCTTCGCTCGAAGGCGAGGTGGTGCTGTCGAGCGCCGACCGCTGGATCATCAGCAAGCTGCAGCGCCTAGAAGCCGAAGCGGCGCAGCATTTCGCCAGCTACCGCTTTGATCTGCTCAGCACCGCGCTGTATCAATTCATCTGGAATGAGTACTGCGACTGGTATCTGGAGCTCAGCAAGCCCGCTCTGCTCAATGGCACGCCGGAAGAACAGCGCGGCACCCGCCGCACGCTGGTGCGCGTGCTCGAAGTCTGGCTGCGCCTGCTGCACCCGCTGATGCCCTTCGTGACTGAAGAAATCTGGCAGAAGGTGGCGCCGCTCGCGGGCAAGGAACCCGTCGAGGGCAAGTTCTTCACGCTGATGACGCAGCCCTACCCCATCGCCGTGCCCGAGCGCATCGACGAGGCGGCCGAAGCCGACATCGAATGGCTCAAGGGCTTCATCCTGGGCGTGCGGCAGATTCGCGCGCAGATGGACATCTCACCCGGCAAGGTGCTGCCGCTGCTGATTCAAAACGCGGGCAGCAACGATGCCGCGCGCATTCAGGCGATGGCGGGCAGCATCGGCTTCCTCGCGCGCGTCGAGGCCCCCAAGGTGCTCGCAAGCGGCGAAGAAGCGCCGGAGTCCTCCACAGCACTTCTGGGCGAGATGAAGCTGCTGGTGCCGATGGCGGGCCTGATCGACAAGGGTGCGGAGCTGGCGCGTTTGGCCAAGCAGATCGCCAAGCTGGAAAGCGACCTGAAGCTCAATACCGGCAAGCTCGAAAACCCCAACTTCGGCAAGGCACCAGCGGCCGTGCAGCAGAAGACGCACGACCTCATCGCGCAGCAGTCGCGTGACCTTGAGGCGCTGAAATTGCAGTCCAAAAAGATCGAGGCCCTGTAGCCATGCCGTTCATCATCCTCATCCTCTTCATCGGCGCGGAAACCTGGGGCATTCTCAGAATGACCGAGCGTTTCGGTGGCACCTTCGTGGCCTTGTGGCTGCTGGGTGCGGCGATTCTCGGCGGCTGGATGATTGCGCGTGGCGGCCTTACCGCCATTGCCCGGGTGCGCATCGCCGTGCAGCGCGGCGAGTTGCCGGCAACGGAGATTTTTCAGGGGCTCATCACGGCATTCGCGGGCCTGCTGCTGATCCTGCCCGGCTTCATCACCGACATCCTGGCGGTCAGCCTGCTCATCAGCGGCGCGGGCATCAAGAAACGCCTTGGCGAGCGACTCTCCGCCAGCGTGGCGCAGGCGCGGCCCGATCTTAAAAAGCCGGTGACGCTCGACGGCGAGTACCGTCGCAAGTAACTGCCGAGCAGCATTCTGTAGGGTGGATAAGCGAAGCGCATCCACCACCAACCTTTGAAGCGAGGGCAATGGCGGATGCGCTGCGCTTATCCGCACTACAGGGGAGTGTTGATCAGCCCCTGTTGCGCACTACCCGCAGCCCTGGCTTGCCGTTCTTGGGACGCGTCGCGGCGATCACCGGTGCGGCCTCGGCACCGCCTTCCACCTTCGCCAGCAGGCGGTCGAGCGTCTGCGCCACCACGGTCTGGTTGCGGATCATCTCCATGCGCGGCCAGGTGGCACGCTCGCCTTCGAGCATGAAGCGCGTGATGCTCTCCAGCGTCGGGTTGCTGGTGACGTTGGCATAGCGCCACAGGCTCACCTCGGGGACGATGTTGATGTGCCCGCGATAGTCCTGGTCGAGCAGGCCGGCGGCGGTATCCAGCGGCTGGCGCAGGCCCGCAAAGGGGATGTTGGCGCGCGCGAAATTGAGCGCGCCAGTGGCGATGCCCTTCGCGGCGGTATAGGTCAAATCCCGCGTGCCATTGATGAGCCCACGCGAATGCTCGCCGCGCGAAACAAAGGGCAACACGTGCGGGTTGGTCTGGCTGACGATGAAGTGATTCACGTTGTGCAGGCGACGCAGGCGCAGCATGGGCAGGTCGCTCATCAGCGAGCCGTCGTTCCAGCGCAGCAGCGGCATGTAGGGCGTGCGCTCGCCGTCTTCGCCGCGCGTCATGAGCATGACGGGCGGGAACAGCACCGGCACCGCGCAGGAGGCCAGCACCGCCTCGCGCATATAGAGGAAGGGAAAGGTCAGATAGTTGAGCAGGCGCGGCGCCTGGTTGCTGCCGGCAGGCGACACCGTGATGTTGACGATGCGACCGGACTTCGCGTGCGCCTCTTCAAAAGTGAGGTCGTGCACGTTCTTGGCGATGGCGCGCTTGAGCTGGTTGGCATCCATCAACGCACGGCGTTGCAGCATGTGCTTGAGCGGCAGCACGCGCCAGAAGTGGTAGTAGGCGTTGGTGGGGTCCATCAGCTCCTCGGCTTCTTCCGGTGTGCGGCTGCCCACCGTGGCGGCCACGACCGACCCGGCCGACGAACCCGAGAGCACCAACGGCAGCAGGTTTTCGCGGAACAGCGCCTTCACCACGCCGACATGGAACAGGCCGAGCGTCGCACCGCCCGAGAGCATCAGCGCCGAGCGGCCGTAGGAGAGCGCCACATCGTGGAAGAAGCGCAGTTTTTCGGTGTGGCCGAAGTCGGCGTCGGGCAGATCGGCAATGTGTTCCAGCGCATCGCAAACGCCTTGCAGGTAATCGGTGACCAGCTTCTTGGTGCCGACCCGGGCCACGCCGTAGAGAACCGTGTTGCCGGTGTTGCCGAGGTTCCAGTGCAGGCCCTGGCGCAGATGGTGGATGAGCTGGCGGTGCGCGCCCTCCTGCCGGTACTGGCGGATCTGCCGCAGGCGCGAGCGCACCAGGCGCCAGTCGTAGTCGTCGCTGGCGTCGTTCTCGCGCCAGGCATCCAACCCTTCGCGGCGGTCCAGCTCGGCGGCGGCCTCGCGCCAGCCGGCGTAATCGGTGGCCTGCTGCATGGCGGTGACGCATTCGCGTTCGAAACGATCCACGGCGTGCTCCTCATGATGAAATTCAATGGTGCGCGACCCACAGGATGCAGACAAGCGCGGTCGTCAGCTTCGGCAGCCCGTTCGCTACAATGCCCGCCACATTATTTCCAGCACGGGGTGCGTCTTGAACATTACCGTTTTCGGTTCCGGCTACGTCGGCCTCGTCACTGCCGTGTGCTTCGCGGATGTCGGCAACGACGTGCTGTGCGTGGATGTGGATGCCAACAAGGTGGCCATGCTCAAGCGCGGTGAATCGCCCATCTACGAGCCGGGCCTCTCGGAGATGCTGAAGAAGAACTACGAAGACGGCCGCATCAAGTTCACCACCTCGGCGGAAGAAGGCGCGCGCCACGGTCTCTATCAATTCATCGCCGTCGGCACCCCGCCGTCCGAAGATGGTTCCGCCGACATGCAGTACGTGCTGGCGGTGGCCAAGTCCATCGGCAAATACATGGACGGCTACCGCGTCATCGTCGGCAAGTCCACCGTGCCCGTCGGCACCGCTGACCGCGTGCGCGATGCCGTCGCGGCCGAGCTGGCCTCGCGCAACGCCACGCACGAGTTCGACGTGGTGAGCAACCCCGAGTTCCTGAAAGAAGGCGCGGCCATCGCCGACTTCACCAAGCCGGACCGCATCGTCATCGGCACCAGCAACGCCCGCGCGACCGACCACATGCACGCGCTCTACGTGCCGTTCAACCGCAACCGCGACCGCCTGGTGGTGATGGACGTGCGCTCGTCCGAGATGACCAAATACACAGCCAACGCCATGCTGGCGACCAAGATCAGCTTCATGAACGAGATGGCCAACCTGGCCGAAAAACTCGGTGCGGATATCGAGAAGGTGCGCATCGGCATCGGCAGCGATCCGCGCATCGGCTACCAGTTCATCTACCCCGGTTGCGGCTATGGCGGCAGCTGCTTCCCCAAGGATGTGAAGGCGCTGATCCACATGGCGGAGGACGTCGGCTTCAAGGCCAGCGTGCTGCAAGGCGTGGAAGATGTGAACGACCTTCAGAAGCACCTGTTGTTCAGCAAGATCAAATCGCACTTCGGCGATATCCGCGGCATGACCTTCGCGCTCTGGGGCCTGGCCTTCAAGCCGCGCACCGACGACATGCGCGAAGCGCCCAGCCGCGTGCTGATGGAAGCACTCTGGGCCGCCGGTGCCAAGGTGCGCGCCTACGACCCGGTGGCCATGCACGAAACGGCCAAGATCTACGGCGAGCGTGCTGATCTTTATCTGGCCAAGTCGCCGGAGGATGCCGCGCAGGGTGCGGACGCACTGGCGCTGGTGACGGAATGGCGCATCTTCCAGTCCCCCAACTTCGCCGGCCTCGCGCGCCTGCTCAACAAGCCGGTGATCTTCGACGGCCGCAACCAGTACGATCCGCTGCACGCGAAAAAAGCCGGCTTCACCTACTACAGCATTGGCCGCGCGCCGGTCTGACGCATTGACGGCACTGGGCGCGCTGACTACTATGCGCGCCCTTGATTTGCCGCCGCTTTTGGCACGCAGATCAGCAGCAACCGGACAAATAGCTCAGTGGTAGAGCATCGCCTTCACACGGCGGGGGTCGGGGGTTCGAAACCCTCTTTGTCCACCAAACTTTTCAGCATCAAGCCCTCGGCAGCGTCAGCTCCCGGGGGCTTTTTGTTTCGGCGTGGGGTGGCGGACGAGGGATGGAAGTGGAGTGGCCTGCTCGCCAGCATGCGCAAGTGCTGCCGCCGCATCCACCTTGAGTTCGATGCCCGTGAGATGGCGGGCACGGGCCTCGGACATCAGCCAGCTCAGGGTGTCGGCGGCTTGGGTGTACGAGAGGCCGTCACCGTGGATGTTGGAGATGCAGTTGCGCTCGGAATCGGCCCGCCCCAGGTGAGGCTCCCAGGTGAGGTAGATACCCAGGCTGTCGGCGATGGACAGGCCCGGACGTTCGCCGATCAGCACCACGACCAGGCGTGCACCCAGGGTCTGTGCGACCTCGTCGCCCAGTGCCACCCGCGCCTGCTGCGCCAGCACGACGGGTGCGAGTTTCCAGTTGGGGATGCGGCGCAGCAGCTCGACGATGAATGGCGCGGCGTGGGCATTGACCGCCGCCGCTGACAGACCATCGGCCACCACCAGTGCCAGGTCGTAGTCGCCGCGCTGTGCGGTGAGCAGCGGCAGATCGTCCGCGTGCAATCGCCGACCCCAATCGGGACGGCGCAGATAGCTGGTGCGGTCCGGCGCGCGTGAGCGCAGCAGCAGGCTGGGCAGCGGCTGCAATTGCTCGGCGATGCGCGCGAAGTCCACCACCCCATGCACCGCGTCGCGGGCGCGGGCATGCGCCGCCTGGAAGTCCAGCAAAGCCTCGGTCGGCAGCGCGTCGCCTGCACGGCCCAAGCCAATGCGCGCGCGGGTCGCAACGCGCAGGCCGGCGAAGGGATCGACCTCACTGGAAGGCGGCTTGGGCAGGCTCATCGCGGCAGGTTTTCCAGCGCCAGCAACTGTTGCAGGGCGCGGTGGTTTGCACCCGGCGGCGGCAGGCGGCCGTGCTCATCCAGCAGGCCCATCTTCGCCAGCCAGGTCTCGAACTCCGGCGCGGGCCGCAGCTGCATGAGATGCCGCGTCGCCACCACGTCGTGGTAGGACAGGCTCTGATAGCTGAGCATCACGTCGTCCGCGCCCGGCACCGCGATGACGAAATTGACGCCGGCCGTCGCCAGCAGCGTCAGCAGGGTGTCCATGTCGTCCTGGTCGGCTTCGGCGTGGTTGGTGTAGCAGACGTCCACACCCATCGGCAGGCCCAAGAGCTTGCCGCAGCAATGGTCCTCCAGCCCGGCGCGGATGATCTGCTTGCCGTCGTAGAGATACTCCGGGCCGATGAACCCGACGACGGTGTTGACCAGCAGCGGCTGGTAGGCACGCGCCACGGCGTAGGCGCGCACCTCCATCGTCTGCTGGTCGACGCCGTGATGGGCGTTGGCCGACAGCGCCGAGCCCTGCCCGGTCTCGAAGTACATGCAGTCGTTGCCGACCGTACCGCGCTTGAGGCCGAGTGCGGCCTCGCGCGCCTCGCGCAGCAGCGCCAGGTTCACCCCGAACCCGGCGTTGGCGGCCTCGCTGCCGGCGATGGACTGGAACACCAGATCCAGCGGTGCGCCCCGCTCCATCGCCCGCAGACTGGTAGTGACATGCGCCAGCACGCAGGACTGGGTGGGGATATCGAACCGCTGCCGCAGGGCGTCGAACATCTCCAGCAGGCGGATGGTGTCCGGCACGCTGTCGCCTGCCGGGTTGAGGCCGATCACCGCATCGCCGGCCCCGAACAGCAGGCCGTCGAGCGTCGAGGCGGCGATGCCGAGCGGATCGTCCGTGGGGTGATTGGGTTGCAGCCGGCAAGCCAGCCGCCCCGGCAGACCCAGCGTGTTGCGAAAGCGGCTGACAACCCGGCACTTGGCGGCAACCGCAATCAGATCCTGATTGCGCATCAGCTTGCTGACCGCAGCGACCATTTCCGGCGTCAGGCCAGGTGCGAGCGCCGTCAGCGCCTCGGTATTCGCCGCATACGAGAGCAGCCAGTTGCGAAACTGCCCGACGCTCATGTGGGACACGGGCGCGAAGGCGACGGCATCGTGGCTGTCGACGATCAGGCGCGTGACCTCGTCGTGCTCGTAGGGCACCAGCGCCTCGTCGAGAAACACCCGCAGCGGCAACTCGGCCAGCGCATGGCGGGCGGCCACGCGCCGCTCGTCGCTGTCGGCGGCGAGGCCCGCGAGTTCGTCACCGGAGCGTCGTGGCGAGGCGCAGGCCAGCAGCGTCTTCAGGTCATCGAATCGGTGACGATTGACCCCAAGGCTGCTGTGGTAGGCCACGATTCATCCCCGCAGGCTGATCGCCCGCCAGCCGCGCTTCACGGCCTCGGCGCTCAGCACGGCATCGGCATCCACCGCCACCGCCTCGTCGGCCATCTCCAGCAGGGGGATGTCGTTGCGCGAATCGCTGTAGGCGATCTTGTGGCTGTAGACCTCGGGCTGCGCCGCCAGCCATTGCTGAAGGCGCGTCACCTTGCCCGACCGGAAATTGGGTAGCCCGGCAACCCGGCCGGTGTAGCGGCCATCGACCATTTCGGCATCGGTGGCGATCAGATGCTCCACGCCCAGCAGCTCGGCGATGGGCTCGGTGACGAAGCGGTTGGTGGCGCTGGTGATGAGTAGCGTCGCGCCCTCGGCACGGTGGCGCGCCAGTAGGGCCGGTGCCTGCGCGGCGACGATAGGCGCGATGCGCTCGGCGACGAAACGGCGACGCCAGGCGTAGAGCGTTTCGGGGTCATGCATCGCCAACGGCCGCAGACTGAAGGCGCAGAACGCCATGATGTCCAGCGTGCCGGCCTGGTACTGCTCATAGAACGCCCGGTTGGTCGCCTCGTATTCGGCGCGGTCGACATGACCCTCGTCGCACAGAAACTGCCCCCAGAGAAAATCGCTGTCGTCGCTCAGCAGCGTGTGGTCGAGGTCGAAGATGGCGAGGCGCATGGTGGGCTGTGGGTATGAATCGGAGTGAGGCCGGCGTCGCCGGTGGGTTCAACGGTTGCGGACACTGAAACGCTGGAATCATCCCGCAATGCGCGTGCCGACGGCATGCCCGGCTCAGCGGTGGCTGGCGGAGATAGGCTTCGACGACAGGGCCAGCAAGGCCTGCGTGGTGGGATGCGCCTGGCCATAAAACCGGCTGCTGATGCCGGTCGCTTCGTCCAGCATCGACGCTGCCGCCTCTGGCTTGCCCTCGGCCAGCAGCAGCTGGCCCTGCAGTCTCAGCCAGGGCAGCTTGCCCAGGGGCGTGACCCAGCTGGCTTTCAGCGCGTCTTCGGGGATGGCGTCCAGTTGCTGGCGGGCTGCGGCAATCTGGCCGGTGGCGCGCAGGGCATTGGCGATGGCGATCTGCGTGGAGACCACCATGCGCGCATCGCGCGTGCTGCTGCGCTCGGGGTCGTCGCGCAGGCGGATCAGATCAGCCAGCGACTGCCGGTAGAGCGGCAGCGCCACGGCCCAATGCGCCTGCGCGGCGGCAAGCTCGGCTAGATTGAGCCGGGCGAGAAACACCTGCCGGTGATCGTTACCGTACTGGCTGCGGCGGGCCTCCAGTATTTCCTGCATCAGCTGCTCGGCCTCCGACCAGCGCCCCTGCTTCATGCGCAGCACGCCGAGGTCGGACTTGGCACCCACCATCTGCGCCGAGTGGGGTGCTGCGTTCTTGCTCGCGATGGCGAGGGCCTGCTGCACCACCGGCTCGGCTTCGTCGTAGCGCGCCTGCTGCCACAGGGCGGCGGCGAGCGACTGCAACTGCGCGGACATGAAGGGCGACTCCGGGCCGTCTTCCGGCAGCGTCGGGATGATCAGCAGTGCGGCGCGGGCGGCGCGTTCGGCATCGGCGAAGCGGTCGAGGCTGGTATAGCTGCGCCCCAGCATGTTGAGGATCAGCGCCTCCAGCTCGCGATCCGGCGGCTGGTGGCGGCGGGCGGCGGCCAGGGTCGGTTCCAGCGTGGCGATGGCCTGGGTGATGTCGCCGCGCCAGTAATAGCCGCTGCCCAGCATGTTGCCGAGCTGGAGCGTGAGCAGGTCTTCCGGCCCGCGGCGCGCACGCACTTCATCCAGCACGCGCTGCCAGAGCGGCAGGTCCTCGTTCTCCATCGCATCGGCGTAGCCGTTGGTGATCTCGGCAACGGTGAACAGCCGGGGGTCGTCGTGACCGAGCAGCTTCGAGAGCACCTGCCACGAGGCGCGGATCTGCGTGATCGCCAGATCGTTGTGGCCCAGGAACACATATGAGGACGCGATGGCCTGCCGCACCCGGGCCTCGGCGACCGGCTCGTTGGCGAAGCGCTGTTCGATGCCGCCGGTGGCGTTGTCGAGCAACTGCTTGACGGTGAGCGTGCCGACGTCGACCTTGACTGGATTGGCCCCGGCGAGCAGATCGTCGGCCAGGAAGCGGCTGACCGCATCGGAGGTCGCAGCCGCCGTCTGCGCATCGTGGCGCGCCTGTTCGGCATCGCGGTAGAGCATGAGGCTGACACCCAGCCCCAAGGCCAGCACCACCATCACCGCCAGCGACCAGCGACGGCGCAGGCGCAGGCGTTCGTTCTCCTGCTGGGCCGCGCGTGCCGCCGCGCGTGCGTCCTGCTCGGACAACCGTTGTGCGTCGCTGGCAGCATGCTCGGCGCGGCGCGCCTCCAGTGTGCGCAGCCGTCTGGCGAGTTCTTCGGCATCGCCCAGACGATGTACCGGATTGCCATCGGCAGCAGCGGCAATGTCCTCGCGCAGCAGCGAGTCGGCGATGTCCCGCTCCCAGCCCGGCGACAGTGGCTTCTTGAAGTCGCCGACGCTGAGTTGGTACAGCAGCACGCCCAGCGCGTAATTGTCGCTGCGCACGGTGTGCGGCTGGCCGGCGAGCACTTCGGGTGCGAAATACAGCGGCGTGCCGCTGGTCGAATCACTGCCGCCGATGCTTTGCGTCAGACCCATGCGGGTGATGCCGAGCGCATCCAGTTTGGCTTGCTCCATGACCGAGCCGCTGCCGAAATCGGTGAGCTGGATCAGCGGGTTTTCAGCCGTGCCGGTGACCAGCACATTGGCGGGTTTCAGGTCTTTGTGCAGCACACCGACGCCATGCGCGGCACTCACCGCCTCGGCGATCTGTGCGGCCACGTCCAGCCGCGTGGCGAGCGGGATCTGCGCCAGGCCGCCCGCAGCGGCTGCCCAATCGGCCAGCGAGCCTTGCGGCAGGTAGGGCAGCTCGATGAAGAACGGTGGCTGTTGCAGGTTCCAGTCCAGCAGCGGCGTCACCGCGGCCTGTTCGCCCAGCGATTGCCGCAGCAGCCGGTTGAGCGTGATCTCGCGCTTGAGACTCGTGAGGGCAGCATCGTCGAGCGCGAACTTGAGCACGCGCTGCTCGCTGTTCTTCTCGTGCTGCACGCGCCAGACCTCGCCCCGGCCGCCGCTTTCCAGATGCGCGACCAGCACCCAGTTGGGACGCAGCGGCGGATGGTCGCCGCGCTGCAAGCCCAGGCTGGCCTGCTTCGGCACCGGGGTCGTGTGCTGCTCCACCCGCACCTCGGCGACCAGCCGATAGCCATAGCCGTGCACGGTTTTCAGGGTGTCGGCAGCCGTCTCGCCCAGCACGTCGCGCAGGCGGCTGATGGCTTTGGCCAGCACGGTGTCACTGAGGATGCGCCCCGGCCAGACGGCCTCCAGCACTTCGTCCTTGGTCACCACCTCGCCCGCGTGGCGCAGGAAATAACGCAGCACCTCCAGCGGCTTGCGCTCCAGTTCCACCACGGCACCGCGCACGCTCAGCTGCAGGCTGGATTCATCCAGTACGCAGCCATTGAAATGCCAGCGCAACGCGCTGCTTGGGTCTTCCCTTTCCATGCCGCCAGTGTCGGCAGCTGACGCGCTGTGCGCAAGCGGCACATATAGCGCGATGTGCCGCCGCGCACGGGTTCACGCCTCAGGGCTTTCGGCTCAGGGCAAAGGCAATCACATCGGTGCTGTTGGCGGTCTGGGTATCGAGCGAAACCCCGAAATGGCCATCGGACTCATCCACTGTCATCAGCACCGGCTGGCCACTGCTGGTGCTGGCCGCCAGCTTGGCGTAGAGCTTGGCGACGATCCAGCTCTCGACGCGCTTGTCGTTCAAGCCCGTGGTGAGCAGCACGGCGGGATACGCCACCCCCGGCTGCACGCGGTGGTAGGGGCTCATCTGGAGGAGGCCGACGAACTCATCGTACTGGGCCGGGTCGCCGAACTCGGGGAAGTTCGGCGGGCCGTTGCTGCTGCGCGCAAAGCCGAGCATGTCGGCCGCCGGCACATGGCCGATGGCCCCGCCGAACAGTTCCGGCCGCTCGGTGATCGCCCCACCCATGAGGATGCCGCCCGCGCTGGTGCCGGTGACGGTGGTGCGCGCCGGGCTTGAATAGCCATGCGCATGCAGCCATTCGGTGGCGGCAATCACGTCGCGCCAGGTGTTGGGTTTGAGAGCGCCCTTGCCGCCCAGATGCCAGGCGCGGCCCTGGTCGCCGCTGCCGCGCGCGCTCACCCAGGCATAGACGCCGCCGCGCTCGTAGAAAGCCAGCATCGCGGGCGAGAGATAGGCATTGGTGGGCTGGCCATAGGCGCTGTAACCCTCGATCAACAGCGGTGCGTGGCCGTCGCGCTTGAGGGTTTTGTCATAGACGATGGCAACCGGGATCTGCACGCCGTCCGCACTCGTCACCTCGATGCGCTCGACGACCAGATTGGCAGGTGCGTCATAAGGGCCGGGTGCGGGCCAGGGCAGCGGTTTCACCTGCCCCTGGACATCGACGGCAAAGTTCTGCGAGGCATGGTTCCAGTCCCTCAGACGCAGCAGCGCGCCCGGCTGCTGCGGATGGGTGACGAAGGCGCTGTTGCTGGCGAGCGGCAGTGCGATGGGTGCAAGGCGATAGTCCACCTGCGGACAGGGCGCGCGGATGCACTGGCGCGACACGCGCCGGGATTGCAGCAAGGCCAGCGTGTTGCGGCCGGCTTCCAGCGCCGTTAGGTACACCCCGTTCTTCGCGGCGCGCAGTGCGGTGAGCACGGCCTTGCCTTCGGGCACGATCTGCGCGCTTTCGGGTGCAGGCAGCGTGGCCTGCCACAAGCTGCCATTGGGTGATTTGATCTTGCGCAGCATCGTCACCGCAGCCCCCTGCGCGGTGTATTCGGCGGCTTCGCCGAGGGCGATCCATTCCGGCTTGCCGGCCAGTGCGGCCTTGAGATCGCTGGCGAACAGGCGCGCGTCGCCGACGCCATCCTGCACCCAGGCAAACAGGTAGGGACTGCCCGCGATGAGGCTGGGCACCGGGTATTCCTGTGGTTTCAAGGCAAGCGCCGGCTGGCTGGGGCGATTCATCAGCAGCACATCCGCACTCTGCGGCTCACCAAGCCGGTGCAGCCGCAGCTCGCCGTCTTCATAGTCATCCGGCTTGCCCTGCGGCGCACCCTTGAGCTTGGCGTAGAAAAAGCCGCTGCCATCGGGCAGCCACTGGCTGTGATCCTCGGCGACGGCATCGCTGCCCTGCACTTGTTGCAGCACATCCGGCAGCACCGTGCCATCGCGCAGGATCACGCGCTGCTCCTCGTGCAGCTCGTCGCCATCCCAGGCCAGCGTGACGACGACCTTGCTGCCGTCGTGCGCCGGGCTGTAGCCCATGATCTGCGCCTGCTGGCCGTCGCGGTTGAACTGCTGCGGCCTGACGACCGCTTGCTCAGCGGCGGTTTCACTGGCGCGGCGATAGAGGCTGAAGTTCTGCTCCTCACCGGCGCGGCGGAAATACCAGATGCCGCCGGTCGCGTCCTTTTGCAGATAACCGGTCAGCACCGGCTTGGCGCGCAGCAACTCGCCGATACGCATTTGCAGGGCGGCCTTGCCGGGCAGCGCGTCGAGGGTCTGCCGCGCGTGCTGGTTCTGGGCGCGATACCAGCCCAAGACCTTGGGGTCTTTGAGGTCTTCCAGCCCGCGATAGGGGTCGGGCACGCTGATGCCGTGATAGGTCTCGACGGCACTACCGGTGGGGAACTCCGCGACCGGGGCGGCGTGGACAGCCGTGATGGAGAGAGCGGCGATCAGGACGAGGCAGCGCATGGGCGACTCCGGGGTGGAATGCCGGCCAGCATGCCGCCTCTCGCCGCAAAAAACCTGACGCAAATCTGAAATCGTGCGGTTCATGAAAAGAGCAGAGTCGTCGTGACCCCTGCGTAACTTGTTGATTCATCAGCATTCAACTTTTCTTCAAGACGATTTCAAGCCGTCGTCAGGTCTGGCAGGCAGCCGCCACCCACAGTCCCGCTCGCTGATCGACACCGCCTCATCCCGGGGCCGCGCCGATCAGCGCCGACCCGACCTTGGAGTGCCGCCCGATGAAACCGAAGCCCCTCTTCCGCAAGTCCCTCGTAGCCCTGGCCGCCGCCGCCGGCCTGCACGGCGCGCCTGCCCAGGCACAGGACCCGGTGCGCGACATCGCCAACGCCGGGGCCGATCTCATCAACGGCCTCACCTCCTTCTTCGTCGACAACGCCAACCCCAACGGCTCGGTGCAGCTCGAAACCGACCCCTGCGACGCCAGCGGCCGCTCGCGCTGCCTAGGCGGCGACGTCAAGGTCGAGAGCGGCAATACCGTCAACGGCGGCACTGGCGTTGGCTTCGCCTCGATGGCGATCTCGAACCAGAGCAGCGTCGACAATCCCGGTGCCAGTGCCTTCGGCTTCGGCACCCGCGCGATTGGCCTGGGCACCACGGCCATCGGCGACCGCGCCACGGCGGGCATCCCGCTCACCGATGGCAGCGTGGTCAACGGCCTGCACATTGCTCCGGCGGAATACGCCACCGCCATCGGCGCGCTCAGCCAGGCGCGCTTCTACAGCACGGCGCTGGGTGCCGGGGCGACGGCGTTCGGCAGCAGTGCCATCGCGCTGGGTGCGGAGTCGCTCGCCAGCGGCAATTTCAGCTTTGCGGCCGGCCGCTATTCGGAGGCCAGCGCGCTCAGCAGCATCGCGCTCGGCATCAGCGCGCAGGCCAGCAGCGTCGGCAGCACGGCCATCGGCAGCGGCGCGCAGGCGACGCAGACGGCGGCGGTCGCGTTTGGCGGCAGCGCCCGGGCCAGTGGCGAGCGCGCCACTGCGCTCGGCAGTGCGGCAGAAGCCAGCGGCCTGTTCGCCATCGCGGTCGGCAATGGCGCGGCAGCGAGCGGCACCGACAGCATCGCCCAGGGCCGCAACAGCCGCGCCACCGGCCAGCAGGCGCTCGTCATCGGCACCGAAGCTGCCGCACTCGCGCAGAACGCCACCGCGCTCGGCAATGGCGCGCAGGCGGTTCGCTTCGGCAGCACCGCCGTCGGCAACAGCGCGCTGGCGGGTGCGGACCTGTCGGTGGCGCAAGGCCACTTCGCCTCGGCGCAGGGCGGCGGCAGCGTGGCGCAGGGTGCGGGCGCGCGGGCTCTCGCCGATGGCGCGGTCGCCATCGGTGGCGACAACTTTCTCGACCCCAATGGCGCGGTGTTCGCCGCACGGGTGGATGCGGGGGCCACCAATGGCGTCGCCCTCGGGCGCGATGCGCTCGTCACCCAGCGCGGTGGTGTCGCCCTCGGCAGCAGCGCCGAGACACGCGCCAACTTTGCGACGGCCGTCGGCCCCGGTGCCATCGTCTTCGCAGGAGCCACGCAGAGTGTCGCCCTCGGCAGCGATGCGCAGGCCACCGAAGCGCTCACCGTGTCGGTCGGCAATGCCGGCTTCAACGAATACCGCCGCGTGGTGAACGTCGCCGATGGCATTGCCGCCCACGACGCGGTGACCGTGAACCAGCTCGACGGCGTGCGCGCCCGCGTGCGCAATCTCGAACTCAACCTGCTGCCCGAAGCGGCGCAGAACGAGTTCATGAGCGAGATTGCCGAGGCGCAGGCCTCGCTTGGCATCCTTACGCTGGCGCGTGACCGCCGCGAGCAGCTGATGTCGATCGAAGACATCCAGATCGCCCCGGATGCCCAAGGCGTGGTGGCCGCCGGCGACGGCGCGTTCGTTGGCGGCGATGGCGCCGTCACGCTCGGCCGCAATGCTCGCAGCGAGAGCGCCGGCGGTGTCGCCATTGGCGATGGCGCGCGTTCGGTGATGAGCAACTCGGTGGCCATCGGCCAAGGCGCGACCGCGCTCAGTTCCGTTGCGGTCGGCACCGGCGCGCAGGCCATCAACACCAACACCACGGCCGTCGGCGACAACGCGGTGGCGGCTGGTGCGGTGTCGGCGGCCTTCGGCAACGAGGCCAATGCCGCAGGTGATCGCGCTACCGCACTCGGTGCCGGCAGCAATGCCAGCGGCTTGCAGGCGACCGCAGCGGGTTACCTCTCGCAGGCGACAGCGGAATCGGCCACCGCCCTCGGCACCGATGCGCAAGGCACCGCACAGGGCAGCACCGCCGTGGGCATCTCGACCCGCGCCACCGGTGAGGTTTCGACGGCGGTTGGGTTCGATGCGATGGCGACCGCTGCCAACAGCGTCGCCCTCGGTCGCGGCACGCGCGCCAGCGGCCTGGCCGCCAGCGCGCTCGGCCCCAGCGCGCATGCCTACGGCGACCGGTCGACCTCCATCGGCGTCAACACCACGGCGCAGGAAGCCGCGACGGCCCTCGGCTCCAGCGCATACGCGGGCGGCACCGGCAGCAGCGCGCTCGGCCGTGCGGCCAGTGCTTTTGCCACCGGCTCTGCCGCACTCACCAGCGGTGCGCAGGTGCTGGGCGGTGCCACCGCAGGCATCGCCATCGGCGCGGGCGATGGCGTCTACACGCCGGGCGATGACTTCGATGCCAATGGCACCCCGGATTTCTTCACCGAAGCCGGTGCTGCGCGTGTCGGCAGCAATGCCGTCTACGGCGTCGCTATCGGCCACGGCAGCACGGTGGCCGATGACGTCGCCTCCGGCCTCTCGATTGGCGATCGCGCCAGCGTCACCGCCAACGATGCCGTCGCCCTCGGCCACGGCGCAGTGGCCTCGCACCAGAACGCGGTCGCACTCGGCAGCGGTTCGGTCACCAGCGCCGACAACACCGTCAGCGTCGGCAGTGCGGCGCAGCAGCGTCGCATCACGCAAGTGGCCGATGGCATCGCCGCCAGCGACGCCGCCACCGTCGGGCAAGTGAGGACGGTAGCGACCAGCCTGGCCAACTTCGCCGCCCAGACCAGCAGCGCCGTGGGCGAGGTGCAGAACCGCGCGACCGCGCTCGAAACCACACAGGCCGAACAGGGTGCGCGACTCACCACCGCCGAAACCGGCATCGCCGCCTTGCAAGGCCGTGCCAACAGCACCGACGCTGCGGTCGCCTCGCTGCAGGGCCGCACCGGTGCGCTGGAAGCACTCGCCAACACCAACACCGGTGCGATCACCACGCTGCAAACCGGCCTCGCGGCACAAACCATCCGCGTCGATGCCGCTGAAGTCGCCATTGGCAGCCTGCAAACCCGTGCGACCACGCTGGAAACCACGCAGCTCGCACAGGGCACGCGCCTCACGGCTGTGGAATCACGCACCACGGTGGTGGAAGGCCGCACGACGGCCATCGAGGCCGGGCAGCTTGCCCAGGGCACGCGCATCGGCGACGTGGAAACCCGCACCACGACGCTGGAGGGCGCACAGAACGCACAAGCCACGCGTATCGGCACTGTCGAGACACGCACCGGCGCACTTGAAACCACGCAGGCCACGCAAGCGACGCAATTGGTATCGCTGGCCGATCTGGTCGCCGACAACGAGAGCGACATCGAGCAGCATCTCAACCTCGCCACCGCCGTGATCGCCGAGGGCGCTGCCGATGTCGTCGCCGCAGGCAGCAACAGCCGCACCCAGGGCAGCAACACGGTGACGCTCGGCAGCGGGGCCGTCACCGAAAGCAGCGGCGCCATCGCCATCGGCCAGAACGCCCGCGCGGTGCAGAGCAACTCGGTGGCCATCGGCAGCGGCGCGGTGGCGAACTCGTCGGTGGCCGTCGGCACTGGCGCTGCGGCCACCGGCACCAACACCACCGCCCTCGGCGACAACGCCGCCGCCAGCGGCAACTTCGCGGTGGCGGTCGGCAACAACGCGCAAGCCACGGCCACCAACAGCGTGGCCATCGGCAACGGCAGCGTCGCGGCCACCGACAACACGGTGAGCTTCGGCCGTGGCACCACGGGCGAAGGTGCCGCACCCGCAACCCGCCGCCTGAGCAACGTCAGCGACGGCACGGCCGTGAGCGATGCCGCGACCGTCGGCCAGGTGCAGGCGGTGGATGCGCGCAGCGTTGCGGGCCTCAACAACCTGAACATCCGCCTCAACCAGAGCGAGGCGGTGATCGCCGACCACGACACCCGCATCGGCGCGCTCGAAAGCAACCAGCAGGCCTTGGGCGGCGAGCTGCAAAAGGTGGAACGCAATGCCTACAACGGCGTGGCGATGGCCTTTGCCCTGAGCGGCACCAGCCCCGGCGCACTCGGCGCGGGTGAAGGCGGCGTCGGCGTTTCCATCGGCAACTTCAAGGGCCAGAGCGCCATCGCCATCGGTGCCACGCAGAGCTTCATGCAGGGCCGCACCAGTGCGGGCCTGGCGGTGACCACCAGCAACCGCGGCGACACCGGCGGCCGCGCCAGCGTGTTCTTCAAGTGGTAGCGCGCCGCGCGACCTCGCCGAAACACCCCCTCATCCAACACCCCTCGGAGATCCTCATGACCCACCAGAAGCCATCCCCTTTCTGCCTGCGCCTCAGCCTGCTGTCGCTGGCCGTCGCGACCACTTTCTACAGCCCGCTCGGCACCGCCGGCGATGTCTGCGACGGCTCCAACACGGCCGGCGAGCAGACGCTCAACAGCGTCGCCGACGGGCAGGGTTTTGCCTGCGGCAACAGCAACACCGTGACCGGCGGCCTGACCGGTGTGGCGGTGGGCCAGAACAACACCGCCACCGGCACCGGTGCGATTGCCTTTGGCCTCGGCAACAACGCGGCGGTGGGTGCCGCGACGGCGCTCGGTGCCGGCAACACCGTGCAGGGTGCGAACGGCACGGCGGTGGGCCGCAACAACACCGCCAACGGCGACTCCAGCTTTGCCGCCGGGCGCGACAACAGCGCCGCCGGCCCGAGTTCGACCGCCGTCGGTCGCAGCAACAGCGCAGCAGGCAGCACGGCGACGGCGGTGGGCTTCAGCAACGATGCCGGCAGCTTCGACAGCTCGGCACTGGGCTACGACAACACCGCCGCGGGCATTCGCGCCACGGCAGTCGGTGCGCTCAACAGCGTCACCGCCACGCGCGCCAGTGCGGTGGGCTTCATGAACCAGGCGCAGGGCGACAACGGCACGGCGGTCGGTTACTTCAACCTCTCGATGGGCACCGACAGCGTCGCCCTCGGCAGCATCAACGAGGCGCGCGCCTCCGGTGCCATCGCCATCGGTGCGCAGAACATCGCCTCCGGCGGTGTGTCGGTGGCGCTGGGCTTCGTCAATCGCACGACGGGCCTGACCAGCGTCGGCATCGGCTACCTCAATACCGCCGGTGCGGAAAACGCCAGCGCCATCGGCATCAACAACACCGCGCAGTCGGCCAATTCGCAGGCCTTCGGCCGCAACAACACCACGTCGGCAGGCAGCAACAACGCTTTCGGCGACAACAACCGCGCCAGTGCCAACATCGCCAATGCCTTCGGCACCGACAACACCGCATCCAACCAGCTGACCGGTGCCTTCGGTGCCAGCAACACCGCCAGCGGCCAGAACGCGCAAGCTTTCGGCTTGAGCAACACGGCGAGCCAGCTCTCCGCGCTCGCCTTCGGCAACAGCAATGTCGCGGCCGGGCAGCAGAGCGTGGCCTTCGGCTACACCAACAACGCCAGCGCCAACCAGAGCCTGGCACTGGGCAGCTTCGCGCAGGTGATCGGCCTGAACTCCATCGGCTCGATCGCCATCGGCAGCGGCAGCGATGCCAACAGCAGCGCGCGCATCGGCTCGGCGGCGGGCAACGGTGCGATCAATGCCATCGCCATCGGCAACGGTGCCGTGGTGAGCGACGACGCGGATGCTGCCGTCGCCATCGGCCAGGGTTCGATGGCCACTGAAGCGCTGACCTTTTCGGTCGGCTCGGTCGGTGTCGAGCGCCGCATCGTCAACGTTGCCACCGGCATGCTGAATACCGACGCCGTCAACGTCGGCCAGCTCAATGCCGCCATCGCGGCGATCCCGGCCGGCGGCGCGCCGGTGGATGTGACCCGCGGCGCCGACCCGACCAGCCTGGGCCTTTCGACCGGCACCAACACCTTCACCGCGCGGGTGAACGGCGCGGCCTACGGCAGCCAGGCCCGGGCCACGGCAGCGAATGGCTTGGCACTCGGCACGTCCGCCATCGCCAATGGCGACAACTGCGTCGCATTGGGTGCCAACTCGGCCTGCGGCGAGGAGGGCGTGGTGTCGGTGGGCTCGCCCATCGGCGGCCCCGGCGGCACCGCGCTGACGCGCCGCATCACCAATGTCGGCACGGCGACGCAGGCGCTGGATGCGGTGAACCTCGGCCAGCTCAATGCGGCGATTGCGGCGATCCCCGTCGGCAACGGTGGCGGGCCGAGTGCGGCGCAGTTCAACACGCTCACCGGCCGTGTGGATGCGGTCGAAGGCACGCTGCAAAACCAGGGTCAGCAGGTGGGTGCGCTGCAAGCCAGCGATGGCGCGCAGGACAACCGCATCACCGCGCTCGAAGCGCGGCCGGACAATAGCGCCGCCGTCACCGCACTGACCCAGCGCGTGGGTACCGCCGAGGGCGCGCTGCAAACCAACACCCAGCAGATCGCCGATACCCGCGCGGGGCTGACCACGCTGGGCAATATCGTCGAAAGCTCGGTGACGATGCTCGACAACCGCGTCACCGCCAACACCGGCGACATCACCACCATCCAGAACCAGCTCGCCAATCTGGGCGCGGGTGCGGCGGGGGTGGATGTGAGTCGCGGTGCCAATGTGGCGAGCCAGGGCCTCGCCACGGGCGCAGGGGCTTATGCGGTGCAGGCCAACAGCACGGCGTATGGACGCGGCGCGATTGCGCAGTCGTCGGTGGCGGTGGGCGACCAGGCGATGGCCTTGGGCACCAACACCACGGCGGTGGGCGACAACAGCATTGCCCAGGGCAACTTTGGCGTCGCCTACGGCAACGAGGCGCGTGCAGCAGGCGATCGCGGCGTGGCCACCGGCAGCTTCGCGCAGGCGAGTGCCGAGCGCACGGTGGCGATTGGCACCGAAGCCCAGGCGCAGGCCGCAGGCAGCGTGGCCATTGGCGACCGCAGCATTGCCAATCAGGTCAACACCGTGAGCTTTGGCAGCAGCGGCGAAGGCGGCCAGGTGACACGGCGTCTGACCAATGTGACCGATGGCGTGGACAACAGCGATGCCGCCACCGTCGGCCAGGTGCAATCGGCCAATACGCAGACACTCGCGGCAGCGCAGACCCGTGCAATGGCCGGTGATGCCGCCACGCTGAGCAGCGCCAACAGCTACACCGACCAGCGTGTGGCGAGTATCGCCACCGGCTGCGACGAGGCCTGCCGCGGCGCGCTGACCCAGGACGCCAACAGCTACACCGACCGCCAGGTGAGCCAGGCCAGAACCGAGGTGAATGCCTACACCGACCAGCGCGTGAATGCGGTCGACCAGAAAGTGAGCGCGCTGGAAGACAAGCTCAGCTATGGCGTCGCGATGGCCGCATCGTCATCACCCTTGCTGCCCACCAGCGATGGTCTGGCGGTGGGCCTGGGTGGGGCGACCTACAACGGCAAGTCGGCCTTCAGCGTCAACGTGGGCGGCATTGCCGGCAACGTGAACTTCGCGGTGGGCATTGCGCAGGGCGGCAACAACACCCTGGGCCGGGCCAGCATCGGCTACGTTTTCAAACCCTGGTAAGGCAACGACAGCCTGCGGGTGTGTGCCATGCGCACACCCGCAGGGGCCTGTAGGCTTGGCGGCCATGAGCACGAAACTGCTGATCGCCGACGACCATCCCATCTACCGCGCAGCGATTGCGCAGGCGCTGCGCGAGATCTTGCCAGCGGTGACCATCAGCGAGGCCTCCAGCCTCAGCAGTCTGGAGGCCGCCATCGCGGCCGAACCGGATCTCGATCTGGTGCTGCTCGACCTGCACATGCCGGGCGCGCAGGGATTCTCATCGCTCATCTACCTGCGCGGCGAATGCCCTGCCCTGCCGGTGCTGGTGATTTCCTCCGACGATCATCCGCAGACCGTGCGGCGCGCGCAGCAGTTTGGCGCGGCGGGTTTCATCCCCAAATCGGTGCCGGTGGGCACGCTGCAAAGTGCGATCTCGGCGGTGCTGGCGGGCGGCCACTGGTTCCCCGCCGCCAAGGCCGATCGCAACCCCGCAGATGCCGAGCTGGCGGCCAAGCTCGCACAGCTCACGCCACAGCAGTTCCGCGTGCTGCTGGCGATCGCCGATGGCCGTCTCAACAAGCAGATCGCGCAGGATTTCGGCCTGGCTGAAAACACCGTCAAGGTGCATGTCAGCGCCATTCTCGAAAAGCTGGGCTGCTACAGCCGCACGCAGGCGGCGGTGCTGGTGAAGAGCCTCGATGCCAGCACCGGCATCGAAACGCCTTAGTTGTTTTCTGGCTTGAGCAAGTGACTTATCAAAGCGCGCAACGCGGCAGCCTTGACCGGTTTGGGTAGATAACCCCAGCCGCGCTGCGCGGCCAGCGCCTGCACCGCCAGGTCGCGCTCGGCGGTGATGAGAATGGTCGGTGGCGGCACTCCTTGAACAGCGAGTGCGGTGTGGAAATCAGGGCCGGTGTGATCGCCCAGGCGGTAGTCGAGCAGCAGCAGATCGGGGCGAGCTTGTGTCGCCATCGCCGGCAGATCGGCAAGCCCGGTGAACAGTTGCGCGTGACCACCCCAGGACTGCACCAGCGCGCTCAGGCCTTCGCGCTGGCGCGGGTCGTCGTCGACACACCAGACCTCGCGGCCTGCGAGTGGCAGTGATTCTTCGTCTGTCGAAACGGCCACTTCGGGCACCACCGGCTCCGCCATTTCACCCAGCGGCACGGTCACCGCGAACACGCTGCCCTGCCCTGGCCAGGAGCGCAGCGACACGGTGTGCCCGAGGCGACGTGCGATGCGATCGACGATGGCGAGGCCCAAGCCTGCGCCCTGCTCGTGGTCGCCCTGACGGCTGTCGAGGCGGCGGAACTCTTCGAAGATTTCTTCGCGCTTGTCGTCGGGGATGCCGGGGCCGCTGTCCCACACCTCGATGCGCAACGCGCCTGCGAGACGGCGCGCGCCGAACAGCACGCGACCCTGCGCGGTGTAACGCACGGCGTTGGAGAGCAGGTTTTGCAGCAGCCGCCGCAGCAGCGCTTCGTCGCTGTGCACCACCACGTCGGGCACCACGCAGCGCAGCTTCAAACCCTTGGCGGCGGCGAGCATGCCGAACTCGCGTTGCAGCACCTCGAACAAGGGCTGCAAGTGAAAGCTGCGCTCGCTGGTTTGCAGCGCGCCAGATTCCAGGCGCGCGATGTCGAGCAGGCTGCCGAGGATGGCGTCCTGCGCCGCCATCGCCCCATCGGCATGGCTCGCGAGTTCGCGCAGCGCAGGGTCGAGCGGCCGCTCGCGCAGCGCCGACAGGAACATGCGCGCGGCGTTGAGTGGTTGCAGCAGGTCGTGCACGGCCGCCGCGACGAAGCGGCTCTTGGAGCGATTGGCGCGCTCGGCCTCGGCCGTGGCGGCGTGCAGGTCTTCGGTGCGCTGGGCCACGCGCCGTTCGAGTGATTCGGCGAGGCTGCGCAGCTCGCGGGCGGTCTGCTTGTAGGCGGTGATGTCGGCGTAGCTGGTGACGAAGCCGCCGCCCGGCAGAGGGTTGCCGCGAATCTCCAGCACCGTGCCGTCGGGCCGCTCGCGTTCGTGCATGTGAGGGCGGCCAGAGCGCAGGTGTTCCAACCGCCGCTGAATCGCCAGCTCCGGGTCGCCCGCGCCCAAGAGGCCGCGTTTGCCGTTGTAGCGCAGCAGATCTTCGATCGGCCGGCCCACCTGCATCAGCTCGGCGGGGAAGCGGAAGATTTCGATGTAACGCCGGTTCCAGGCCACCAGCTTGAGATCGGCATCCACCACGCTCAGGCCCTGCGGCAGATGCTCCAGATTTTCGCCGCCGCCGAGCGCGGCACGGCGCGCGGCCTCGACGACGCCATCCTGCGCGGTGCGCAGCGCCTCGGTGTGCTGGCTCACGAGTGTGGCCAGCTCATGCTGGCTGCGGCGACGCAGCACCGAGAGCCGCCAGCGCTGTTCCAGAAACAGTGCGAGAAACACCAGCGCCAGCCACAGCCCGGCCGCCGCCAGTCCCGCACTGCGGGCCGCTGTGCTGACCGGCTGCGTGGAGCTGAGCAGATGCAGCGTCCAGCCCTCATCCGGCAGCGGCAACGATTGCCAGAGCAGATCACCCTTCATGGCGGGTGATTGCAGCTGCACCGGCCCCGGTGCGCGGCCGCGAATCCGCAGCGCTTGCAGTGGCTCGTTGCCGTACTGGCGGCTGCTCGAAAGCTCGGCGCGCTCGGTGTCGCTCAAGACATGCAGGGCGCGGTAGCGAAAGGCATCGCGGTTGGTGAGAAACACCACCCCGTGCGCATCGCTGACCATCACCACTTCCTCGGTGCGGCCCCAGGCCTGCTCGATGGGTTGCAGTTCCAGCTTCACCGCCACCGCGCCGGTGAACCGGGCCTCGGCGTCGCGCATCGCCTGCGTCAGGTAGTAGCCCGCGACACCGGTGGTGATGCCGATGCCGTAGAAGCGTCCCTTGCCCTGCGCCTTTGCCTGCTGGAAATACGGACGAAACGCGAAGTCGTAGCCGACATTGCTCGGCCCGGTCTGCCAGTTGCTGGCGGCCACGCCGACGCCGTCGGCGTCGATCAGCGTCAGGGTGGAACTGCCCAGCGTGGCGTTGATGCGCGTGAGCTTGCGGCTGGCCTCTGCGCGCTCGGGCGAATCCGCCGGGCTGCGCAGCGTCGCTTGCAGGCTAGAGTCCTGCGCCAGCAGCGTCGGTGCCAGGCGATAGCGGTCGATGCGGGTGCGCAGCGCATCGGCATACAGCCCCAGCTGCTCGGCGGCGCGGGTGCCCTCGCGTGCCAGCGCCTGCTGCCGCGCGTAGTGCGCGGCCGCCCACACCACCAGCGCCATGCCGGCCAGCGTCAGCGCCGTCAGCAGGCCAGCGCGCCAGCGCGCAGCGGCAATCGTTTGCAGGCTGAGCGGCATCAAGACTCTGGGATGGGATGGAGCCGACATTCTGGCGCGTCTGCCTCAGTGTGGCTTTACCAGACTGTCGAACTCGATGTTGATGGCCCGCACCGAGAGATAGATCTCGCGCAGCGAAAACCCCAGCGAGCCGAGCATGAACAGCAATGCGACGGCGAATGCGGCGCGCGCGCCCAGGTCGCTCTCGAAGAACAGCGCGAACAGGCACAGCGTGCAGGCGAGCAGGCTCAGCACGCCCAGCGCCTGCGTGTTGCGCACCAGCAGCAGTCGCTCGCGCAGGCTCTCGACTTGCCGCAGCAGCCTTGCATCTGGCTGCTGACGATGCTGAGAGATGAGGCTGCGCGCCGCACTGGTCAGGCCGAGAAAGCGATTGGTGTAGGCCAGCATCAGCAGCGAGATGGCGGGGAACAGCAAGCCGGCGGTCGAGAAGTTGAGTGCGTTCATGGGCGGCTTAGCCGAACACGTATTTCGCCGCGAATTGCAGGCGGCTCAAGCTGCCCTTGTCGCCACGCTCGTTCTTGCGCTCGCCGAACAGTGCCTCCACACCGAAGTGGATCGGCGGTATCGGTGAATAGAGCAAATTGGCGCGATAGGTGAGCACCGATTGGGTGGCGTTGCCGCCGGTTTGCACGCCGTCGTTATCAGCAACCAGCCCCGATACCGTGAAGCTCGACCGCAGCTTGTCGCTCCAGGGATGGCGATAGGCGATGAAGCCGTTGGCGACCGGGATGGCGTCGATTTCGCCCACCAGATTCACGCTCGCATCGTCCACCGTGTTGCTGCCCAGGTAGCGGCCGACACCGACGCCGCCACTGGCGGCGAAGCGCAGGTCGTCCTTGCCCATCAGCGGCACCTTGCCCGCCACGCTCAGGGCATAGCCGGTGTCGCTGCCCTTGGCGTTGACCGGCGGCAGCACGTGGTTGTCAGCCTTGAGCTGGCGCAACAGGCCCGCGACGCTGAAGCTGCCGAAGCCCGGCTTGTAGAGATATTTCACGACCAGGTCCGGCACGATGCTGTCGCCCGTCGCGCTGTGCTCGGTAGCCCCGCGATTGGCGATGAGTGCCGTCTCGGGTTCTTCCAGTGCGATCTGCCAGCGGTCGGTTGAATAGCGCACCTGCGGATAGCGGTTGAGGATCAAGCCATCGGTGGGGCCGAGCGCATCCACGCTTTCTGGCGAGGCCTCGCTGTTGCGGAAGGTGGTGAAATCCTGCCCCAGCAGCCAGCGGTCGTAGGTGAAATAGGCGCGGCGCAGGCCCGGGTTGTAGGCATTGGTGGTGCGGGTGTTGTAGCCGCCGGGATTGGTGCGGAAATCTAGTTCGAGATAGCCCGTCACCGCATGACCTGCGATCAGGCTCTCACCCTTGGCCCACACCCGCGTGTCCTTGGCGTGCGCTTGCAGATAGGTGTGCTCGTCCTTCAGCGCCGTGGTGGCGGCGATGGGGATCGCGCCCGGCGAGTAGTAGTCGCGTGCGCCGGTGAGCACGTTGACATCACCATCGCTGAAGCGGCTGGCGACCGCATCGAGCTTGATCCAGCCGCCGAAGGTGAACTTGACCGGCGATATCTCGACCTTTGGTGCCGGTGTTGCAGCGGCCTCGGCGGGCGGCGGCGTGGCCTGCGTCCATGCCGTCAACGGCGCGCACAGCAGCACTGCGGTGGCCATCACGCGCTTGCAGCCTGGCGCGGCAACAGGGCCTTGGTTCGATCTCATGGTTTCGTCCTCGTCGTTATTGTTTGTGTGCTGCGAGCGACGGTGCCAACGGCAACGTGCTCCCCAGCCGCGACGTTATAGGCCTCGCCATTCGGGCCCATCAATAACTCTTTAAGGCTATGCAGCCGCCAGCTAATCCCAAGGAGCTATTGGCCTGCCGCCGCTCGCCAACCATGATCGCTACCACTACAAACCCGTGCGAGGAGATCGCCCCATGCAGACCACACCGTCCGCTTCATCGTCGTCCCGCTTCTACCTCTGGGTGCTGGCGGCCATCGTTGCCGGTGCCGTGCTCGGCCACTACGCCCCGGCGGCAGGCGTCGCGCTCAAGCCGCTGGGTGATGGCTTCATCTCGCTGGTGAAGATGCTGATCGCGCCGATCATCTTCCTCACCGTGGTGCTCGGCATCGCGGGCGTGAGTGATGTGAAGAAAGTGGGCCGCGTCGGCCTGAAGGCCATTCTCTATTTCGAGGTGATGTCGACCATCGCGCTGGTGATCGGCCTGGTCGTCGTCAACGTGCTGCAACCGGGCGCGGGCTTCAACGCCGACCCGGCGACACTCGATGCGAGCGCAGTCGCCAGCTACGCGGGCCAGGCCAAGGACCAGACCACGGTGCAGTTCCTGCTCAACATCATCCCCAAGACCTTCACCGATGCCTTCACCGCCGGCGGCAACCTGTTGCAGGTGCTGCTGCTGGCGCTGCTCTTCGGCTTTGCGCTGATGGCCACTGGCGAGGCCGGCAAGCCGATCTACAGCTTCCTCAACAACATCTCGCAGGTGTTCTTCCGCATGATCGGCATGGTGATGAAGTTGGCCCCCATCGGCGCGGGCGGCGCGATGGCCTTCACCATCGGCAAATACGGCGTCGACAGCCTTGGGCCGCTCATGAAGCTGATGGGCAGTTTCTATCTCACCTGCGCGCTGTTCGTGCTGATTGTGCTCGGCACCGTCGCCAAGCTCACCGGCTTTTCGATTCTGCGCTTCATCCGCTACATCAAGGAGGAGCTGCTGCTGGTGCTGGGCACCTCGTCGTCGGAGTCCGCACTGGTGCCGCTGATGCAGAAACTCGAACGCCTCGGCTGCTCGAAAGGCGTGGTGGGGCTGGTGGTGCCGAGCGGGTATTCCTTCAACCTCGACGGCACCAACATCTATCTGACCATGGCGGTGATCTTCATCGCGCAGGCGCTCAACATCGACCTCACGCTGACGCAAGAAATCACCTTGCTGGCCGTCGCCATGCTCACCTCCAAGGGCGCATCGGGCGTGACCGGCGCGGGCTTCATCACACTGGCCGCCACGCTCGCGGTAGTGCCTTCGGTGCCGGTCGCCGGCCTGGCGCTGATTCTCGGCATCGACCGCTTCATGAGCGAGGCGCGTGCGCTGACCAACATGGTCGGCAATGGTGTCGCCGCCATCGTCGTCGCCCGCTGGGAAAACGAGCTGGATACCGAGCGCATGGATAATGTGCTCGCAGGCAACGACGTCGCCTGGCCGGAAGATCAACCGGCCGTGCTGCCCGCGCCGCAACACACGGCATGACGCACAACGACTGCATGCTGTATTGCCTTCCCTCTTCTGACCCAGCGACACACCGCCGAGCCGCACCATGACTCTCGCCACCAACGCCTTTCGCCAAGCCGCCCTCGATTACCACGAGTTCCCCACACCCGGAAAGCTCGCGGTCACCGCCACCAAGCCGATGTCCAACCAGCGCGATCTGGCGCTGGCCTACTCGCCTGGCGTGGCGGCGGCCTGCGAGGAAATCGTCGCCGATCCGGTCAACGCCTTCCGCTACACGGCGCGCGGCAATCTGGTCGCCGTCATCACCAACGGCACCGCCGTGCTGGGCTTGGGCGCCATCGGCCCGCTCGCGGCCAAACCGGTGATGGAAGGCAAGGCGGTGCTGTTCAAGAAATTCGCGGGCATCGACGTGTTCGACATCGAGATC
>JAUSQI010000086.1 GCA_030652575.1 Stagnimonas sp. | reverse complement strand
TTGGCACAGCGCAAGGCGGCAAGTGAGGGGAATAGTGGCTCTATTTGCTTCACTTGCCAACGCAGCGACCATTTATAGGTCAACACTCTCTGGCACGTCATTTTTCAACGAGTTGGATGACGCTGGCGAAGCGGCCGCTGATGCCGTCGCGACGGTGCGAAAAAAACTGCTCCGGCTCGCTCACCGTGCAGCGTCCGCCACCGTATATCGCCGTGACGCCGCAGCGCGCGAGCCGCGCCCGCGCCAATGCGAAAAGATCGGCGCGCCAGCGCGCACCATCGGCGACAAAGGCGGCGGCATCTTCTGCGGCTTGCGTGACGAAAGCGGCGCGCACCTCGTTACCCACCTGAAACGCCTGCGGCCCGATGGCCGGGCCCATCCAGGCCATGAGTTGCGAAGCCGGCACGGGCAAGCCAGCGACGGTGGCCTCCAGCACGCCATCGGCGAGCCCGCGCCAGCCGGCGTGCGCGGCGGCCACACAGCTGCCGTCGCGATCGGCAAACAGCACGGGCAGGCAGTCGGCCGTCATCACGGCGCAGGGCACGCCGGGCGTCTGGGTCCAGCAGGCATCGGCGGTGACGCCGTCGCGGACAGGCGCACGGACCACCCCGCAACCATGCACTTGGTTCAGCCAGCCTGGTGCGTGACCAAGCGCGGCGGCAACACAAAAGCGACGGCGATTTTCAGCGACGGCGGCGGGGTCGTCGCCGACATGGCTGCCGAGATTGAGGCTTGCATAGGGTCCGCGACTGACGCCACCCGCACGGGTTGAAACCACTGCATGCACATTGGCCGGGACGGGCCAGTCCGGCCACAGCAGTGGAAGACTCATGCGGGTGTCGCGCGCTCTTTGCGCAGCACGGTCAGCAGCGTTTCAAAATCGGCGGGTCTCGGTGCGGTAAAAGCCAGAGGCAGGTCGGTAACGGGATGCGCAAAACTCAGCGCCGCCGCATGCAGCGCCTGCCGCTGAAACGCACCCACTGCACTGCGCAATGCCGGGCTGGCACCCCGCGCGCGCAGCACATCGCCGCCGTAGACCGGATCGCCCGCGACCGGATATTTGAGATGCGCCATGTGCACGCGGATCTGATGCGTGCGACCGGTTTCGAGCTGCACGCGCAGCAGCGTGTGCCAATCGAAGCGTTCGGCGACGCGGTAATGCGTCACCGCATCGCGGCCACCCATCACCACCGCCATCTTGACGCGGTCGCGCGGGTGTCGCGCGATGGGCTCGTTGACGGTGCCGCCCGACACCAGGGCGCCGTTGACCAGCGCGTCGTATTCGCGATGCACCTTGCGCGAGGCCATCAAGGCGCTCAGATGCGTGTGCGCCGGCTCGGAGAGCGCGACCACCATGAGGCCGGTGGTCTCCTTGTCCAGACGATGCACCAGTCCGGCACGGGGGATCTCCGCCGTGCGCGGCCAGTGGTGCAGCAGCGCGTTTTGCAGAGTGCCGTCGGGCACGCCGGCGCCGGGATGCACGGTGAGGCCCGCCGGCTTGTTGATGATGGCCAGATGCGCATCGGCGAACACCACATTGAGCGGGATGTTCTGCGGCTTGAGGCTGATCTCCTGGCTGGCTTCGGCGATCAAGCCCAGCAGATCACCCTGGCGCACCGGCTGACGCGGGATCTTGCAGACCGCGTTGTTCAACGTCAGGCGGCCGGCTTCGATCCATGTCTTCAATCGTGCCCGCGAATAGGCGTCGAACAACTGCGCGGCGGCGGCATCCAGACGCAGGCCATCGAACTCTGGCGGCACTTGAGCAGTCTCAGGGCCTTGGGTGTCCAGGTCCTCGGGCAGGCTTTGCTGGGGGGCTGGGCTATACTGGCTTTCACTTTTCTGCATGGCGCGCTTGCGATGATTGTGTCCTTGGCTTCAAGAATGGGCGTGGCCCTGTTGGTAACTGCGGCAGCCCTTTCCGGCGGGCTTGTGGCGTGTAGCAGCGATGGCAAGAAGGATGACGGCTATCGGCCGAAGAACCCCTTCGCCAAGAACGACCGCAATTCGCCCCCCGCTGGCAAACCTGCAGTGACCGAGCAGGAACTCAAAGCCGAGGCCGACAAATTGTACCGTGTTGCCCGCGGCGCCCTTGAGTCATCGGACTTCACCGAAGCCACCATCCGCTACGACTTGCTGGCCGAACGTTATCCGTTCACCGAGTACGCCACGCAGGGCGAGCTGGAAAAAATCTACGTGCTCAACCGCGACTACAAGCCGGATGAGGCGCTGAGCGCAGCCGACCGCTTCCTGCGCGAGCATCCGCGCCACCCGCATGCCGACTATGTGCAGTACTTGAAAGGCACGATCCAGTCCGAGCGCGACAAGGGCCTGGCGGACTCGCTGCCCATCGACCCGAGCAGGAAGGACGTCGGCAATCTGCGCAAGGCCTATGACGAGTTCTCACTATTGATTCAAAAGTATCCAAACTCGCGTTACAACGAAGACGCCCGTGCGCGCATGATGGAGCTGCGCAACCGCATTGCCGACAACGAAATGCATGTGGTGGATTTCTACACGCGCCGCGGCGCCTGGCTGGCCGCTGCCAAGCGTGCCGAGCAGGTGATTGCCCAGTATCCCGGCGCACCGGCCACGATGGATGCCTTGGAAACCCTGGAGCGCAGCTATCGCGAACTGGGCCTGACGCAGGAAGCCGAAGACGCCGCCCGCACGCTGGCAGTACAGACCGGGCAGAAGACACTGGCCGTCGCACCCCTGAAGACCTCGGCCACAGGTGAAGCGCCCACAGCTAGTGCCACATCGCCGTCGCAGCCCGCGCCCGTGCAGAACAAAGGCTTTTTCTCGCGCGTTGCGGGCTTGTTCTCCGGTCTCGACCGCAGCAACAAAGAGCCGATCGAACTGGTGCTCCCCTCGGCCGCCAGCACGCCCGCCGCACCGGTCAAGCAGCCTTCGGCCGATGGCCAGAGCATTCCGCCAAGCGACACCGCCAAGGCCGAGGCCAGCGAGCCGCCCAAGAAGAGCAACAAACTCATCATCGAATACAACACGGGCGAGGACGACGCCGACAAGGCGGAGACGCAAGCCCCACCGCCCAGCAAGGACGCACAGTCGTCAAACCCCTGAATCAAAAAAGCCCGCACGCAGCGGGCTTTTTTGATGGCGGTACGGGCGGGCTGAAACCTTGCCCTGATCATCCTTGATACGGCGACTAAACGTCGCCCTGATAACCGCTGATACGGCGACTAAACGTCGCCGTACTGCGCCGTGAGCGGATAGCGGCGTTCGCGCCCAAACGCGCAGCGCGTCACCTTGGGGCCGGGCGGTGCTTGCCGGCGCTTGTACTCGCTGCGGCGCACCAGGCCAGCCACACGGCGCACCGTGGCCTCCTCGAAACCGGCCGCGATGATCTCGGCAATCGAGCGCGAGTCCTCGACGTAGGCTTCGAGAATCGCGTCGAGAATTTCGTAGGGCGGCAGCGAGTCCTGATCGGTCTGGTTCTCGCGCAGCTCGGCAGAAGGTGCGCGGGTGATGACGCGCTCGGGGATTACTGGCGAGATCGTGTTGCGGTAGCGCGCGAGCCGATACACCAGCGTCTTGTAGACATCCTTGATGGGGGCGAAGCCGCCGCACATGTCGCCGTAGAGCGTGGCGTAACCCACCGCCATCTCGCTCTTGTTGCCGGTGGTGAGCACGATGTGGCCGAACTTGTTGCTTAAGCCCATCAGCAGCACGCCACGCGAGCGCGATTGCAGGTTCTCTTCGGTGATGTCGGTCTTCTTGCCCGCAAAAGATTCGGCTAGCGTGGTGGTGAAGGCCTTGAACGCCGGTTCGATCGGCAGCGTCGTGTAGCGGATCCCCAAGGCTTCGGCCTCGATGCGAGCATCATCGTTGCTCATGTCGAGCGTGTAGCGACTGGGCATGGACACGCCCCAGACCTTGTCGGCGCCAATCGCATCGGCGGCGATGGCCGCGACCAGTGCCGAGTCGATACCGCCGCTGAGTCCGATCAAGGCGCCGGGGAACCCGTTGCGGGTCACGTAGTCGCGGGTTGCTGCGACGAGTGCGCCGTAGGTCTCGGCCTCGTCGCCCAGCAGGGCGGCGGTTTCGCCCTTGAAGAGACCGTCGCGCATCGTCACCGCATACACGCCCTCTTCGAACTGCGGTGCGGCGAAGGCCACCGAGCCGTCGGCGCGCAGCACCTGCGAGTCACCATCGAACACCACCTCGTCCTGCCCGCCGACGCAGTTGACGTAGGCGATGGGCAGGCCGGTCTCGGCGACGCGGGTATCGAGCACGCGCTGGCGCTGGGCGCGCTTGCCGCGGTTCCAGGGCGAGGCATTGATGTTGAGCAGCAACTCGGCACCGGCATCCCTCGCCTGCGCAGCGGGCTGGGAGAACCAGGCGTCTTCGCAGATGGTGAGGCCGATCTTGAGGCCGTTCACCGAAAACACGCAGGGCGTGAAGCCCGGCGTGAAATGGCGGCACTCGTCGAACACCCCGTAGTTGGGCAGCTGCTGCTTGCGGTAGCGCGCGATGACGTTGCCATCGCGGATCACATAGGCCGCGTTGTAGAGCGCGCCGCCGACGCGACCCGAGTCGTATTCCGGCAGGCCCACCACCAGGGTGATGCCGCGCACTTCGGCCAGCAGCCGCTGCACGCCGTCCTCGATCACTTTCGGCAGGCCGCTGCGCAGCAGCAGGTCGTCCGGCGGATAGCCGATCAATGACAGTTCGGGGCAGGCAATCAAGTCCGCCTGCATCTCGTCGCGCGCCTTGTTGGCGGCGGCGATGATCTTGCCGACGTTGCCTTCGACATCGCCGACCCAGAGGTTGAGTTGGGCGAGCGCGAGAGTGAGCTTATTCATGAACGTTGTAGCAGCGGATGGAACCGCGCCATTTCAGCAGCACATGGTCGCTGGTCATCAGACTGGCCTTGCGCGCCTCTGCGGTCGCGAGAATGAAACGGTCGAAGGGGTCAGGGTGTGCGCCCAGCAATTCTTCCGCGCGAAGCGCCATCAAGCCATTGAGCGGAACCTCCTCAATGCCACTGTTGAGCACGGCGAGTCGCCATTCAGCCATGCTGACATGTATGGCCTGTCCGGCTTTATCGAACACTTGGCCGGCCTCCCAAAACGTCAAGGCACTGACGCACAAGGTGCTGTCTGCGCGCGCTCGTTCAATGTGGCGAAGCGCCTTCTTGCCGATTTGGCTGGGTTTCATCAGTAGCCAGATCAGACTTTGGGTGTCGAGCAACACCGCACTCACAAACTGGAGCCACGCTTTTTCTTTGATGCTGTCTTTGACGCTGCATTCGGCGGAAATCGCTCACGCTCAGCCGCCAGACGCACATCCCACTTACGAATGTTATCGGCCACCGTGTAACCAGCGACGGGCTTGGTCACGGTCAAATCTGCCGCGGCATCAACCAGCAAATGCTGCAGCGCGCCCAAAATGGATTTTGGCCGCTGCACGGGCACAAACGGCACCAGCTTGGCCACCGGCTTGCCCCGCTTGGTGATGATGACCTCGCGGCCCGTGGCGGCGACTTCGTCCATCAGGGCGAGGCAGGTGGCTTTGAACTCACCGGCAGCGAGCGCGTTCGATTCCATGAGGCAACTCCTTCGTGACCATGAACATGGTCATATGGTGCGCGCTGGCGTCAGAAACGACAAGGCCCGCTTGCGCGGGCCTTGTCTTGTTGCAGCGTGCTCTTACTTGAGCAGCGAGAGCATCGCCGCACCCAGATCCGCCGGGCTGCGTACCGTCTTCACGCCCGCCGCTTCCAGGGCCGCGAACTTCTCGTCCGCCGTGCCCTTGCCGCCGCTGACGATGGCACCCGCATGCCCCATGCGCTTGCCGGCGGGTGCCGTGACGCCTGCGATGTAGGCCACCACCGGCTTCTTGACCGAGGTCTTGATGTAGGCGGCCGCCTCTTCTTCCGAAGCGCCACCGATTTCGCCGACCATGATGATGCCTTCGGTGGCCGGGTCGGCCTCGAACATGCGGATCACGTCGATGAAGCCCATGCCGCGCACGGGGTCGCCGCCGATGCCGACGCAGGTCGACTGGCCGAGGCCGTTCGCGGTGGTCTGGTGCACAGTCTCATACGTGAGCGTGCCCGAACGCGACACCACGCCGATGCGACCCGGCTGGTGGATGTGGCCCGGCATGATGCCGATCTTGCATTCGCCCGGCGTGATGATGCCGGGGCGGTTGGGGCCGATCAGCAGGGCGTCCGGGT
>JAUSQI010000058.1 GCA_030652575.1 Stagnimonas sp. | reverse complement strand
CGAGCTCTACACCTGGTGGAGCAACCGCGGCAACGCCTGGGAGAACAACGTCGGCTGGCGCATCGATTACCAGATCGTCTCGCCGCATCTCAAAAGCCGCATCCGGCACACCAGCGTGTTCAAAGCGCAGCGGTTTTCAGACCATGCGCCGCTGATCGTCGACTATGCCGACTAGCTTCGCTCGCGCGCTGGCGCGCCCCAAGATTCTGGCCATGCTGGCGCTCGGCTTCGCGTCGGGCCTGCCGTTCCTGCTGGTCGGCAACACCCTGGGCTACTGGCTGCGCGAAGAGGGCACCACGCTCTCGGCCATCGGTTACCTGTCCTGGGTGGGGCTGGCGTATTCGAGCAAGTTCTTGTGGGCGCCGCTGATCGATCGCTTCGATGCACCGCTGCTGGGCTGGCTGGGACGGCGGCGCGGCTGGATGGCGCTGTCGCAATTGACCGTGATGGCGGGCCTGCTCGGCATGGCCTGGCTCACGCCCAAGGGCGGCCTCACGGCATTCGCGCTGCTGGCCCTGCTCACTGCGTTTGCCGCCGCCACGCAGGACATCGTCATCGACGCCTGGCGCATCGAAACCGCCGACAACGGCGAGGAACAGGCACTGCTCACCTCGGCCTCGCAACTCGGCTACCGCGCGGCACTGCTGATCACCGATGCGCTGATTCTCATTCTGGCCGCAGGCGTGGGCTGGGTGGTGTCGTATCAATGGATGGCCGCACTGATGGCCCTGGGTCTGATGGCGACCTGGTGCGCACGCGAGCCGCTCGGTTCGGCACTGGCCGGGGCGGCCGAGCCGCGTCTGAGCTTGAGCAGCCTCGGCAGCATGATCGTCAGCCCGCTGCGCCTGTTCTTCGTGCAGCACGGCGCGACGGCGCTGCTGATGCTGGCGGCGATCAGCCTTTACCGCCTGCCGGATTTCGTGCTGGGGCCGATGGCCAATCCGTTTTATGCCGATCTCGGCATCGCCAAGGAAACCGTCGGTGCGGTGCGCGCTTCCTTCGGCTTGGTGGCGACGTTTGCGGGCATTGCCGCAGCCGGTCTGGCAGCACTCCGCTACGGCCTGGTGCCAACGCTGCTGGCGGGTGCGGTGCTCGGGCCTGCAAGCAATCTGGCGTTCGCCGCACTGGCCTGGCACGGGCCTGATCCCACCTGGTTTGCCGGGGCGATGGTGATCGACAACTTTGCCACCGGCTTTGCGGGCACCGCGCTGGTGGCCTATATGTCCAGCCTCATCGGATTGGGTTACACCGCCACCCAATACGCTCTGCTGTCGTCGTTTTACGCTCTGCTGGGCAAGACGCTCAAAGGCTTTTCAGGCGCGACCGTTGAAGCCCTGCAAGCCGCCAGCACGCCGATGGATGGCTATGCGTTGTTCTTTGTCGGCACCGCCGTGATCGGCTTGCCAGCCCTGTTGCTCACCGCCTGGCTTACGCGGCGGACACCCGCGCCGGCACGGCCATCGACACCGCCCTGAGCCTCTCGGCAAACCGCTTGGCGGCAGGTGTCGTTGCGCGGATCTGCTCAGGTTTGGCAGTGACTTGCAGACGCAGGCGCACGATGTCGTGATCCTGCGAGACCCGCACCGCGCCAAGCGCCAGCAGGTGCTGGATGAAGCGCGGGTTCTCCGGCGACACGTCATACAGAAACTGCTCGATGCCCACGGCCGCCGCATGCACATGCACCGCCGCGTGCAGCAACAGGCCCGCGCCTTGATGCTGGTAGGCATCGAGAATGGTCAGCGCGACTTCGGCAATCTTGGAATCGGCATCCAGGCGGATCGCCCGCGCCACGCCGACGCCGGGCTCGGCCGGGTTGGCAAGATTGAGTGCGGCATAGGCGATGTGATTGCGGCCATCCGGCTGCGTCAAAAACACCAGTTGCTTGGATGACAGCGAACTGATCTGGCCAAAAAAGCGCATCCGCCGCGATTGCTCGGAAAGATGCTCGTACCCCGCGGTAAAGCGCGACGCATGGGCCGCCGTGACGAAGGCGACTTGCAAGAAAAGGCCGTTGGGCAGGCGCACATCAAATGTCGCGGGCGGTGTCTTGCGGAACCAGTTTTTGAACAATGAAGGCTTCATGGGTGCACTTTAATCGGCGAAACTGAATGGATAATTGTTGCAGTGCACAATTATTCAAGCATTAGCGTTTCTCCCTATATTTTGATTATTATTTGAATATGGAAATTAAAGTCGCTGTTCAGTCTCTCGCTGCGCTGGCTCAGGAAACCCGCCTCTCGGCTTACCGCCTGCTGGTGCAAGCCGGCCCAGAAGGACTGGCCGCCGGCCGCATTGCCGACGCACTCGCGGTGTCGCCTGCCACGCTGTCATTCCACCTTAAAGAACTGGCCCATGCCGGCCTGATCGCCAGCCGCAACGACAGCCGCTACGTCATTTACCGCGCCGACTATGCGGCGATGAACGGGCTGATGGCCTACCTCACCGAACACTGCTGCCAAGGCGCACCCTGCGCCGCCGAAGCACCCTGTTGCCCTGCCCCCACAATCGTTTTGGAGAACGCGGCATGAGTCGCCCTTTCAACATCCTGTTTCTCTGCACCGGTAACTCGGCGCGCTCGCTGTTGGCCGAGGCCATCGCCAATCATGCCGCCGTCGGCGGCGGCCGGTTCAAGGCGCACTCGGCGGGCAGCCAGCCCAAGGGCACACCACACCCCTTGGCACTCGAAACGCTGCGAATCAACGGCATTTCAACCGAGGGCCTGCACAGCAAGAGTTGGGATGTGTTTGCTGCCGCCGATGCGCCGTCTCTCGATTTCATCATCACGGTTTGCGACAGCGCGGCCGGCGAGCAATGCCCGTACTGGCCCGGTCACCCGATGACGGCACACTGGGGCGTTGAAGACCCGCCAGCGGCGGGTGACGAAACAGCCCAGCGCAAAGCATTTCAAAAGGCCTTTGCCATTCTCAAAGGCCGTATCTCACGCTTTGCTGCGCTGCCATTCGAGGCGCTCGACCGGGCGCAGATCGCCCAGCAGGCCGAGCAAATCGGCATCGAGTTCTGACGTGCTGCGCACGCTGCCCGACCCGCACCATCTGCCTGCACTCGATTCCGCCTATGCAGACCAAAATTTTGCCGCGATGCTCGGCGTCGATGCAGCACATCCGCCGCGCATCCTGCTGCTGTATGGGTCTTTGCGCGAGCGCGCGTTCTCGCGCCTGATGACGGAGGAAGCGGCGCGCCTGCTGATGTATTTCGGCTGCGAGGTGCGCATCTTCGATCCCTCCCGCCTGCCGCAAGCCGACAGCCCGGAAGCCGCTGGCCATCCCGAGGTCGATGCCCTGCGTGCGCTCTCGCTCTGGTCTGAAGGACAAGTGTGGTGCAGCCCGGAGCGCCACGGCGCGATCACGGCAGTGCTCAAGAACCAGATCGACCACATCCCGCTCACCATTGGCGCGACCCGCCCCACGCAAGGCCGCACTCTGGCGGTGATGCAGGTCAGCGGCGGTTCGCAGAGCTTCAATGCCGTAAACACGCTGCGACTGCTGGGACGGTGGATGCGCATGCTCACCATCCCCAACCAATCGTCGGTGGCAATGGCGTATCAGGAGTTCGACGCCGCAGGCCGCATGCGCGCTTCGCCCTACTACGAGCGCGTGGTAGATGTGATGGAAGAGCTGGTGAAGTTCACGCTGCTCACCCGCCAGCAAGTGCCCGCCTTGACCTCCCGCTACAGCGAGCGGCGCGAGGTGGGATTGAGGGCGGGGTCTGAGGCCACACGCCTTGCAGCGGCGAGCGGTGCAGCAAGTTCGTCCGCATGAATAAAACGCTCTTCGCGGAGTTTCTCGGCACGGCCTTGCTGCTGGCCGTGGTGGTGGGCAGCGGCATCATGGGAGCACGCCTGGCAGAGGGCAATCTTGCTGTTGCCCTGCTTGCCAACAGCTTGGCGACCGGTTGTGGACTCTACGTGCTCATCACGCTACTGGGACCGATCTCCGGCGCGCACTTCAACCCTGCCGTCACCGCCGTGTTCTGTGCGCGCGGCGAACGACCGTGGCAAATGTTGCCAGCCTATGCAGCGGCGCAAGTCGCTGGCGGCGTGCTGGGCGTGTGGCTCACGCACGCGATGTTCGCGCTGCCGATTCTGCAAACCTCGACGCATATTCGCAGTGGTGGCTCGCAATGGCTGGCGGAGGCGGTGGCAACGTTTGGGCTGGTGCTGACCATCCTCGGCGGGCTGCGCCATGCAGTCTCGCAAGTGCCGGTGCTAGTGGCGGCTTATATCACCGCGGCTTACTGGTTTACCGCCTCCACTTCATTCGCCAATCCTGCGGTGACGGTGGCGCGTGCGCTCACCGACACGTTCGCGGGCATTCATCCCGCCGGCATCGTGGGGTTCGTGCTGGCGCAATGTGTGGGCGCAGCGCTGGCCACGGTGGTGGCGCGAACACTGTTCACCGACTAGCCGGAGCGCGTCTCGGCATTGCTGGCGCAGTCGGTTTTGTAGGCGTGGCAATGCCCTGCGTAGAGCGACTCGACCAGCGCCGCATGCACCTTGCTGATGGCGGCGCGACGCGGCTTGAGCGTGGTGGTCACCAGCCCGTTGGCAAGCGTGAAGGCGGGCACCAGCGCCACGCGGCAGAGCTGATGGCTGTGCGGCAAATCAGCCAGCCGCGCACGACAGCGTTGCAGCAGGGCGCGTTCGAGATGGGCGCCGTCTGCGTTGGCGTCCTTGAAATCGACGAAGCGTTTCAGCGCTTCCAGCTCGGTGGCATCGGCCACCAGCAGGGCCACCAGATAGGGTCGCGATTCGCCCAACACCAGCACCTGATCGAACAGTGAGTCGGCGGTGAGGCGCGACTCGATTTCTGCCGGGCAGGCCTTGACGCCGGTGCTCATCACCACCACATCCTTGAGGCGGCCGGTCAGCACCAGCGTCTCGCCGGACAAGCGCGACGCCTTGTCGCCGGTATGCAGCCAGCCGCTGTCGTCAAGCACGCGGGCAGTGGCTTCCGGGTCGCGCCAATAGCCCTGCATCAGCGAGGGGCTGCGCACCCACAGCTCGCCATCGGGGGCGATGCGGATCTCGACGTTGTCCAGCAGCTGGCCGGCGGAGTCAGCATCGGCGCTGCCATCCATGCGATTGACGCTGACCACCGGGCCTGCCTCGGTGAGGCCGTAGCCCTGCATCAGCGGCACGCCCAGCGCGGTAAACGCCTTGGCGATCTCCGGCGACAGCGGCGCACCACCGCTGATCGCCATGCGCAGGCGGCCGCCAAAGCGCTGCTGCACCGCCGATACCAGCCGCCCCGTCAGCCGCTTCGAGAAGCGCCGAGAGGACTCGCTCACCGCCAGATGAAACAGCGCACGCTGGTGCAGCGGGCCATCGAGAAACGCCTGCGAGAGCTTGGCGTAGAGACGCTCATACACGCGCGGCACCGCGAGCATGGCGGTGGGGCGGATGTGCAGCAGGTCTTCAGTCAGATATTCCGCGCCGCGCGAGAACGCCGTCTCGGCACCGACCAGTACGGCGTGATGCCAGCCCGCCACGCGCTCGAAGGAATGCGACAGCGGCAGCAGCGAGAGCTTGACCACATCCGCCCCCGAGGCGAATGCGCGTTCACAGGCAAAGACATTCGCGAGCAACGCAGCATGGGTCAGCATCGCGCCCTTGGCAGCCCCGGTGGTGCCCGAGGTGTAGACGAGGCTGGCAAGCGCGGAGGCATTGGGCGTCGCGCGCGAGGCCGTGCCGGTACCTGACGCCAGAAAGTCATCCAGGCCCTGCGCGCGGGTATCGCCCAAGGGCGCGATACTGCGCATCAGCACCACACGCTGCAAGTCCGGCAGCGGTTTCTCGGCAGCGATGCCAGACCACAAGTCGGCATCGCGCACGAACAACACCGCAGCGCCGGAATCGTTCAGCACATGCGCGGCATTGCCTGCGGTATCGGCCATGAAAATACCGACGCTGACCAGGCCCAGGCGGTAGATCGCCTGTTCGGCCACCAGCCAGTCTGGCCCGTTATCCAGCATCAACGCCACGCGCGCGCCGGGCGCGAGCTGCACGGCGGCCAGTGCCTCGGTAAACACCTGCGCCTTGGCATCGAGCGCGGCCCAGCTCAGCTGCTGCCAGGTCTCGGCCTGGCGATCGAACCAGCGGCAGGCAATGGCCTGCGGCGTGCGCACTACGCGAGCATCGAACAAGGCCGCAAGGCTGTGTATCTCAGATTCCGCAATCCCGGAAAAATGGGCCGGCAGGCTGGCGCGTTGAATGGCCATCAGACGTTCAACCAGGCTTGGCGACGTGCCGCCATCGTTGCATTCAGGGTGTCCATCAGCGTCAGCGTCCAGGTGTCGGCAGCAGCCGCTTGCGGGGTGATTTGCGCGCGCATCAGTTCATCGCTGCGAAACCAGAACAGCTCCACCGGCACACCCGGTGCGAGCGCGTTGAGGCGGCGCGCGAAGTTACCCGCAGAGATATTGAAACCGTCGAGTGCGATCAGCACATCGCCACCCGCCAAACCTGCCTGCTGTGCGGGCGAGCCGGTGATGACATGCGCGACGCTGCCATCGGCCTTGAGCTTGCAGCCCAGCGTGCAGCGCAGCGGCACGGCGGTGTTGCGGCCACCACCGTCGCTATCGCCCGTCGCGACGCGACGCTGGGCGAGCACGCCGAAGTCGGCCAGCGTCTCGGCCAGCGCCAGTTCGGCAGTGCCGCGCAGAGCGGCGTCGAAGAAGGGCTTGAGATCGAGGCTGCTCAGTTCAGCCGCCACCGCTTCCAGCGCGCCTTCGGGCGCGGGCACATCGACGCGGCCGTAACGCTGCCAGAGCGCACGCAGCACATCGTCGAGTGTGGCGATGCTGTCGCGGCGCAGAATCAAATCCAGGCACAGCGCCACCAGCGCGCCCTTGACGTAATAGTTGGTGCTGGCGTTGGGGCTGTTCTCGTCCGGCTGGTAGTACTTGATCCAGGTCTCGAAGCTCGCATCGGCCAGCGTGTGCGCAAGGCGCGCGGGTGTGCGTTCGAGCCGGGTCGCGGCCTCGGCGACCAGGTCCAGATAGCTGGGCGCGTCGATCACGCCGGCGCGCAGCAGAAACAGGTCGTCGTAGTAGCTGGTCACACCCTCGTAGTGCCAGAGGTCGCGCGAGTAGCCTGCGGCCTGCAAATCACTCCCGGCAAAACCCTGCGGCGTGATGCGCTTGACGTTCCACAAGTGGAAATACTCGTGGCTGCACAGTCCGAGAAAGGTGCGGTATTCCCTGCTCAGGCCGGTCGTGCCGGGGCGCGGCAGATCGGCACGGGCGCAGACCAGCGCGGTGGATTCGCGATGCTCCAGCCCGCCGTAGCTGTTGGCGGTGACGTGGGTGAGAAACCAGTAGCGCGGCATGGCGGGTTCGTCACCGAACATTTCGCGCTGTGCGCTGCAGATCCGCGTCAGGTCCTGGACGAGCCGGGCGCGATCGACCTCGCAGCGGCCCGAGAGCGTCAGCGTGTGCGGCACGTCGCGGGCGACGAAGTCGATGCGCTGGAAGGCGGCCATCTCCACCGGCGAGTCGATCAGGGTTTCGTAGTTGGCGGCGCGGTAAGCACCAAAGCCAGAGGCATCCGCATCGACTGCGTTCAGCGCCGTCGCCAGCTGCCAATCCTGGGCTGCTGCGAGTGCGGGTTTTTCGACCCGCAGCGCAAATGCGGACTGCTCGAAGCCCGCCGGGCAATACACCAGCGACGAGGCATTGAAGAAGCCGCGCCGGGTGTCGATAAACGCCTTGCGCACCGATTCGTCGTAGGCGTAGACGCTGTAGCGCAGGGTCACCGCGCCGGCCGGGGCCAATACCCGAAAGCTGGATTTGTCCAGCCGCTCGATGGCGAGCGCTGCACCCTCGCGTTCGGCCGCGAGTGCTGAAACGTGCTTGGCGAAATCGCGCACCAGATAGCTGCCGCGAATCCAGTTGGGCAGGCGGAACACGCAGTCCTGCGGCGCGTCGAGAGAGACCACGACGTGGAACTGGTGCGTCAGCGGATCAGGCGAAACGACGACCTGAACTGCGGGGTGGGATGCGTCCAATGAAGGAGTGACCTACCGAAAGGGACGCGGATTTTAGTCCCGCACCCTGCCCGCCGCCAGAAACCGGCCGCAGCGCCAGATGAACGGTTTGTAACCAAACCGTCGCCGGACCTTCACAGGTCCTTACTAGGCTCTCGCGGCTCCAACTCCCAGCCCATAAGTCCCTCAGCAAGGAAAGCGCCATGTCGCATAACCATCCCGAGATCATCGACAACCTCAGCGTCGATGAAACCAGCCGCAATTTCTACCAGAACGTCATGCAAACCCAGATGACCCGCCGCGAAGTGATGGCAGGCGTGACGGCGGCCACCGCCGTGGCTGCCGGCGGCTCGCTGCTCGCCAGCTGCACGGGCGACGGACTGATGGAAGCCCCCACCCCGGCGGTGACCAGCATTGCCAAGAGCCTCGCCGACCGCGTGGTGATCCCGGCCGGTTACACCGCCACGGTGCTCTACAGCCTCGGCGACCCGGTCAAGGCCGGCATCCCCGCCTACAAGAACGACGGCACCGACACCGACTTCGCCAACCGTGCGGGCGACCACTTCGACGCGCTGTATTTCTTCGGCATGAATGCCGCCGGCACCTTCCAGGCCGACAACTCCGCACGCGGCCTGCTGTGCATGAACCACGAGGCGCTGACCGAGGCGTTCCTGCACGCCGGCAAGATCGACAACACCCGCACCAACGGCAACCGCCGCGTCAGCAGCCAGGTTCTGAAGGAAATCGAAGCCCACGGCATCAGCGTCATCGAAGTGACGCGCGGCGTCACCGGCAACGGCGTGACCCAGGTGCTGGACAGCGCCAAGAACCGCCGCCTCACCGCCCGCACGCCGATGACCTTCAGCGGCCCCGCCGCCGGTGATGCACGCCTGAAGCACAAGAGCTACACCGCCAACGGCGCGACCTTCGGCGACGGCATCAGCACGCAGGGCACGCTCAACAACTGCGCCAATGGCTACACGCCCTGGGGCACGTACCTGACCTGCGAAGAAAACTGGGCCGGCTACTTCTTCCGCGGCAAGGCCGACCAGACCCGTCGCGACGACATCGAGCGCTATGGCATCCGCACCATCAACGCCGCCGGTGCGGCGGTGGATTCGGTCGGCTTCCAGGGTCACAACTGGGATACCGCCGACGGCAACGAGGAAGAGTTCAAGCGCTTCGACTGCACCGCCACCGGTGCCGATGGCAGCGCCGACTACCGCAACGTGCCGAACAACTTCGGCTACATCGTCGAAGTCGATCCCTTCAACCCGGCAAGCGTCATCAAGAAGCGCACCGCGCTCGGCCGCATGGGCCACGAGGGCTGCTGGCCCGGCAAGATCACCGCCGGCAAGCCGGTGACGTTCTACATGGGCGACGACGGCCGCTTCGAGTACATCTACAAGTTCGTCTCCAGCGCCAACTGGGACCCGGCCGATGTCGGTGGCGGCGTTGCCGCTGGCGACAAGTACATGAACAGCGGCAAGCTCTATGCCGCCAAGTTTGATTCCAGCGGCAACGGCACCTGGCTGGAGCTGGCCCCTGGCCAGAACGGCCTGTCGTCCGCCAACGGTTTCGGCACGCAGGCCGATGTCGCCATCGTCACCCGTCGTGCAGCTGACATCGCCGGTGCGACCAACATGGATCGCCCCGAGTGGGCCACCGTCAACCAGGCCAACGGCGACGTGTTTTTCACGCTCACCAACAACTCCGGTCGCGGCAATGGCGCGGCCACCGAGCTGCCGGAAATCTACAAGGGCGGACAAGACATCGGCGTCGATGCCGCCAACCCGCGCGTCAACAACGGCAACGGCCACATCATCCGTATCCGTGAGGCCGGTGGCGACAATTCCGCCACCAACTTCCGTTGGGAAATCCTGGTGTTCGGCGCGCGTGCCGACAACGCCGCCAACAACATTTCGCAGCTCACCAGCGTCAGTGATTTTTCCAGCCCCGATGGCCTGTGGATGGACCCGCGCGGCCTGCTGTGGATCCAGACCGATGACGGTTCGACCTTCACCACCGGCACTGGCGCAGCAGGTTCTGGCAGCGAGGCACTTAGCAACAACCAGATGCTGGTCACCATCCCGGGCGAGTTTGGCCAGGTGCCGGTGATTCGCCGCTTCCTGGTCGGCCCCAAGGGCTGCGAGCTGACGGGCGTGGACATGACGCCGGATGGCAAGACGATGTTCGTCAACATCCAGCACCCAGGCGAGGTGGTGACCAATCTCGATCTGACCAAACCCGCAACGTTCCAGAGCCACTGGCCGATGGGTAGCAACCCGCTCGCAGATGCTGCCAGCGGCACGGCGCGGCCGCGCTCCTCGACCATCGTCATCACCAAGGACGACGGCGGCATCATCGGTCTGTAATCCGCAGCACGCCGCATTTGAAGGCCCGCGCAAGCGGGCCTTTTTCTTGCGCGACGATCACCCAAAAAAGACCCGCCGGAGCGGGTCTTTTAACGATGCCATGCGCCTTACTTGAAGTCGGCTGACAGCGTGATGCCGACGCCACGACCACGGCCGTCGATGCCAGAGCCATGTTCGCGATAACTTTTGTCGAGCAGGTTTTCGCCGAACAGCTGCACGCGGTAGGTGTCGTTCGGCGTCCAGCCCGCGCGTAGGTTCACCACACCAAACCCGGCGGTGCCATCCTTGGCGATGCGGTTGTCGGCGAGGTCGGTGTCATCCAGCCGGTCTTGTGTGCCGTTAGCCCAGATGCTGGGTTCGACCTCCACCGTCGGCAGCGGCTGCCAGCGCATGGCCAGCGAGGCGTTGAGCGGTGGCACGCGGTTGCCGGGCTGGGTGCTGCCGTTGTTTTTCTGCTCGCCCCAGGTGTAGTTCACGCTCGCCTTCAGGCTGAGGTTGCTCGCCAGCGCCAGCTGCCCGCCCGACTCCACACCGTAGTAGGTGGCCTTGGTGATGTTGCGGTTCTGCGCGCAGCCGGCGGCCTCGGTGCAGCCCTGCTCGCCGTTGGCGACGGCGGGGTTGATGAGCGTGATGCGGTCGCGATAGCGCGAGTAGAAACCCACCAGTTCCGCCTGCGCCTTGCGGTTGCCGAACTTGAAACCGGTGTCGACCGAAACCAGGCTTTCCGGTTTCAGATCGGGGTTGGCGACGACGACACGGTTCTGCGCGCGATCCCCGGTGGCGGCGAGGTCGAAGATATTCGGTGCGCGGTAGCCGCGCCCGGCGTTGCTGACCCAGGCGAGGGTCGGGGTGAGCGCCACCCGCAATCCGGCCTGAGCGCTGTAGTCGGTGTTGTTGAGCGTGCCGCCGATGGGGCGATCGGACTCGGGGGCTGCCGGCAGCTTGGTCTTGGTGTCGTTGATGCGACCGCCGAGGTCCACGCGGACACGCGGGCTCAGGGCCCATTCGGCACCCAGATACGCGCCGAGGTTGTCGGTGCTGGCCCCGTTCGGGTAGCGGCTCTTGAAGGCCGTGGTCGGGCTGTTCACCACTGGCGCACCGGTGCCGTCCTGGCGCACGCGGCGGCTCTCGACTTCATCGCGGTACAACTCGGCACCGTATTTGAGCGTCACGGCGCCCAGACCGGTGCTGGCGGCCAGCGTCAGGCCGTCGAGCGTGGAGCGGCTTTTCTCGGTTTCGCGGCGGGTGAGATTGCGTTGCAGGTCGAAGCGGTCGTCGTCGATCACCTGACGGCCCAGCTGTGCTTCGAAGGTATCGAGAAAGGCAATCGGTGCGGTGGCGCGATAGCGCAGCTGATAGAACTCGCGCGCGTTGTAGTACTGCGCATCGGCGCGCGAAGGATTGGTGCCGCTGATGGGGTTGAAGCCCGGCACCAGCTCGGTCGAATAGCGCGGGATGCCCGAGGGCGTATTGAAGTACTGCACCTGCAACATCAACTCGTGGGCGGCATTGGGCGTCCACAGGGTCTTGAAGTCGTAGGAACGCGCGGTGTAATCGGTGGGGCCGACGCGATCGCCGAAGCTGATGTTGCCGCGGCCGTCGGCGATCTGCCCGGCGCCGCCGACCAGGCGGTTGCCGTAATCCGCCGTGGTGATGCCACCCGCCACCGAAAGGTGCTTGTTGCCGATCGCGTGCGAGAGCCGGCCCACCTTGGTGAGATCGGCACTCTGGTAGTGCAGCAGTGCGCGCGTGCGGTACTGGGGCGCATCGCTGGCAAAGCGCTCTTCGGGCGTGGTGATCTGCACCACGCCGCCCATCGCATCGCTGCCGTAATAGGTGGCGTAGGGGCCGCGCAGCACTTCGAGCTGCTCGACATTCCAGGGGTCGATGAGTGCCACGTACTGCGAAGGTGCGGTGCGAAAGAAGGCGTTGTTGAGGCGGAAGCCATCGACCAGATGCAGCACTTCGCTGCCCTTCAGACCACGCACGATCACCATGCCCTGGCCCGGTGCCGTCTGCTGGAAGAACACACCCGCTTCGCCGCGCAGCGCCTCGGCCAGCACTTGCGGCGTGCGGTTGGCGATCTCCTCGCGGCCCACGACCGTCACCGGCTGCGGCACGTCGAAGGTGGACTCGGCAGTGCGGGTGGCAGTGACCTGCACCGGTTCGAGCAGCGCGGTGGGGGCGGCGTCATCCGCCAGCACCGGCAGGCAGAAGGCGGCCACGGCGAGGCTGACCGCAGAACGGACGAAAAGCATGGGTAACTCCCTAATTGACTGCGGTTGCGAGACGAACCGCTTGTCAACTGAACGTAAACAATGTGACGTCAACGAACTGTTAATTTCACGTGACTTTCTTGCGGTGCTCGGTAAAAAACCAGCTCCTTCACACGCGCCGCCGTTCGGCAACGTCACACAGACCGGCTACGCTTGCCGCATGAACCTCCCTGCCAACGCCCCTCTCTCGCTGCGCGCCCTGCTGACGCGCTTTTTCGTCTACCACGTCATGCGGCCCGCGCTGGCGCAACAGCCGTCAGCCGCCTCGCGCGCCAAGCTGGCAAAGCTCGCCAAGCTGTTGTGGATGCCGCGCGGCACCAAGCTGACTTTCGGCCAGCTCGGCGGTGTCGATGTGGAATGGGTGGCCAACCCCGCCGCAGGGGCGCGCGGCTTCGTGCTGTATCTGCACGGCGGCGGTTATGTCACCGGTTCACCAGGCACCCATCGCGGGCTCACCTCCCGCATCGCCCGCGATGCGCACGTCTGCGTCGCGGTGCCGGACTACCGGCTGGCGCCTGAGCATCCGCACCCGGCGGCGGTGGACGATGCACTGGCGGCGTACAAAGGTTTGCTCGATCAGGGCATCCCCGCCAACAAGATCATCATCGCCGGCGACTCCGCCGGCGGCGGTTTGTCGCTGGCGCTGGCGCTGCGGCTCAAGGATGCACCGTTGCCGCAACCCGCCGGCATCGTGTTGCTGTCGCCGTTCACCGATCTCACCCACAGCGGTGCTTCGATGAACGCGCCGCAGCAGAAGGAATGGCTGCTCACCAAATCGTTCATCCATGCCGCCGGTCAGCATTACGCCGGCGATCAGGACCCGCGCCAACCCACGCTCTCGCCGCTGTTGGCCAATCTCACCGGCCTGCCGCCCTTGTTCGTGCAGGTGGGCAGCGACGAGGTGCTGCTGGATGACTCCACCCGCCTCGCACAGGCCGCCACGCAGCAGGGCGTGCAGGTGACGCTGCAAATCTGGCCTCGCCTCTGGCATGTGTGGCAGCTGCACGGCGGGCAGATGCCTGAAGCCGATCGCGCCATCCTCGCCATCGCCAATTTCGTCCACGGCCGTTTGACCGGCAAGCTCTGACATTGCAGCGCCTCTGCGGGCTATGCTGGTGATATTGCATTCACTGGCCGCGCCATGAGCGACCCTACCGTCATCAATTTCGATACACCGATCTTCGGCGGACCGGCCCCTAACAAGATCGGCAAATACGAAATCGCGGGTCTGCTTGGCAAGGGTGCGAGCGGGTTGGTCTACAAGGGTTTTGATCCCTTCGTGCGTCGCGACGTGGCGGTGAAGATCGCCCTGCAACTGAGCGAAGAGCCGCGCCATCTGGGCGGCAAGGATTCACCCGCCGCCAGCTTCTTCACCGAAGCGCGCGCCGCCGGCATGCTCAACCATCCCAACCTCGTCGCGCTCTACGACGCGGGCATGGAGGTCGACCTCTGCTACATCGTGATGGAGTACATCGACGGCGATACCTTGCAGCCCTGGTGCCGCAAGGAAGGCCCGCGAATGCCGCTGGAAAAACTGCTGGATGTGATGGCCCGCTGCGCGCGCGGCCTGGACTACTCGCACACCAAGGGCGTGCTGCACCGCGACATCAAGCCCACGAACATCATGATGACGCGCGACGGCGTGCCGAAGATCATGGATTTCTCGATTGCCGAGATCAACGAACGCAAGAGCGAAGACGGCATGAACGCGGTCGGCTCGCCGCTCTACATGTCGCCCGAGCAGGTCACGCGCCAGCCGCTGGGGCCGACGTCCGACCTCTACGCGCTGGGCGCGGTGATGTATCAGCTGCTCACCGGCGAAACACCGTTTTTCTCGCCGCATCTGCCGGGTTTGTTCGCGGCCATTCGCAATCTGCCGGCCCCGCCGGTAGAAAAAAAGCGGCCCGACGTGCCCAGGGATGTAGCACTCATCGTCGCCAAGCTGCTCGCCAAGAAACCGGCCGATCGCTATCAATCCGGCAAGGATCTCGCCAGCGACCTCAACCGCGAGTACGAACGCCTGCGGCAGAGCGATGCACAGGCCACGCGCCGCGAAAACCGCGACTCGCTGCGCGGCCTGAGTTTCTTCAATGCCTTCACCGAAATCGAGGTGGATGAAGTGCTCTCGGCCTGCCAGCTCAAGACCTATCAGCCCGGCAAGCTGATTCTCGAAGAAGGCGAGCTGGACAACGCTTTTTTCATCCTTGCCATGGGTCAGGCCATCGTCAAGAAGGGCGACAAACCCATCCACGTGCTGACCAAGGGCGATTGCTTTGGCGAGATCGGGCTGTTGAGCAACGCCAGACGCACGGCATCGGTGGTGGCGGCGTCCCAGGTGCTGGCGCTGAAGATCAATGCCTCGCTGCTCGACAACCTCGCCACCGACAGCCAGCTGCGCTTCTACAAGACCTTCACGCAGACCCTGATCTACCGGTTGACGGTGACCAGCGCGCGTTTATCCGCCGCAACACCCAGCGCGTAGATAAAAACTCCTGTCTGGCCACCATCGCCCCCGTCACGACCTACACTGCGCAGATGACTAAAAAGCGCCATCAGAAAGCGCGTGTTTCAAGTCATGCAGGGGTTGCCAAAGGAGCGTGACATGGGTGCCTGGATTCTCGATCTGGTGTTGATATCGCTGGCGGTGCTGTTGATGGCTTTCGCGTTCTACAAGCTGATGTTCTCAGCCACGGAAGAAACGCGCCGCGAACTCTCGCTGCGTCCGCGGCCTCGCTTCGAGCGGCGCGAGCCCGAGCTGAAAGATCGCCGCAAGCAGCAGCTTGCATTGCCCGAGGGTGTCGTCGAGCGTCGCCAGAGCGCTCGCCGCTAGATCGCAGGCCACAACCAGGCCGCACCGCGCACGCCGCTGCTGTCGCCATGCGCGGCAGCGACAAGCCGCGTGTGCACGGTTTCCGTAAACACCCATTGCCGCCACAGCGCCGTGACCTGGTCATAGAGCAGAGGCACCCGCGACAAGCCACCACCCAGCACGATGATGTCCGGATCGATGACGTTGATGACGCTCGCCAAGGCCCGCGCCAGCCGATGCTGATAGCGCGCCACTGCCGCAAGCGCCGCCGGCTCGCCCGCCGTGGCGGCGGCGACGATCTGCTCGCTGCGCAGCCCCTGCCCGGTCGCGCGCGCGTAATCCGCCGCAAAGCCCGGCCCGGCCAGATAGGCCTCGATCACGCCGTGCTGGCCGTCCCAATGCGCGGGCCCTGGCACCTCGCCCCAATCGGCGCGCGGCCACGGCAGGGCGTTGTGGCCCCACTCGCCGGCAATCGCATTGGGGCCTTGCCGCAAGGCCCCGTTGATGACGATGCCGCCACCCACCCCGGTGCCCAGAATCACCGCAAACACGCAGGCCGCACCGGCACCGGCGCCATCGGCGGCCTCGGACACCGCCAGGCAGTCGGCATCGTTGGCCATGCGCACGCGGTACCCCAAGGCCGATTCGATGTCGCGCTGCAAGGGCCGGCCGTTGAGGCAGGTGGAATTGGCGTTCTGGATCAACCCTGTTTGACGCAGCAGCGCACCCGGGTGGGCAATGCCGACGCGCAGGCCGCTGACACCAGCTGTTTTTTCCATCTGCCGCACCAGGGCGACGATGGTGGCGATCTGCCCTTCGTAATCGTTGAACGGCGTCGCCCGGCGCTCGACCGCCAGCAGGCGCGAATCCGCCGCCATCAAAACCGCCTCGGTCTTGGTGCCGCCCAGGTCGATGCCGATGCGCAGAGTGCTGGCGTGCGCGGGCTTAACAGCGTTATCGGACATGCAGGGTCTTCGGAGTGGCTTGATCTGACGGACGCTACACTTTAGCCACAAAACCAGCGAAAGACCTTGACTGACAAAGCCCCACAAAACCTGGGTGAAGGGATGACGATCGCGACCGAAGCAGCGCTGAAAACCAGCCTGCGGCGGTTGCGCTTCGATGCCCCGCTGGAGGCTGCCTTCCGCACTGATTTTGAACGCGACAGCCTGCCGTCGCGGCTGCTGATTCTCGTGCTGTCGATTGTCTCGGTCGCCCTCACGCCGCTCTACGACGCGTTGTTTCTGCACCCGCCAGCCGCGTTTGTGCCGGTCTCCCGCCTGCTGCAATTCGGGGTGCAGATTCCGGGTCTGCTGCTTGCACTCATCGCCTGCCTGCCCCCGCTACGACGCGCCTTGCCGGCCGCCATGGTGCTGGCCACCATCACCGTCACCGGCGGCTTGTTCTTGCAGCGGATGATCGGCGCGGAGCAGGGCTACGTCGTGCCCTTCGGTTTTGCCGCCATCACCATCGCGGCGGTGTATGCGCTGGGTCGGCTGCGCTTTACCTATTTCTTCCCGTGGTCCCTGCTGATTGTGGTCGCGGTCAACGGCGCGGAGTTGCACACTTTCGGCGTCAACAGCGAGGCGCTCTACAACTGCCTTTCGCTCAGCATCCTGTTTGCCATGCTCTCTGCCGGTGGCTATGTGCTGGAACACACCACGCGCGAGAACTGGTACCGGCGACGGCAGCTCTCGATGCTTGCCCTGCACGACCCGCTCACCGGGTTGCCCAACCGCCGTCACTTTGATCGCTCGCTGGTGCAGTTGATCCGTGCGGCTGCCCGCGAAAGCGGCAATGTCGCGCTGATGGTGCTCGATATCGACGAGTTCAAGGCCTATAACGACCGCTATGGGCACCCGGCCGGCGATGTCTGCCTGAGCCGCATCGGGGCCTGGTTGTCGAGCCAGATGCGGCGACCGCATGACTTCTGCGCGCGCATCGGCGGCGAAGAGTTTGTGGCGGTCTGGGTCGATGCCAAACCTGCCGATGCGCGTCGTCTCGCCGAGACTTTGCGGGCAGGCATCGCGGCACTAGGGATCACGCACGAGGCCGGCGGAGAGTCGCGTGTCGTCACCGCGTCTGGCGGATTCGTCGAAGTGATTGCACCGCAGCCGGAAGCCGCCGCGCACGGCATCGCCAAGCTGATGCTGCGCCGCGCGGACGATCTGCTCTACCAAGGCAAACATGCCGGCCGTGACCGACTCATCGCCGACTGAGCGTCCCGCGCCCGACGACCTTGCCGCCACGGTGTTGCCGTGCGCTGCACTGCCGTCGCAGGCGCTGCAAGCGCTGCTGCAGCCGCTGGGTTTGCAGATCCATGCCGTGGCTGCCGAAACCGAAATCCCCGGCAGCTACTGGGGCGACAGCGAAGCCGGGCTGATCGGCAACGGGCTGTATCTGCGCGCCGACACGCCGGTGCATTCCGCATTGCACGAGGCCTGTCACTGGCTGCTGGCCGACGCCACGCGCCGCAGCACGCTGCACACCAATGCCGGCGGCACAGACACTGAAGAAAACGCCGTCTGCTACCTGCAGTGCCTGCTTGCCGAGCGGCTGGAGGGCTACTCGCAAACGCGTTGTTTTGCCGACATGGATGCCTGGGGCTACAGCTTCATCCTCGGCAGTGCGGCAGCCTGGTTTGCGCACGACAGCGACGATGCGCAAAGCCTGCTGCGCGCACGGGGATGGCTGCCGCCTCAGCCGTAATCCGGCCTTGCGTCATCGCCGCAAAGCCTGAACGGGCTTGATGTGCAGCGCACCATCGTCAAAGCCAATCGGCCCGCAGTAGTGAAACAATTTCACCGTCGTTGACATGATCTTTATGGTCGCTGGGCAGCACACCCAAACCAATGGAGATTTCCAATGAATACCTACCCCATGACGGCAGGCAAAGTTTTCAGCGCAGTGGCGCTCACCGCCTTCGCCAGCAGCGCCCTGCTGATGGCGGCAACCGCGCACGCCGCAGCACTCACCCGCGACAACGGCGCGCCCGTTGGCGACAACCAGAACTCGCAGACCGCGGGCCCCGATGGCCCGGTGCTGCTGCAAGACATTCAGTTGATCCAGAAGCTGCAACGCTTCGACCGCGAGCGCATCCCCGAGCGTGTGGTGCATGCGCGCGGCACCGCCGCACACGGCGAGTTCGTTGCCACCGGTGACATCAGCCAGTTCACCAAGGCCAAGGTGTTCGTGCCCGGCACCACCACGCCGGTGTTCACGCGCTTCTCCACCGTCATCCACGGCCTGCACTCACCCGAAACCTTGCGCGACCCGCGCGGCTTCGCGGTGAAGTTCTATACCGGCGAAGGCAACTGGGATCTGGTCGGCAACAACCTGCCGGTGTTCTTCATCCGCGATGCCATCAAGTTCCCGGACATGGTGCACAGCCTCAAGCCCTCGCCCGATGACAATTTGCAGACCACCGAGCGCGTGTTCGACTTCATGTCCGGCGTGCCCGAGTCGACCCAGATGCTGACGCGCCTGTTTTCCGAATTCGGCATCCCCGCCAACTATCGCCAGATGGACGGCAACAGCGTGCACGCCTACAAGTTCGTCAACGCTGCGGGTGCCATCAGCTACGTGAAGTTCCACTGGGACTCACTGCAAGGCGAGAAGAACCTGACGCAGGCCGAAGCCAATGCGCTGCAAGGCAAGACCTTCAACAATGCGACGGAAGATCTGGTGAACAACATCAAGGCCGGCAACTTCCCCAAGTGGGATTTGTACGTGCAGGTGCTGAAGCCGGAGCAGTTGGCGCAGTTCGATTTCAACGCGCTCGATGCCACCAAGACCTGGCCCGGCGTGCCGGAGATCAAGGTCGGCACCATGACGCTCAACCGCAATCCGGCCAACGTGTTTCAAGAGACCGAGCAGAGTGCCTTCGCACCCGGCAATCTCGTGCCGGGTATTGAGCCCAGCGAAGACCGTCTGCTGCAAGGTCGCATCTTCAGCTACAACGATACGCAGCTGTATCGCGTCGGCACCAATGTGTTCCAGCTGCCGATCAACGCACCGCGCGTGGCCGTGAACAACAACAATCAGGCGGGCGATGCCGACAAGGGCGCGACCACAAGCCGGGTCAACTACGAGCCGAGCCGCAACGAGCCAAAGCCGCAGGATGCGAGTGCCAAATACTCCAACCTGCCGCTCACCGGCACCACGCAGCAGGCGCAGGCCAACTCCAAGAAGTCGCTCAACTTCCGTCAGGCCGGCGAGTTCTATCGCTCACTGAGCAAGGCGCAGCAGAACGAGCTGATCGGCAATCTGGGTGGCGAGTTGGCAAACACCAAAAACAAGGAAACCCAGTTGGTGATGCTGAGCCACTTCTACAAGGCCGATGCCAGTTACGGCACGGCGCTGGCGAAAAAGGCCGGCGTTGACGTGGCGAGCGTGAAGGCGCGTGCCGAAACGCTGAGCGAGTAAGGCGATATGGATGTTGTCCTCTCTCCCGCAGGCGGGAGAGAGGTTCTTCTTTTTTCCTGGAGCGCACTCATGCCCTCGAACATTCGTTTCATCACCGCATCGTGGGCGCTGGTGCTCTGTGCCCTTTCTTTCAGCAAGCCCAGCCACGCCACTGAACCTGCTGCCGACTACGCAGCCACGCCCGCGATTGCGGGCGATGTGAAATCACCGCTGCAAACCTATTTCTTCGACGCCGCCCGCGCAGGCCGCACCGACATGCTGCAAGAGTTCATCACGGCCGGCTACGACCTCGACACCCGCGACGGCAAGGGCTACACCGCGCTCATCCTCGCTGCCTACAACGGCCATCCCGAGGCGGTTGATCTATTGCTGAAAGCTGGTGCGAATGCCTGCGCCGAAGACCAGCGCGGCAATACGGCCCTGATGGGTGCAATCTTCAAAGGCGAGCTGTTGATCGCCCGCACGCTGATGAAAAGTGCGTGCAGCCCCAATCAAGCCAACGCCGTCGGCCAAACGCCAGCGATGTACGCCGCCTTGTTCGGCCGCCTGGAGCTGCTCGACGACCTCAAGGCCAAGGGCGCTGACCTCAGCGCGCAGGACATCGACGGCAACACCGCCGAGGCCCTGGCCCGCGGTGAGATCAGGACGCGACCGGCGCGCTGATCAGCGCAGACTTCGGCTGTGCGTCGTCACTCACTGGCGGCGGGGGATCAAGCTGTGAATCCGCATCGACGTCGAGCGCTGCCGGGTTTTCCAGCATCGCCTCATCTACCGATTCCGGCGGCAGCACGCGGGTGATGGTGACACTGACTTCCATGCCCATGAAATCTCCCGTCAAGCCCTCGAAGCCGCCACTGAGCGGCGACACCTGCACTGGGTCGCGCGCGAAGGCGACGGGGATGAGGTTGCGACCGGCGACCAGCGCATTGGTGGGGTCGTAGGCGACCCAGCCGGCACCCGGCAGATACACCTCGCACCAGGCGTGCGTTTCGCCACCGCCCAGCAAGACACCGTTGTTGTTTTCGAGCGCCGCCTCGTCGTAGAGGTAGCCGGATACGAAGCGCGTCGCCACACCCACGGTGCGCAGCGCCTCCATCATCAGCAATGCGAAATCACGGCAGGCCCCGGCGCGGTTGGCGAGCGTGGTCGTGGGTGCCCAGGTGCCGTGTTCGTCGCGACGCTGATAGCCGAAGTCTCGCTGCACGGTCTGCACCATCGCGTTGAGCACGTCGAGCGTCACCGCGCCATTGGCGTCGATGAAGCCCTGCATCCATTCGGCGACGAAGCGATCCGGGTCGTCGTAGTGGCAGCGCAGGTAGGGCGCGAGATCCAGTGAATCAGTCTCGCTGTAATCGAAGGGCAGTGTCACGGCGTAGTCATCGAGCAGCAGTTGCTGCGGGTCACCCGGATAGTGCTCGGCTCTAAATCGCGACTCGACCGAGAGCGTGTCAGCCACGTCGTCGAACGTCAGTCGCAATACCGAATTGCCAAACACATCATGCAACCAGCGCAGCTGTGCGGGCGGCGTGATGGATAGACCCGTGTCGAGCAGGCTCAGCTCGTGGGTACTGCGCGGACGCGAGATGAGCCTGTGCTCGAGGAACTTGACCGGATTGGCGTAGCGATAGGTCGTGGTATGGGTAACGTCGAGCGTGATCATGCGACATCGGCGGAGTCAGGATGGGCGCAGAGAATGCACCGCGAAGCTGAACAGGTGCGAAACCGGTCTCAAAAAAATAAATGACTCCGGGTCATCGGCTACCCTTTGCAGCATGACCACTACCCCTGCCCTCAATGTGCTTGGCACGCCGCTGCTGCCCTGCTCGTATGCGCCATTGACCGGTTTCTTTCGCGACGGCTGCTGCAAGACCGACGACAACGACCACGGCCGGCATCTGGTGTGTGCGCAGATGACGGTGGAGTTCCTGGCTTTCAGCGTCGGGCGCGGCAACGACCTGGTCTCGCCGCGTGCGGAACATCTGTTTCCGGGCCTGAAGCCCGGCGATTTCTGGTGCCTGTGCGCCCTGCGCTGGAGCGAGGCGCTGGAGGCTGGCATCGCGCCGCCGGTCAAGCTCGCCGCCACCCACGCGGCAGTGACGCGCTTTGTGTCGAAAGCCGCACTGCTGCGCCATGCGCTCGATGCGCCAGCCGCACCCGAAGCCCCCTGCAGCGGCGCGTGATGACGCTGACCGAAGCCATCCGCGCCGCAGCCGAACAGGGCTGCGAGCTGGTGCGCGTGCCGGGGCTTGCGCGCTACACCATCCGCGCCATCGGCTACGACGCCGACCCTTTCGAGATCAGCGAAGACGCCTTGCTGGATTTGAGCCGCGAAGAGTTTTTGCTGGAGTGGATACCGCCGCACGTGTGAGCGCGCGGCGGTGAACGCGGGCTATTTCGCCTTGGCCTGGTTCGCCACGGCCTCGGCCGCTTTCTTTGCCGCCTCCGGGTCGCCGAGATAGCGGTGGCTCAACACCTTGAGGTTTGCATCCAGCTCGAACAACAGCGGAATGGCGGTGGGGATGTTCACTTCGAGAATCGCTGACTCGGCAACATCGTTGAGATACTTGTAGAGCGCGCGCAGCGAGTTGCCGTGGGCGGTGACGAGAATCGTCTGGCCGGCCTTCAGCTGAGGTGCGATGTGGTCGTGCCAGTACGGCAGCACGCGCACCAACGTGGTCGCGAGCGACTCGGTGCCGGGCAGTGCGGCGGCATCGAGCTTGGCGTAGCGCGGGTCGTTGGCGGGGTGGCCGGCATCGGTCAGCGCCATCTCCGGCGGCGGCACGTCGTAGCTGCGGCGCCAGATCTTCACCTGCGCCTCGCCGTGCTTGGCCGTGGTCTCGGCCTTGTCCAGGCCTTGCAGCGCGCCGTAGTGGCGCTCGTTCAAGCGCCAGCTCTTGTGCACCGGGATCCACATCTGATCCATCACATCCAGCGCCGTGTAGTTGGTGCGGATCGCGCGCTTGAGCACGCTGGTGTGCGCGCAGTCGAAGTGCAGGCCCTCGGCCTTCATGAGTTCGCCAGCCTTCACGGCCTCGGCCTTGCCGGCTTCGGTGATATCGACATCGACCCAGCCGGTGAAACGGTTATCGAGGTTCCACTGCGATTGGCCGTGGCGAAGGAGAACGAGTTTGATGGTCATGTCGAGGAACGGTCGTGGCTGCGGAGCGGGACACTATTGTAGGAGGGCGCCGCGACTGCGATAGCCGGTGCAATGACTTGCTACACGAAGCGCGTCAAGCCGTCACATGGCCGGGCGTATGCTTTTGCCATGAGCCTTTTCGAATGGATGGAGTTCCTGAGCTATCTGGTGACCGTCATCGGTTTGCCGCTGGCCATCGGCGTGTTCGTGCACGAGCAGCGCAAGGAGCGGCGCAACGAAGAGGAAGAGATCTATCAGCGGCTCTCGGATGATTACCAGGATTTCTTGAAGCTCGCCCTCGACCACGCCGATTTGAAGCTGGTCAGCCGCCAGCCGCACGAGTTGAACGAGGAACAGCAGGAGCGCAAGGCGATCCTGTTCGGCATTCTCATCGCCCTGTTCGAGCGTGCGTATCTGCTGGTGTTTGAAGACGACATGCCCAAGCAAACGCGGCGACTCTGGCAAAGCTGGGAGGACTACATGCGCGAGTGGTGCGCACATGCCGACTTTCGTGCCGCGCTGCCCGAACTGCTGCGCGGCGAGGACGAGGATTTTTGTGCGCACATCCGGCGTATTGCTGTGGAAGAAGCTGCTGCTATCTAGGCAACTTGCGGCTGCCTTGCTTTCGCCACATGGCTCACCGGCTCGCGGCCCAGCTCGGCGCTGATCCAACGCGCGGTGTCGCACAGCGCATCGAGATCAACGCCGGTTTCGAGGCCCAGTCCGTGCAGCATGTAGACGAGGTCTTCGGTGGCGACATTGCCGGTCGCGCCCTTCGCATACGGGCAGCCGCCCAGCCCGCCCACGCTCGCATCGGCGACGCGTACGCCCTCCTCGATGCAGGCGTAGACATTGGCCAGCGCTTGTCCGTAGGTGTCGTGAAAATGCACCGCGAGCTGCTCGATGGGCACCGCGCTACGCACCGCGCGCAGCATGTCGCGTGCGGCATGCGGTGTGCCGACGCCGATGGTGTCGCCGAGGCTGATCTCGTAGCAGCCCATGTGGAACAGCGCTTCGCTGACACGCACGACTTCCGCGAGCGGCACCGCACCTTGGTAGGGGCAGCCCAATACGGTGGAGACATAGCCGCGTACTTTCAGGCCCGCTGCACGCGCCTGCTCGGCAACGGGCTTGAGGCGTTCCAGAGATTCATCCACTGAAGCATTGATGTTCTTGCGGTTGAAGGCGTCGCTGGCGGCGGTGAAGATGGCGATATCCGTGACGCCCGTAGCGATTGCGCGCTCGAGTCCCTGCAGATTGGGCACCAGCACCGGATAGCGCACATCGTCAGCGCGCTTGAGGCCGGCCAGCACTTCGGCGGCATCGGCCATCTGCGGCACCCACTTGGGGCTCACGTAGCTGGTGACCTCGATCTCTCTCAGGCCGGCGGCCTGCAGCCGGTGCACCAGCTCGATCTTCGTGGCGGCAGGAACCGGCTGCTTCTCGTTCTGCAGGCCGTCTCGCGGGCCGACGTCGATGAGACGGACGCGGGAGGGGATGTTCATGATGGATTCGCTTTCAGTAACCGCGGTCGCGGTGCACCACGCCGGCGATGGGCTCGCCGCGCGAGAGCGCCACGATCTTGCC
>JAUSQI010000107.1 GCA_030652575.1 Stagnimonas sp. | reverse complement strand
AGCCGCGCACCACCGTGGGCTGGAAGGGCCTCATCAACGACCCCGACCTCAACGACAGCTACCAGATCGACCGCGGCCTGCGCGTGGCGCGCGAGCTGCTGCTCACACTCAACACGCGCGGCATGCCGGCGGGCGTGGAGTTTCTCGACATTCTCACGCCGCAGTACATGGCGGACCTCGTCAGCTGGGGCGCCATCGGCGCGCGCACTACCGAGTCGCAGTTGCATCGCGAGATGACCAGCGGACTCAGCTGCCCGGTCGGTTTCAAGAACGGTACCGATGGCTCGGTGAAGATCGCGGTCGATGCCTGCCAGTCGGCCAAGCATTCGCACCGCTTCCTGTCGCTCACCCACGGCGGCCAGATCGCGATCTTCGAGACGCGCGGCAACCCCGATTGCCACGTGATTCTGCGCGGCGGCAGCAAGGGCACCAACTTCGACGCCGCGAGTGTGGATGCCGCCTGCGCAGAACTCGCCAAGGGCAAATTGCGCGAGCAGGTGATGATCGACTTCAGCCATGCCAACAGCCAGAAGCAGCACGGCAAGCAGATGGAGGTCGGCGCCGATGTCGCCGCTCGCCTCGCCGCCGGCGAGCGCCGCATCACCGGCGTGATGATCGAAAGCCATCTGGTCGAGGGACGGCAGGACATTAAACCCGGCGTGCCGCTGACCTATGGCCAGAGCATCACCGATGCCTGCATCGACTGGGCGCATACCGAAACCCTGCTGGCAACGCTCGCCAACGGTGTTGCCCAGCGGCGTGGTTAAAAGATCATTGCGCTAGCTTCGGCATCTGTGGCGGGCGCAGAATCGTAGCCATTGCTATTGATTGTGTTGAGGTGCGCTCATGGCTGCTGAATCGCTGGGTTTGAAATGCCGTCACCACGCCGCAAGTCTCGCGGCCTTGCTCTCACTGGCCCTGGTCGGCTGTGGCGGCGGTGGCGGCTCCGGTGACTCCGGCCTGCCGCAGCCTCTGGGCGACATCGCCCAGCCGGTGACGGCAGCGGTGCCCACCGCCCCCTACGCCAAGGTGCTGGGTGACTGCACCTTCAACCCCTCACGCGGCACCGCCTGCCTGCTCAGCACCTTGCCGTTCCTGGGGCAGGACAACGCCACGCTCACCGTGGACCAGATCATGGAGCGCGTCGCGGTGACGCACCCCTGGATGGCCACACGCTTCCGCGACGTGCTCAACACCCAGCCCACCGAACTGTTGCAGATGATGCGTCCGGTCACCGCCATCATCATCGGCAGCAAGATCCGTCCCTCGTTCTATTACCCGTCGACGGGCGCGATCTACCTCGACCCGGACACACTCTGGCTCACCCAGGCCGAGCACGACACCATCGACAAGACCCCCGATGCGCGCATCGACTTCGGCAAGGATTTGCAGTTCCGTGCCATCTGGCGCTACGTCAAAGACAACGACTACGCCTACCCCTACTACGCACCGGATTACCGGGGCGACCGCCCCATCGACGACACGCGCATTGCCCTCGGCCGGCTGCTGGCGCACGAACTGGCGCATGCCGGTGACTTCAGCCCGCCGAAGAATCTCGCCGCTCTCGCCCGCAACCAGACGGCGGAGCAGGCGATCAGCACGCAATCCAGCAACTGGATTTCGACCCGCCTGAAACAGAACCAGCCGCTCACCTCCGCCGCCTGGCCGGGCCTGGCGCAGGTGCTCTACGCCAATGCAGGCCCCAACGCCGAGCAGAAGGGCTACACGCCCGCGCAGGCCGGCGCACTGGCCGAGCCCGACCGCGCCGCCGACGCCTACGGCTATTTCACCCAGTACGAAGACGTGGCGATGCTGACGGAGGAAATCCTCAGCTGGTGCTTCTATGGCATCCAGCGCGACTTCGCGACCAGCAACCGCCCGACCAGTGGCGATTTCATCGTCGGCTGGGGCGTGCGCGGCCGCGTCGGCACCGCCAACGTCAACCAGGCCGCGCGCTTCGCGGTGCAGGAACTGCTGCCCAACGCCGTGCTAGACAGCTGCTACGCCAGCCTGCCCGCCCCGGTGCGCATGCGCACCGGGGCGACCTGGACCTCGAATCTCGACCCTTCAGGCACCAGTGCCAAGGCAAAGGCGGTCACGGTCGAAGCGGTGCGGCCGAGCGATCTGCTGCCGCCCGGTTAGCGCTGCTTCTCGAACAGCGGCTTCACCATGCGCTTCACCCAATCTTCGGTGATTTTGAGGTCTGCGTAGCTCGAACGGCCACCGCCGAGATCGTAGTAGGTGTCGGATGGCGACTGGCCGCGAAACTCGCCGGGGAAGGAGCTGTAGATGAGGTTGCCGGTGTCGAGGTTGACCAGGCGCACGCGGGCGGTGCCTTCGTCGCCGGCGATGTTGACGAAGCCCAGCAGCAGGCCGAACGCCGCACCGGCCGAACGACTGGCCGTGGAGGTGCGTTCGCCACCGACCGATAGGGCGACGATGTAATGGGTCTTCAGCCGCGCCTTCAGAAGTGCGGCCTGTTCGGGCTTGAGCAGCGGGCAGTCGTAGCGCGACTCCTTGCGGTAGCGCGCGTCGTCACAGGCGGCGAACAGCTGGGTGTAGGCGGCCAGCAGTGCGTCGTCCTTGGCGACGGCAGCGTTCAGGGGCTCGGGGAACAGCAGGCTCTTGCCCTCGTTCGGCCGCAATGCGCTGGGCGCGATGCGGCCGCCCTTCTCGTCGCCGCGCGGCGGCATGGCGGAGGCGCACATCACCGGCACCACGAACTGGTTGATGGCAACGCCGTAATCCTTGAAGCCGACGATCACTTCCTTCGCGCCGTCCTGCCCCAGCGTTCTGGATTCATCGACGATGAACTGGTTGAGGTAGGCGAGGTTGCGCCGATACAGGCAGCCATCGGCCACCAGCACGGGTGCCTCCTTGACGAGTCGGCGCTGCGCCTCCTCGATGGGCGACTCGCCCGGGGGCAGGCTGGCGCAGCCGGCCAGCAGCGAAAAGGACATCAGCGCGGGGATCAGGGTTTTCATCGTGCTGATGTAACGCTCGAAGCCGCTATCGGTAGACCTCGACCGGAAACGACAGCTCGACCGGCACCACCGTCATGGTGTCGGGCACCTTCGGCAGGGTCGCCGCGCGGATGACATTGGCGGCACGCTCGATCAGCACCCGATTGCCGGGCTCGGCCGGCGTGATCTCCAGCACCTGGCCGCTGCGATCGACCAGGAACTTCATGCGGATCGTCACCTTCGGCCCGGCCTTGACGGCCTCGGCGAGCATGCGCACGTTGGTGGCCTTGAGGCGGGCGGTCAGCAGCGCAAAAAACTGCTGCCGCGCCGCATTGCTGGCCTTGCCCTGGTCGGGCGCAGCACGGCTGGCATCGCGGGCGAGGGGCGCATCGAGCGCAAAGGTGGTGATGCCGCTTTCCGGCTTGTCGATGGCGCTGGTCGCTGGCGACGGTTCGGCCAGCAGCGGGCCTTGCGGCAGCATGGCGCGGTAGTCCGGTGGCGGCTTGCCGTGGCTGCTGGGGGACTGTGCGGCGCGTGCGCTCTGCTCGGCGGCCGTGGCCGCACGGGCGATGGCGGCATCGACGTCGTAGCGGTCTTCCGCTGGTGCCAGCAGATACGGCACCTGCGGCGGTAAAGCCTGCGGTTCTTCCCTGGCTTGCTCGGCAGCTGACGGTGCGGCGGCTGACACATGGGGCGCTGCACCCGGTTTGGGCGCGCGGGCATGGTCGCTGACGGCGTTGATGTTGGGCAGACGCACCGCCGAGGGCACGATGTTGGCGACGATCTGCACGCCGCTGGCGCGGGAGAACCGGAGATCGCCCGTCAGCCGCATCGTGCCGCTGGCACGCGGTGCGGGTTTGACCAACAAGCCTTCCGGCAATGCGGCTTGCAGGTGCTCTGGCGAAGCCGAACCCAGCTTAGTGGACATCACCATGCCACGGCCCTTGGGCGGCGCGGGCGGTGGGGTGATCTCGACAATGTCTTCTGGCGGCGTGCCGACCTCTGCGGACTCGCGCGCCGCCTCGAACCGCTCGAACAGGTTCGGCGCATAGCGCCATAGCAGCATGACGTGCAGGGCCAGCGCGATAAGCAGCGCCCAGCGCAGACGGCGGGCAGTGACAGAAAGGTGTGGACGCATTCAGCCATTGTAGGCGGCGATGGGGTCGACTTTGAGTCGACCCCATCGCCGCCCGCTCACCAGTGTTCGCCCTTGAAGACGTTGGCGAACACCACCTGCTCCAGCGAGGGCTTGGCCCCTTCCTTCTTGCCGCGCGCGGCCGAGCTGGAAGGGAACAGCTGGAAGCCCTTGCTCAACACCCAGTCGTTGGCCTTGGGCCAGATGGCGTAGCTCACCGCTGCCGCCGTACCCACGCTGGTGGCGATGCTCTTGGGCCGTTCGAGAATGGCCTTGACGACCGTATCCGCCGCGTCTTCCGGCGACCAGGTGGGGATGTAGTCGTACATCTTGGTCGGCGCGATCATCGGCGTGCGCACCAGCGGCATGTAGATGGCGGTGGTGTGGATGTTGCGCGCCTTCACCTCGGCCGACAGGCAGCGGGTGAAGGCATCGAGTGCGGCCTTCGACGCCACATACGCCGAGAAGCGCGCGGCATTGGCCAGCACACCGATCGAGCTGATGTTGATGATGTGCCCGCCCTTGCGCTGCATCATCGACGGCAGCAGCGCCACGATGAGGCGCACCGAGCCGAAATAATTCAGCTGCATGGTGCGCTCGAAGTCATGGAAGCGCGTGGTGGACTCCATCACGCCGCGCCGGATCGAGCGGCCGGCGTTGTTGATGAGCACATCGACGTGGCCGAAGTCCTTCAGCACCTCGGCGGCCATGCGGTCGATGTCGGCCAGGTCGGAAAGATCGCAGGGGTAGACGTACGCCTCGCCGCCGGCTTTTTCGAGAATCGCGCGGCTTTCTTCCAGCTTGTCGAGCGTGCGCGCCACGAGGATCACCTTCATGCCCGCCGCCGCCAGCTTTTTCGCCGTGGCGAAGCCAATGCCCGAAGAGCCGCCGGTGATGAGCGCCACCTTGCCCGACATGCGCTGCGTCAACGCGCGCGGAATCTTCACCTTGAGGTCGAGATGCAGCTCCCAGTAGGCCCAGAGCTTGCCGCAGTAGTCGCGGATGTCCGGGCAGCTGATGCCGGTACCCTTGAGCGCCGCACGGGTTTCGCGGTCGTCGAAGATCGCCTGGTTGAAGGCATAGCCCAGCACCGACGGCGGCACGCCGATGGCGTCCGAAAACTTCTGCTGGTTGCCGTGCGAAATGCGCTTGCCGACACGCGCCATCAGGCTCTTCACACTCTTGGGCAGCAGCGGGATCGGCAGCTTGCGCGCGAACTCGGGGCCGTGCGCGGCTTCGAGAAACGCCTGCAACAGATCACCGACGCTGGGGCTGGTGGACTGCATCAAATGGAAGCACTTGCCGTCGAGCATGGGCTTGTGCGCCAGCGCATCCATCGCCGCCACGATGTAGTCCACGGGGGCAACCGCCACCTTGCCGCCCTCGATGCCGAGGATGGGCAGCCACTTGGGCACGCGGTGGCTGATTTTCTGGATCGCCTTGGCGAAGTAGTACGGGCCGTCGATCTTGTCCATCTCGCC
>JAUSQI010000056.1 GCA_030652575.1 Stagnimonas sp. | reverse complement strand
TGATGCCGGGGCAGTTGGGGCCGATCAGCAGGGCGTCCGGGTAGTCGGCCAGCAGCGTCGCCTTGACCTTGACCATGTCGTTGACCGGGATGCCCTCGGTGATGCAGACGATGATCTTGATGCCGGCGTCGGCGGCTTCGAGGATGGCCTCGGCAGCGCCCGGTGCGGGCACGTAGATCATGCTGGCATCGGCGCCAGTAGCCTTCACCGCATCGTGTGCGGTGTTGAACACCGGCAGGTTGAGATGCTTGCCGCCACCCTTGCCGGGCGAGACGCCGCCGACCATCTGGGTGCCGTAGGCAATGCACTGTTCGGAGTGGAACGTGCCCTGCTTGCCGGTGAAGCCCTGGCAGATGAGCTTGGTTTTTTTGTTGACGAGAATGCTCATGGTTTTTCCTTAGCCTTTGGCCAGTGCGACGACCGTTTTCGCGGCCTCGGTCAAATCCGAAACGGGGGTGATTTTCAGACCGCTCTTTTCGAGCAGCTCACGGCCCTTTTCCATGTTGGTGCCTTGCAGGCGCGCGACGACGGGGATCTTCAGGCCCACCTGCTTGGTGGCCTCGATGATGCCTTCGGCAATCAGATCGCAGCGGACGATGCCGCCGAAGATGTTGACGAAGATTGCCTTCACATCGGGAGCAGAAGTGATGAGCTTGAACGCGTTGGTGACGCGCTCGGTGGTGGCACCGCCGCCGACGTCGAGGAAGTTGGCGGGCGCGCCGCCGTGCAGCTTGACGATGTCCATCGTCGCCATCGCGAGGCCAGCGCCGTTGACCATGCAGCCGATGTTGCCGTCGAGCGACACATAGTTGAGGTCGAACTGCTGCGCAGTGCGCTCGCGCTCGTCTTCCTGCGCCAGATCACGCTGCTCGGCAATCGCCTTCTGGCGGTAGAGCGCGTTCTCGTCGAAGTTGAGCTTGGCGTCCAAGGTGAAGATATTGCCTTCCTTGGTGACGATCATCGGGTTGATCTCGACCATCGAGGCATCGCACTCGATGATGATCTTGTAGATGCCCATCAGCGTCTTGGTGAACTGCTCGGCCTGGTCCTTGGTGAGGTCCATGAAGAAGGCGAGTTCGCGGCACTGGAAGGGTTGCAAGCCAGCGGCCGGATGCACGGTGATCGACTTGATCTTCTCGGGCGAGTGCTCGGCGACTTCCTCGATGTCCATGCCGCCTTCCGGCGAGGCCATGAAGATGATGCGTTCCAGCGAACGATCAACGAGTGCGGACACATACAGTTCGCGGGCGATGGCGCTGGGCTTTTCGACCCAGACGCTGTTGACGGGCAGACCCTTGGCGTCGGTCTGCTTGGTGACCAGCTTGGTGCCGATCATGGCGCGGGCGGCGTCTTCAACCGCATCGAAGCCCTCCACCAACTTGACGCCGCCAGCCTTGCCGCGACCACCGGCATGCACCTGCGCCTTGACGACGAACTTGTCGCCACCAAGTTCTTTCGCCATCGCGCGTGCCTGTTCGGCGCTGGTCGCAAGGCGGCCTTCGGGCACTGCGATGCCGTAACGGGCGAAGAGGGCCTTCGCCTGGTATTCGTGAAGATTCATGGGTGCTCCGTGGGCATGGGATTGCTTGTAAAGGGGACGCTTCTGGACTTCGCGCCTAAAGCAAAGTGGCGCGATTCTCGCTCATCCCCGCCCCCCGCGGCAAAAGCGGCACGGCGCCTCGGGGGTAGACTTTCGTCTCCCCACCGCCAAGGCGCCGCTGCATGTTGACCAAGCTGATTGTTTTTGCGGTGCTCGCCATCATTGCCTGGCGCTTGTGGCAGGGCACTTTCGTCAGGCGTGGCCCGCCTCCGCCGCCCGGCGGCTTTACGCCAAACCCCGAGCAACTGGTGCGCTGCGACCGCTGTGGCGTGCGCGTGCCCGCCTCGGAGATCAGTGCTATCCGCGCCAACTGCCGCCAGTGCGCCAGTGGCGGTTGAACTGAAACCCTCGCTGGCCGCCGACGACTGGCGGCTGCTGCAATCGCTCGGCCTGTATCGGCTGCTGCTGGTGATCCTGCTGGTCACCCTGCAAGAGAGCGGCGCGATTGCCCAGCTGTTCGAGCAGGTGCTGTCCGGCCTGTTTTTCGGCGCCTGTCGCGGCTACGCGCTGCTGGCGCTGCCCCTGGTGCTGATGACGCTCTATCGGCGACCGGGCCTGACCACGCAGGTGATCGTCAACTTTCTGGTCGACCTCGTCGCCATCGTCACCCTGGTGTTCGCCAGCGGCGGCGTGAGCGCCGGCTTGGGGATGTTGCTGGTGCCCACCGTCGTTGGTGCGAGCCTGCTGCTGTCGATGCGACTGGGCCTCTTGGCCGCCGCCGTCGGCACGTTGGCAATGTTCGGGCAGGAAATCGCGCGGCAATTCCCGTTTCTGTATTCGCCTTCCGACTTCACCGCCACCGGCGTGCTGGGCGTGATGTTTTTCGTCACTGCCACGGCCGCCAGCGCCGTCGCGCGCCGGGCCCGCACCAGTGAGGCCCTGGCGCGGCAGGTGGGCAGCGAGTTTGCGGATCTTTCCCGCCTCAACGAAGTGGTGCTCGACACCATGCAGACCGGCGTGGTGGTAGTCGACGGCGACAACCAGATCCGCGCGCTCAACCCCGCCGCCATCCGCCTGCTGGACGCCGGCGATGAACGCGCGCTGCTGCACGTGTCGCCCGGCGTCAGCACCGCCCTCGCCCGCTGGCGCAGTGGCAGCGCCAGCCCGGAGCCGCCCATCGCCCCGGCGCAGCCCGGCGGCATGGAACTGCTGGCGCGCTTCCGCCGCCTGGGGCTGGCGGCCGACGCACCGGTGCTGATCCTGCTCGAAGACGCCGCCCGCATCCGCGACCAGGCGCAGCAGATCAAGCTCGCTGCCTTGGGGCGGCTCTCGGCCAGCATCGCCCACGAAATCCGCAATCCGCTGTCGGCCATCACCCACGCTGGGCAGCTCTTGGCGGAGTCGCCGGAACTCGGCGCGCAAGACCGCAAGCTCATCGATATCGTCCAGCGTCACGGGGCGCGCATCAACACCATCGTCAAGGACGTGCTCGATCTCTCGCGCGGTGCGGCGCATCCACAAACTTTTGCGCTGCTGCCCTGGCTGGAGCAGATGCTGGCGCAGTACCGCGAGGCGCATCCGCAACGGCAGCCCGCGCTGCGCTGCGAGCCGGGGCTGATCGCGCGCTTCGACCCGCACCATCTGCAACAGGCGCTGTTCAATCTTCTGGACAACGCCTGGCTGCACGGCCAGCTCAACGGCCAGCCGCCGCAGGTTCGTGTCACCGCCCGCATGCTGTACCTGCAAGGTGGCGCACTGGAGATCAGCGACGATGGCCCCGGCGTCACGGCAGATATCGTCGACCAGTTGTTCGAGCCGTTTTTCACCACCGAAGCACAGGGCACCGGCCTGGGGCTTTATCTGGCGCGCGAACTCTGCACCTACAATCAGGCCAAACTCAGTTATCACGCGGGTGATGCCGGAGGTGCGATGTTCCGCATCACCTTCGTCGCCCCGGACACCCTCACCGCACTCTGATGACCACCGCCACAGCCCTCATCGTCGATGACGAAGCCGACATCCGCGAGCTTGTCGAGCTGACGCTGATGCGCATGGGGCTGAAGACGGCGGCGGCCTCCACCGTGGCCGAAGCGCGCGCGCTGCTCGACGCACAACCATTCGACCTCTGCATCACCGACATGCGCCTACCGGACGGCCGCGGCCTGGAGCTGGTGCGCGACTACCACGACAAGCTGCCCATCGCCGTCATCACCGCCTACGGCAATGCCGAGATGGCGGTGGAAAGTCTCAAGGCCGGTGCTTTCGACTTTGTCAGCAAACCGGTCGATCTCGGCGTGCTGCGCAAGCTGGTGGATACCGCACTCAAGCTGCGCCAGCCTGCCGCCCTGCCGGCCGCGGCCCCCGCGAAAGAACGTGCGCCTGCCAGCGCCGAGCCCTCGGCCAAGTCCGCGGATCAAGGTGGCCTGCTCGGCAATGCTACCGGCGTGCAGCAACTGCGCGCGATGATCGAGAAGCTCGCCCGCAACCAGGCGCCCGTGCACATCACCGGCGAGTCTGGCACCGGCAAGGAGCTGACCGCGCGGCTGATCCACTCGCGCAGCCCGCGCGCCGCCGCCCCCTTTGTGCCGGTCAACTGCGGCGCAATCCCCACCGAGCTGATGGAAAGCGAGTTCTTCGGCCATAAAAAAGGCAGCTTCACCGGTGCGGTGAAAGACAAGATCGGCCTCTTTCAGGCCGCTGAAGGCGGGACATTATTTTTAGACGAAGTCGCCGACCTGCCGCTGCACATGCAAGTGAAGCTGCTGCGCGCCGTGCAGGAGCGCGCCGTGCGACCGGTGGGCGGCGATGCCGAGCTGGCGGTGAATGTGCGCATCATCTCGGCCACCCACAAGAACCTCAACGAGCTGGTCACCAAGGGCGCATTCCGGCAGGACCTGTATTACCGGCTCAACGTCATCGAAGTGCGCACGCCGCCGTTGCGCGAGCGGCGCGAAGACATCCCGCTGCTCGCCACGGCCATCCTCGCCCGGCTGGCCCCCGGCAATGGTCTGGACAAACCGCCGCATCTGCATCGCAGCGCGGTGGATGCCCTGGTCGCCTACGACTTCCCCGGCAATGTGCGCGAGCTGGAGAACACGCTGGAACGCGCCTTGGCGCTCTGCGACGGCGAGCGCATCGTGGCCGATGACCTGCAGCTGCGCCCCTGCGCCCTGGCCCCGATGGATGAGCCGACCACCCCGGCCCCGCGTGCCTTGTCGATGGGCTCAGCACCGCTCGATAGCCACGTCGAAGAACTCGAAAAACAGGCCATCCGCGATGCGCTCGACAAGACCCGCTGGAACAAGACCAAGGCTGCCGATTTGCTGGGGATGAGCTTTCGCTCGCTGCGTTATCGCATCAAGAAGCTGGGCATCGAGTAGGTCTCAGCGTGCTAGCACCACGACCAGGACGCCTGCCAACGCCAACCCGCCACCGGCAAGCTGCCGCGCCGTCACCCGCTCACGCAGCAACCAAGCTGCGAGACCAACAATGAAAATCGCCGCCAGCTCGTTGATGACGGCGGCAATCGAGGCATCGGCGTACTTGTAGCCGGCGAGCCAGAACAGCAGAGCGACATAGCTGCCCATCAGCGAGCCGCTGACGATCGCGCCCCAGTGCCGCACGCCGCGATAGGCCGCAGAGAGCTCCGCCCACTCCTGGCGCGCGGTGGCGAGGCCGAGCATCAGCACCACACCGGCGGCGACGCGCAGGAATACCACCCAGAGAAAATCCTGCGACTCCAGCACCGGCTTGGCCAGCACCACGCCTGCGGCCATGAGCACCACCGACAGCACGCCCAGCAAGGCGCCCTGGCGCAGCAGAGCGGCATCGACGGCTTTGTCAGCCCGGGTGTAGGTGACCAGCACGATGCCCGCCAGCGTGAGCGCCACGCCGCCGAGCTGCGGCGGCGACAACCGCTCGCCGAGAAACAGGGCGGCGAGCAGAATCACGCCCGGTGAATACGCCGTGCCGATGACCCCCATGCGCGCAGCGCCGATGGCATTGAGCGCGCGGAAGTAGAGCGTGTCGGCCACGGCGATGCCGAGCGCGCCCGAGATCAGTGTTTGCGCCAGCACCCACGGCGGCATCTGCGGCAGCTGGCGCGGGCCCAGCACCAGCAGCGTGGCACCGAGAGCCAGAAGGCAGAGCAGGTTCTTGACGAGGTTGAGCGCGAACGGCGGCAGGCTCTCGCCGGACTTCTTGAGCAGGATGACCGCGATGGCCCAGCAGAAGGCGGCTGCCAGCGAATACAGCTCGCCCAGACCCAGCGCCATCAGGGCTGCTGCGCTTTGGCGATCAGCTGGGTGGTTGAATAGCCTGCGTGGAAGTCGAGTGTGAGCACCTGCCCGCCCGCAGCGGTCACTTCGTCGTAGCCGGCGATGTCTTCAGGCTTGTAGTCGCCGCCCTTCACCAGTTTTTGCGGCAGCACCCGGCCGATCAGCCGGGCCGGCGTGTCTTCGCAGAACGCGACGCAGAAATCGACGCAGCGCAAGGCGGCCAGCACGGCCATGCGATCGACGCAGGTGTTGAGCGGGCGCGTGGGGCCCTTGAGTCGCTTTACCGAATCGTCGGTGTTGACGGCGACGATCAGCACATCGCCGAGTGCGCGCGCGGCTTCGAGATAGCGCACATGACCGGTGTGCAGAATGTCGAAGCAGCCGTTGGTCATCACCACCGTCTTGCCGCTTTTTTTCAGCGCCTCGATGTGGGTCACCAGCAGGTCTTCGTCGAGCACCGAACCCGCCGCGACATTGCCCATCGCGGCCAGCAGCTCGGCGGGCGATACCGTCGCGGCACCCAGCTTGCCGACGGTGATGCCGGCGGCCGCATTGGCGAAGCGGCAGGCATCCGCCAGCGTGCTGCCCGCGGCCAGTGCGGCGGCGAGCGTGGCGATCACCGTGTCGCCGGCACCGGTCACATCGAACACTTCGCGTGCGGCAGTGGGCAGGTGCAAAGGCGCGTGCCCCGGCTGGATCAGCGTCATGCCGCGCTCGCTGCGGGTGACCAGCAATGCGGCGAGATCGAGCTTGGCGCGCAGCGCTTCGGCCTTGGCCATCAGGTCGGCATCATCAAGGCACTTGCCGACGACGGCCTCGAACTCGCTCAGGTTTGGCGTCAACAGCGTCGCCCCCGCATACGGCGACCAGTCGGTGCCCTTGGGGTCGATCAGTACCGGCTTGCCCTTGCCGCGTGCCGCTGCGACCAGCTGCGCCACATCGGCGAGCGTGCCCTTGCCGTAGTCGGAAAGAATGACCACGTCGGCATCGGCGAGTGCGGCCTCGTAGCGGCTGCGCAGCACGGCGCGATCGAAGGCGCCGGCGGCATCGAGCCGCTCCTCGAAATCCATGCGCAGCAGCTGCTGGTTGCGCGACATCACCCGCAGCTTGGCGATGGTGGGTGCCGTGCCTTTCAGCAGGTCGGGCGTGATGTGCGCCGTGCGCAGCGAGGCCGCCAGCAGCGCGCCGTCGGCGTCATCGCCCACCACCCCGAGCGCCGTGGTGGTGACGCCGAGTGCTGCCAGATTGAGCGCGACGTTGGCAGCCCCACCGGGGCGCGCTTCATCCACCGCGATCTTCACCACCGGCACCGGCGCTTCGGGCGAGATGCGCGAGGTGCTGCCGGACCAGTAGCGGTCCAGCATCACATCGCCCGTCACCAATACGCGGGCCTTGGCGAACGGCGGCAGGATCATTGGCTAGGGCGTGTCATCAATTAAATAGTCGCTGCGGCGGAAGGCTGTTTTGGGGCAGTGCATGGAAGCAAGAGTGCGCAATAGTGGGGCCTATTGAAACTCTTGCTGACGTAGCAATGCCCCAAAACAGTCCCGCCCCGA
>JAUSQI010000054.1 GCA_030652575.1 Stagnimonas sp. | reverse complement strand
TGCGCGCAGTCTGGATTCCCGCCTGCGCGGGAATGACAGCAGTCATTAATGCAGCAGCATGTAGGTCTGCAACTCACCGACGATGCCACCGAGCACCGCACCGACCAGAATCAGCGACCACTCGTCTTCCTTGAAGGCAGGCCGCAGCATGCCCTCGAACTCCTCGGGGCTGAGCTTCTGCATGCGCTCCATCAGGGTGTTGCGCACATCCATCGCGCCTTCGGCATAGCCCTCGACGTGCTTCATGGTCTGCGGCAGGGTCTCGACCAGTTTCTGGGTCACGGATTTCTTCATGTCCTGGTACTGGCGCGAGCCGATGGCGAAGGCGACCAGAGGCCGTGCGATGCCGGCCTGCTCGTCGACCATGCGCTCGACATGCTTCTGCACGAGCGCAAACAACTTGTCGCTACCGGGGCCCTCGAGAATGCCCTGCCAGATGTTGCCGGGCGTGATGATCTGGTCGGCCACCAGGCGCGCGTAGTCGCGCGCGACTTCCTGCTGCCGGCGCAGGAACAGGCCCTGATAGGTGAGGCCCAGAATCTTGATGGGCCGCTTGGGGTAGAACAGCATCTGCAGGGCCAGCCAGTCCGATGCAAACCCGATGAAGATGCCGAACGCCGGCAGGATCCACGGCGACTGGTAGAACAGCCACGTCACCATCTGCACCAGGCCGATGATGAAACCAAACACGAGGCCGGAGTAACCGAAAAACTTGAACTCCTTGCGGCCCACCTCGGCGAACACGCGGTTGAGCAGGGTCTTGTCGCGCAGCAGGGCATTGATGACCATGTGCTTCAAGTCGAACACCTGCGCGATGTTGCTGCGCAGATCCTTCATCACTTCGGCAACGACCTGCGGTGCCTCGGCCTGCACACGCTTGATGAGACGGTCGCGCACGAAGTTGGGCAGCATCTCCCAGAGGCCCGGCTGGTGCTGGCTCAGCACCTCGCGGGTGATCTGCTCCACCGCGCCGAGCATCGGCGTTTCGATCTCAGTGGCGATCTGTCGCGGATCGAGCCGGAGGAAAATCTCCTCGATGGTGATGAGCTTGCTGGTAATCACATCCACCGCGATGCTCGCCATCTTCTCGGCCTTGCGCGGGATCACACCCTGCCAGCCGAGGTAGGGCTTGATGCCGACGAACTCCAGCGGATAGAACATCATCCGCACCGCCGCGATCTTGGTGACGTAGCCGATCACCGCGGCGATGAGGGGCATCGAGAGGAACAACCACGGCATCGCCATGAAGTTTTGCCCTGCCTGGTGCAGGGCGGCTTCGAGCGTGGCGAGCATGTGAACTCCTCTTTGGTTTCTTGTTGTAGTCGAAGGCTAACGTAGATCGCAGCCAATAAAAACGCCCGCGGCGCGGGCGTTGGTGCATGGCGAGATGCCTTAGTGAGCCACACCGGCCTGCTGCATGGAACAGCGCACCGCGAACAGCACGCAGGTGATGAAGACCATCACCATCACCATGCCCATGAAGATGAACTTGGCAGGACTCTTGGCCTTGAAATCCTTGTCTCTGTTCTTCGAGCTTTGCACGCCGAACATCGCCGCCGCCGCACTGGCGGCTGCCTGTGCAAAGGTCGTGTCCTGCTTGTCGTCGTCGGGTGGTTGCTCAGACATTTGATTCAGTAACTTTCCAGTAATTTCTGCGAGGCCTGCTCATCGCGGGCGGATTTGATCTTCACATCTTCGCCCAGAATCGATTCGAGCTTGCCGCCCACCAGTGGAATGCCGCTGGAGAGCGTCCACAGCATCTTGTTGACGGCGCCCTTGCCGGCGGCTTCCAGCTTCATTTCGGCGGTGACCTTCACCGGCGCACCCTTGATCTCGGTGACGATCTTGCCGGTCTTGGTGGCGGCATCCCAACTGTCGGTCTGGGTCACGGTGATGCGCTCGGCCATGAACTTCTTGGCAAAGTCCGGCATCGGCGCATCGCTCTTGGCGTCATAGCGGACCGTGATCGAAAAACCCTTGTCATTTGTATCGTGCTTGAGCACTTCGATATTGGTGCAACCGGTCGCTGCATATTTTTTCTCGAAGAACGCACGATCGGTATACATCGCCCAGACCTTGGCGACGCTCTTGTTGAACTTGTGTTCGAGATTGAGTTTGGTGGCCATCGCTTCTCCCCGAAATTAGTTATGAAAAAGCCGCCGGGCAGACGATGCCCGGCGGCTGTTTTTTGAAGCGACCGCCTTACTTCGTCGACATCTTCTGCACGGCGGCAGAGGTGAAGTAATCGTTCGAGAACGAGGCGGTGAGGTCAGGCGCCTTGTCTTCGTTGAACGCCGCGGTGATGAAGTAACGGCCGGAGGTGAAGTGATAGATGATTTCCGGCGCGGTGGTGGTGGCCTGCACGTTGCTGCCCCAGACCAGATGGCCTTCCTGGAACTGGTACAGGTTGCCGCGTGAGTCGTAGTTGTCGGCGGCGACCATGTTCCAGCTGTCTTCGTCGAAGTACATCACGCGCTTGGTGAAGGTGTGGCTGGTGCCCGGCTTGATGTTGGCCTCGACCACCCAGACGCGGTGCAGCTCGTAGCGCAGGTGTTCGGGGTTGAGCTGCCCCGGCTGGATGATGTCCTTGAGCTTCAGCTCGGGCCGCAACAGGCTGTAGTTGTTGTAGGGGATCACCATCTCCTTCTTGCCGATCAGCTTCCAGGTATAGCGGCTCTGCGAGCCGTTGAAGAGATCGGTCTGGTCAACGTTTTGCAGCGCATCGGTGCCGTTGACGGGGTTGTCGAAGGCCACACTCGGGGCCTGGCGCACGCGCGCGGTGCCGGGTGAGAACTGCCAGGCCTCGCGGCCGCCGTCGAGCTTGTCCCACACCAGCGTGATGTTGCCGGCGAGACGCGGCGGCGAGATATCCTTGCGCACGATCTGGAAGATCAGCTCGTTGCCCGCGTCGGCCGCCTTCTTGACGTTGCTGTAGACGAACTGTGCCGAGAGTTCGTAGCCGTTGACCTGGAACTGCCCGTCGCGACCGACCACGATGGTGTTGCCGCTCTGCACCACCGAGTCGCCGCGATAGCGCACGCGGTGGTTCACCATCGCCTCCGCGCCGTTGCTGGGGATGGGGAAGGGGAAGCCCAGGGTCGCACCCTCAATGTCGTCGTCGCCCGACAGCGTCGCGCTCAGCGCGTTGGCCTTGGTGGCGGCATAGATGGCATCGGGATAGGCCGCGGTGCGGCGCGTCGGGTAGACGTTGTAGTAGAGCTTGGGGTTGAGCTCCAGCCGCTTCACCGCGCCGGCCGGCAGCTGCGCTGCGTACTGCTTGATGTTGCTGGCGTCGATCTTGAGCCTGGGCTTGTCCTCGGGGAAAGGATTGGGGTAGTGCGCGCCCGAGTCGCGCTTGTAGTTGGCGAATGCGGCAGGCAGCTTGAGGATGCTGCCCTTCCAGGCCGGGATCGTGCCCTCCTTGTTGCCGGCTTCCACCGCGCCCACCGGCGTGAGTGTGGTGCCGAGCTGGGCGGCTTTGTCCGCCGGCACCTTGGCGAGCAATGCGGGGCTGCACAGCAGCGCGCCGAGCAGTGGCAGGAGAAGAGGATTGATCTGGCGCATGGGTGACTCCTTAAATCCGAGTGTCGTGACGCTGTCGCGTCAAAAGTCGTAGCTGACGTTGAACTGCACGTTGTCGCGGTCGTGCAGCTGGTTGCGGTGGCCGCCATCGAAGAACCAGCTGTAGCGGACGGTGGTGGAGAAGCGATCGCCGATCAGGGCGTTGAGGCCCAGCGTGGCCTGCTTGCGGTCCTCGAAGAACTCGCCGCTCGGCAACGGTGCCCGGCCCTCGACATCGTGTGAGAACGTGATCTGCGGTGCGATGCGCACGCCGGGCAGCGCGTTCTCGTAGGCGAACTGCCCGAGCACGCGATAACCCCAGGAGAACGAAGTGGCAAAGCCATCCGCCTGATACGACGGGTTCAAGCGCGCACTCGGGTCGGTCATGGTCTGCGAAGGCGTCGGTGTGCCAGTGCTGTCGACGCCGGCACTGTGATGAAACTGCGTGCCGGGCGTGGCGAGCTGCAATTGATCAAGGCTCGGCAGGTTCAGCACCTGCTGTGCACCGGCCTCCACCAGCAGGGTGATCTGGTCGGCCCCAAACAGGTTGTCGCTGGCGCCGATCAGGAACAGCAGGGACGTGTTGTAGCTGAGCGACTGCAAACGCTCGTAGCCCTGGATCACCTGGCCCGGCAGCACTTCGGGATTCTGGCGATAGATCGTCTCGACGAAATCCGGCACGGCCACGCGCTCGCCCGGCAGCGTCACCACGCCGAGGTTGATCGAGTCGCGCGGGAACACCGGCTGCAGGGCGGCATAGCCGACATCGATGGGGTCGATCTGGAACGGTTGGTTGGGGCGGTAGGTCACTTCGCCCGTCCACGCCACGCTGCCGAGATTGGTGCTGAAGCTCGCGCCGAAGGTGTCGATGTTCTCGGGGTAATCGACGAAGTATTTGACGGTATCGACCGGCAGCGGCTCCACCCCGAAGGGCGTGAGCGAAAAGCCGCGGCAGGCCACCAGCGCCTCGGCCTGATTGGCCGATTGGTTCGCGCAGCCCTCTTGTGCTGCGATGAAGCTGACGGTCGGCAGCCGCGAGTGCAGCTTGAGATAGGTGAAATCGAAGCCGGTGTTGTTCAACCACTCGGCGAGGTAGTTGAGGTTGAAGCCGAACTGGCCGTTGTCGCTCGCCTTGCGCGTATCGGTGGGGAACAGCGTGCGGCTGGCGTTGGAGAGCAGGTTGGCGTTGCCCGGCGTGCGCTCGTCGATGCCAGCGAGGTTGAGCGGGTCTTCGCGCGGCTTGCCGAACATCAGGCCGGTGTAGCCATCGCCCGCACCGATGGCGTCGTTGACGGAGTAATAGCTGCCGATGGGCGGCAGGGTGACGGGCTTCCACGCCAGCTGATAGAAGCCGGTCACTGCGATGCTCTCGGTCAGCGAGGTGCTCGCCACCGCCAGCGGCACGCGCTGGAACACGTCGCGCAGATCAGAGCCGGGCAGGAAGCGCAGGTTCGCATCCGGCGGGTTCACCGTGTTGAGGCCGTTCAGGATCAGCGTGGTGGTGGTGCCCAGGCTCACGATCTGGTTGCCGACTTTCAGCGACAGTTCGCGCTCGCCCGGCAGCGGCAGGTCGGTGGTGACGAAAGCGTCCAGCAGTTTCACGCCGCCGCTCAGATCCTTGCGCGCCGCCTTGCTGCGCTGGGTATTGCGCGGCTGGAACCCGTTGTTGTCCTCGATGTTGTTGGGGTGGTACTCGGTGAAGCTGTAGTTGATCGGGTCGTAGAACGCGACGGCACTGAGGTCGATGCCGAACAATGGATGGGTGAGCTGCAGGCGCGGCGCGAAACGGAACAGCGCGTTCACCACATCGCCCTTGTCGTAGTTGAGATCGCCGTTGTCGTTGTTGCTGCTGGCCGAACCCGGCAGTGCCAGATATGCCGCGTTGCCCGGCACCAGCGTGCAGTTCACACCCGCTGCCGAGCCGGGCAGCGGCGAGGGCGGCAGGATGGGATCGTCGTCGCAGAACGACTGCTGCCCGTCGATGTTGAGCTTGCCCACCAGCTCGTCGCTGCGGGCTTCGGTGCGCACCGTGGTGCCGGCCGAAACCTGCGCCTGCGCGGTGCCTCTGAGATTCAGGGCCGACCACTCGAAATCCACTGCCGTCGCACTGCCCGCACTCACACACAGCACTGCAAGCAGCCAGGCCCGCCCGCTGGCCGTCGGCAAAAACAACGCACGCGCTGGGGCCGCGGCTGGGGTCATACGGGGATCTCCTCCAACGCACAGAAAGGGTTTTCCAACGGCTGCTCTATGGCGCCTGCTGGAATCCTGGCTGTTTCAACTCGCTTGATGCTTGCGCCGTGTCGCCTGCGCATTGCGGTGATTGCTCTTGCGTGGAAAAAGACCCATGCGATTGAACAGCCAAAAGCACCTTATCAATGTTTTACATCATGTCAAGTTGTTAGCAAAAACGTTTTCGGGAATGACTGCCTGAAAGTCAGTTTTGCCAGTACACGTACTCGTCGTCCGCCGACTCTTTCTGGTCGAGCGTCTTGTCCACCATCACAGGCATTTCGATGAAGCTGGGCCAGAGTGCAGGCTTCATCTCGGCGTTGTGGGCGGTGAGCAGGGCTTTCAGTTCGGCCACCTTTTCGGGATTGCTGTCGGCCAGGTTGTGCTGCTCGGTGGGGTCTTCGTCGAGGTGGTAGAGCCAAGTCTTTGCCGGCCGCTCGGCCTGCTGCAACTTCCAGCCTTTCGCCATCACCATCTCGTAGCCACCATCGCGCCAGAACAAGACATCGTGCGGCACGGTGGTCTGGGCGCTGGTGAGAAACGGCAGCAGGTTGACGCCGTCGATGACGCGATCGGTCGGCACCATCGCCCCAGCAGCGGCGGCGATGGTGGGCATCAGATCAAGACTCGACACCGGATTGGGATACCGCGTGCCCGCGGGCAGATGCCCCGGCCAGCGCGCGAAGTAGGGCACGCGCACGCCGCCCTCGAACAGCGTGAGCTTGAAGCCGCGATAGGGCTTGTTCACATCGGGCAGTCCGAGGTAACCCGGCGCACCGTTGTCGCTGGTGAACACGACCAGCGTGTTGTCGTCCAGCCCCTGCGCTTTGAGTGCGGTCAGGATGCGCCCGACGCTGCGGTCGATCGACACCACCATCGCGCCATACACCCGCTCGCGGTGGCTCATGCTGGCGGGCAGCGCGTCGTAATCGCTCTTCAGCGCCTGCAATGGCGTGTGCACGCCCCAGTGCGCCAGATACAAAAAGAACGGCTGGTTGCGATTGGCCTCGATGACCTTGATCGCCTCGTCGGTGTAGTAGTCGGCGAGATAGCCCCTGGGTGTGAACCAGTCGCCGCCGTTGTAGCTGGCGGCATAGCGCATGTTGGGCCAGAGGAACTTGTCGATGGGATCGAAGTCCTGCTTCGAGTTCTCGACCTCGGCGCTGTCTTCCGGCAGATGCAGGCCGCTCTCCATGAACAGGGTCTCGTCGAAGCCCTGGTTGTTGGGCCGAAACTCCGTGGTGCCGCCCAGATGCCATTTGCCGATGTGCACGGTGTGATAGCCCGCAGGCTTCAGCACTTCGGCAATCGTCAGCTCTGAAGTGGGCATGCCCAGTTCGTTGAAGGGTGCGATGTCTGCCGTGCGCTCGGGGTGCACCACCGTGGGACGCAGGCGATCGCCTGAAGTGAGCAGCGGTGCGACCTTGGCCATGTTGCCGGGGGTGGGCGTGAACTCGAAGCCGAAGCGCGTCGCGTAGCGGCCCGTCATCAGCGAGGCGCGCGAGGGCGAGCACACGGCATTGGCCGAATAGCCACGGTCGAATCGCACACCTTCGGTGGCGAGGCGGTCAATATTCGGTGTCGGCACTTCGGGCATGCCACCGCCGTAGCTCGACACATCGTTGATGCCCATGTCGTCGATGAGAATCACGATCACGTTCGGGGGGCGCGCCGCCGTGCTCGCCGTTGCAGGCCCCGCCTGCCAGGGCACGGCGCGGTTGGGTGCGCGCGGATGCTTGATGTCCGAGATCCAGCCCGTCATATGCAGCAGGATGGGCATGCGCAGCGCATAGAGCGCGCCCGCACTGGCGACGACGATGAGCGGAATCAGCAGGCGTTTTTTCATGGGGTCTTCGGTGGTGCGGCCACGCTGCGGGCGCAGCGAAAGCCGACGTGCATGAGAGAGGAATCGGGCGTGGCATGGCCGCGCGAGGTGACCTTGAAGCCGTAGCAAAAGGTCGGGTCGCACAGAAACGAGCCGCCGCGTTGCACCTTTTCGCCAGCCTTGCCCGCAGGCCAGAGCTGCTCGCGTTCGGCGTAGGGGCGATACCAGTCGCTGGTCCACTCCCAGACATTGCCGGCCATGTCGGTGAGGCCGCGCGGGCCTTCGCCAAACGCACCGACGGGTGAGGTGGTGCGATAGCCATCCTTGGCGGTGTTGAGCAGGGGGAACACGCCGGTCCAGACATTGGCGCGATAGTGGCCGTCTTTCACCAGGTCGTTGCCAAAGGCATGGGCGCTGCCAGCGGGCTGGCCTGCGCGCGCGGCGTATTCGTATTCGATTTCGCTCGGCAGGCGTTTGCCCTGTGCGGCGCAGTAGGCGCTCGCATCGTTCCACGACACTTGCGTGACCGGGTGCGTGGCCTGCGCGGCATCGGCCTTGGGGCCGAGCGGCTGGTGCCAGTTGGCACCTTGCACGAGTTTCCACTGACCGGTGCCAAAGGTCATCACGGCACCCGTGCCCAGCTTCTCGGCCTCGGTGACGAAGCCGCTCTGCTTGGCGAAACGTGCAAAGGCCGCGACCGTGACGGGCGTGCGGTCGAGGTCAAAGGCAGCGACGTGAGTGGTGAAGGCCGGGCCTTCATCGGGTCGGCTGCGATCGCTGCCGATCTGCACCACACCAGCCGGCACGCGCACCATCTCGGGCTTGGCCGCTGTCGCGCAAGGTGCAGCGCTCAGCACGGCGAGTGCAAGCAGGGCGAATCGGCAACGCGATGTTGCGGGCTCAAGACGAGGTGCAGCCACGGCGCTCTCCTCCGTGTGTGCCCTGTGCCGGGCTTTGAGTGGGATCACTAGGGTGTGTTGACCTTCATTTCGTCGCAGCGATGAAATGAAGGTCAACACACCCTTAGATTATCCGAGTGATATTTACACAGTGTCAATCATTTGCGAGCATCATGCAGTGCGATACCCCAAGGCAGGCAACAAGACCATGCCTCACTAAAACGGTAAGGAGAGTCATGACCACATCGCTTGCCCCCACAGTAGCTACTTCGCGCTGGCGCAGCGCCCTTGTGGTGCTGGCAGTCGTCATTGCCGCCGCCATCACGGGTGCAGCGGCGACCAAGCCCCTGCTGAGTGCGCTCATCGACGGCGGTGCCACCCACAACGGCCCCTGGCGCACGAGTGCGACCACCGGCAGTGCCGCGGGCAATCCCTGGGAGAAAGCGGCCGTTGCCCTTGCGGGCCTGTATGCGCTCACGCCGCAGGAGGCGGTCTACTTCACCGCCTTTACCGATAGCAGTGGCGAGACGCTGCGCGGCGACTGCCGGTATCGGGTGCAGGGCGTGCCGCCGCCCGCGCGCTGGTGGAGCATCACCGCCTACGGCGCCGACCACTATCTGGTGCCGAACGCCGCTGGCGTCTACGCCCGGCATGCGAGCAATCTGCCGCCTTCGGCGGATGGGCATTTTGATTTCGCGCTATCCGCCGTGACGACCGCCGATAGCGGCCTGCTGATCCCCGCCACCGGCCCGTTTTCGCTGACGATGCGCGTCTACAACCCGGCACCTGAAGTGCTCGCGCAGCTGGCCACGCTGCCACTGCCCACCATCACGCGCGAGGGCTGCCCATGAGCTGGAAGAAATTGCTGCTGCTCTTCGTCGTGCTGGTGCCCGTATTCAATGTGCTCACCGTGCTGGTGTTGCCGACGGCCGTGAACCATCTGGTGCTTCGGCGCATCGTGGAGCAGAGCATGGTCGAGGCGGCCAAGCCCGACGCGCGACCGGAGGCGCAGCGGCGCAAGGCGGAGGTGATCGCGCGTGGAGCGACCAACGTGGCACTGCCCGCGCCGCGTGCCGACGCCAGCGCCCGTACCGTGGTGCGGCCCAGCCCCGACCTGCTCTACACCGCCTGCGTGTTTGATCTCGGCAAGGGCCCGCTGCACATCACAGCACCCGTGCAGGATGGCTATGTGTCGGTGTCCGGCTTCAGCGCGGACAGCAGCAATTTCTTTGCCGTGAACGACCGCAACACGCCGGTCGCTGCCGATGGCCGCAAGCGCTTCGATCTGTTGCTGACGAACGGCGAGCCGGTGACCGCACCTGAGGGCGCACGCGTCATCGTTTCGCCCAGCACGCGCGGGCTGGTGCTGTTCCGCTCGCTGATCCCTGACGAAGCGGCATTGCCACAATTGATCGCGGATTATCAGGTCAATCAGCGCTGCGATCCGCTTTAGCGTTTGTGCAGTGGCGGCGCGGGCAGGTCCCAGGGCGTGCCGCGCAGCAGCTTCAAGCCGTGCCAGCCACGTGCCGGTGGATAGTGTTGCGCCAGCGGCAATACGAACTCTTCGTCGAGGCCCGATGGGATCTCCGCCGCGCCTTGCAGCCAGGCCGCAATGCCAGAGGCAGCCAGTCGCTCATGCACCGTGTGTTGTTCTGCGGGTGTCAACTGTCGGTAGGCCTTGAGCAGCTGTTCGCGGCAGGCCACGCGATAGCGCACGACCGGCATCTGCGGGTAGCGCGTGCCAGCCAGCACCAGATCAAACCGCGTCGCACCTCGGGCGTAGGCACGGGCGTTGGCATCGAGGTAGCTGAGGTAGTCGCGGCCGATCTCTGTGAACACCGCGTCCCAGTCGGCGCTCGCAAAATCATCCAATGAGCCAGTGCGTTCCTGGCTCACACGCGCATTCCACACGCGCCCGACCCAGGCGTAGATCGCCGGTGCGGTATCGACCATGAGCTTGGCCGAGTACGGGTCGAGCGCGAAGTGCCGGAACAATGAGGCGAAGTAGGCGAAATCGACAATGCTCGGCCGCGTGCCCAGCAGATAAGGCCGTGTCGACAGCAGGGCGGTGAGCTGTTGCAGCGTGCGCGCATACAAGGCTTGCACGGCGTGTTCGTTGTGCCTGCGCACGCCGTCGCCGCGCACGTAGACGAGGTATTGCCGCCAGCGCATGTACCAGCCGAGGCTTGCAGCGTTATAGGCGGTACCCGCTGACAGATCGCGCCCCAGCCGCCGTCGAAGCAGCTGGTGCGAGTCGGCAAAGTTCCAGCGGTAGTACATCGCCGGTCGCCACAACCACTCGTCCGCGTAGTCCTCCACCAGCAAGGCCATGAAGCGCGCGGCGGGGTCGACGGGATAGATCGAAGTCGCCTGGGCGTGCTGCGCATCCAGCCAGCGCAGCATCGGCGTGGTGTCTTTCAGCCAGCGGCCATCCGGGCATTGCATCACCGGCACCTTCATCACGCCGGTCGCGGGCAGGATGGTCTCTCGCAACACCCGCGTGCTCACCTCGATGCGCTCGTGCGCGATCTCGGCGTAGCGCAGATAGGCCTCCAGCTTGCCGCTGTAGTAGCTGACATCCGAGACATAGGCGCGATACATCGCCGTTAGGGTGTGTTGACATACAAATGGTCGCAGCGGCCGAAGGCTGTTTTGGGGCAGCGCAAGGCGGCAAGTGAGCGCAATAGTGGTTCTATTGGGTTCGCTTGCCAACGCAGCGATGCCCCAAAGCGGGAGCACTGCTCCCGCCCGGCCTGGGTTGCGGCCTTGAGAATCATCTTTGCGCGCATTGCGGCGTCATGAGGTTTGCGAATGAAACAACCATTCGCTGCGCCCCGTTCCTTGCA
>JAUSQI010000048.1 GCA_030652575.1 Stagnimonas sp. | reverse complement strand
TGTCGTCGATGTCGGTGATGTTGCGCACATAGACGACATGGGCAAAGCGCCGGCGCAGCACGCGGGCGAGGGTGTCGAACACCACGGCGGGCCGCGCGTTGCCGATGTGCGCATAGCTGTAGACCGTCGGCCCGCAGACGTACATGGTGACGCGCGCTGGATCGATCGGGGTGAACTCTTCCTTGCGGCCGGCGAGGGTGTTGAAAAGCTGCATGGGCGATGCCACTCATTGAGGATTGAACGAAGCGCGAAGGATACCTTGCGCCCCCATCGAGAGCCCCATGCGCAAACCTGGCAGCACCTTTGAAGGCGGCGTCTACCGCAACAACTACTCAAGTGAGAGCCACGGCCTCGTCAGCGCACTGAAAGCCTTCTGGGGCGCACGCGGGCAGTTTGCCGGGCAGAAGCCTGTCCGCTTCACCAAGGCGGACAACGATCCGGCGTTTCTCAAGGCCAATCGCAGCGAGGCCACGCTGACCTGGGTCGGGCACGCCACTTTTCTGGTGCAGGTGGCCGGCCTGAACGTGCTGACCGACCCGGTGTTCTCACGCCGGGTGTCGCCATTCCCCTTCGCAGGGCCCGAGCGCCTGGCGCCCCTGGGCCTGACGCTGGAGCAGCTGCCCGCCATCGATCTGGTGCTGATCTCGCACAACCACTACGACCATCTCGACGAGGCAGCGGTGAAATGGCTGGCGCGGACGAACGCCGGTGTGACCTTCGTGGTGCCGCTGGGTCTGAAAACCTGGTTCGCGGCGCGCGGCATCACCCGTGTGCTGGAGCTGGACTGGTGGCAGTCGGGCGAAATGGGTGCGGCCAAGGTCACCGCGCTGCCGGCCCAGCATTTCTCCGGCCGCAGCCCCTTCGATCGCAACGCCACCCTCTGGTGCAGCCTGCTATTGGAAATCGGCGGCAAGAAGATCTACTTCGCGGGCGACACCGGCTACTCGAAGGACTTTGCCGACATCGGCGCCGCCCATCCCGGCATCGACCTCGCCCTGCTGCCGATTGGTGCCTATGAGCCCAACTGGTTCATGCAGAGCGTGCACGTGAACCCCGAAGAAGCCGTGCAGATGTTCAAGGACCTCGGCGCGCGCCACGCGGTGGCAATGCACTGGGGCACCTTCCGCCTCACGCTCGAAGCGCTCGACGAACCGCCGCAGCGCCTGACCAAGGCGCTCGACGTGGCAGGCATCGACCAGCAGCGGTTTTTCGTGATGCAGCACGGCGAGACGCGCGGCATCGCCGCTCTGCTTTAAGCCTGTGCAGCCGCCAGCCAGCTGGTGATTTCCGCCTGTGCTTCGCGGCTGGGTTTCCGCGTCAGATCCAGCGCGTGAAAGCGCTGCACGCCCTCGGCGCGGTCGGCAAAGAAGTATTTGAGGCTCTGGTAGATGGTGGGGAAGGCGATCTCATTCCAGGGGATCTCGTCCTCGCGCATCAACATCACCTCGCTGCTCTCGGTGGTCGGCCCGTAGGTCATGCCATCCGCCAGTCGGCCGCGATGGATCGCATAGATCTGGCTGACATAGGTGACGGTGATGAGGCAGAGCAGGCCCTGCACGTCGATCGTCGCCAGCGATTCCTCCAGTCCCTCGCGCGCCGCGCCCTGCGCAGTGGTTTCGCCCAGCTCCATGAAGCCGGCGGGGAAGGTCCACTTGCCCTTGCGCGGCTCGATGTTGCGGCGGCACATCAGCACCCGGCCGTCGCTCGCCTCAGGAATCACCCCGACGATCACCTTGGGATTGATGTAGTGGATGGTGTGGCAGACGGTGCAGACGTGGCGCGGCAGGTGGTCGCCGTCGTCGGGGATGCGCACTTCGTTTGAACTACCGCAGGCGCTGCAAAACTTCATGCTCGTCTCCAGATTCCTGCGACACATGTTGCCTCAAGCGCACAAAAAAACCCGCGTGAGCGGGCCGTTTTTTGCGCTGGTGCTGAGGGGGAAACCGCAGTCGATTCCTAACACCATGTTCTTAATTAATTTATCGGCAACAAGCAGTTTTCGATATCCGTATTAGTGTCCGGCTTTGGCGAGGCTGCCCACGATTCGCTATGAAAAAACAAGAATGCCTTTCGTCGTGGGTCAGCGGACTCAGGAGAGATATGTGTTGCTGAGATTTTTTAGGAACGCTTACATGCTGGCCAAAACGCGCGTACGTCCGCGCGTACACAGGTAGCGCGGTTCCGCAGTCGGCTGGTGCCTAGCAGACCGGCTCATCGCGCCGTCTAATTACTCTTGCATGCGTTAGAATTCCTAGCAAAATCAGTCCTCGCATTGAGCTATCGTTATATATGCGGTAGGTAGTGCACTAGGAGCAGGCCGAATAGGGTTCCATCGCAGTCCGAGTAGTAGTAAAGAGCCTTATCACGTTCGACTCGGACGCGCCGCAGGCACTTGTTTCGATTTGCTAGGTCGCAAAAGTAACAGGGGCTTCAACCGCGCATGCAATCCGTCGAGGTGGTGGGGCTCACACTCCCATATCACTATTACACGCCAACCCAACCGTTCGAGTTCGGTGCTCGCGATCCGGTCGTGGGCTACGTTTCGGCTGAACTTAGCTTGCCAAAAATCAACACGAGTCTTGGGAGTAGAGGCACGGCTTCAGTTCTCGTGTCTATCCCAAAAGCAGCCGTTGATGAATACGGCACACCTGAACCGAGGGAGCACCACGTCTGGAGTTCCGGGCAACTGGCGGCCCTGCAAAATGTAACGGAAACCTGCCCTGTGCAGGCATCTGCGCACCACGACCTCGGGCGCAGCATGTTCTCGTTTAATACGTGCCATCAAACGACTTCGTCGCAAGCTTTATTCGTCTGTCTCCGGCATTTAACAATCGCTACTCGTTTGGTAATCGCAAGCTCTCTTGGCAGCACGAACAGTTTGATGGCATTTTCCGAAAGCATGGTCGGTTTTCCATGAATTTCGAAGATATTACTTCTGATCGGTTCGTCTTCGAATCGGCAAATGGCATCAATGCCGTAAGACGCACAGGCGGCAAACGGGCCATGAAGCCGTTGCCTGCTGGCAGCCCAATCGCCGTGGACCTGTTCGCGGGAGCGGGAGGCTTTTCATTAGGGGCACTTTACGCTCGACTTCACGTCGTTGCAGCCGTCGAATACGACCCGTCAGCTTGTAAAACGTATCGTAGGAACTTGATTGAGATCGCTGGTGCAAGAACGCATCTGTTCGACAAGAACATTCTTGAAATCGACCCTGCTGAGCTTATGCGGACTGTCGACCTAGTTCCCGGGCAATGCGACATCTTGCTAGGCGGTCCTCCATGTCAAGGGTTTTCGGCCCATAGACTCAATAATGCCGGTGTCAACGATCCTCGTAATTCGCTTTTGATCCGGTATTTCGAATACGTGAAGATACTAAGACCTAAGGTCTTTCTAGTAGAAAACGTTCCAGGCATGCTGTGGCCACGCCATAGAGATTGGATCGACGAATTTTATCGATTGGCGGATGCAGCTGGCTACGAGCTCCCCCCCCCGTTTTCACTGAACGCAAAGGATTATGGCGTTCCTCAGAATCGCAAAAGGGTCTTCTTGGTAGGTCGTGATCGCAGTCTGAAAATTGCGATCGATTGGCCTCCAAGCCCCTCGCATCATTCACCTGACGAGTCAGGGAGAGCGGGGGGCAAAAAAAAGCCGTGGCGAGTGGCCGCGACGGTATTCCAACGCAAGCTTCGGAAGGAAGATCCGAACAACAGACACATGCAGCATGGAAAAGCGCTGACAGATGCTTTTAAAAAGACTCCGATAAATGGAGGGTCTCGCTCGGCGTCAGGCCGGACTCTAGCCTGTCATTCCGACCACGACGGGCACTCCGACGTCTACGGCCGAATTAATCCTAGGCTGCCTGGGCCAACTATGACTACAGCGTGCGTCAATCCTTCAAAGGGCAGATTCGTCCACCCAACACGTGCCCACGGAATCACCTTACGACACGCTGCCCGATTTCAGACATTCCCAGATTGGTATGAGTTTCAAGGCGGCCTGATGGCTGGCGGTGCACAGGTTGGTAATGCAGTACCGGTCAAGATGGCTAGAGTACTTTTATCGTCGCTGATGGCGTCTGTAAAAAAGGGAACCGTCGAAATCGCAAAAGTGGCGTCCAAAGCATGACTTCAGGCGTCGCATTTCAAACTCGCGCCCGAACGATCGACCATCTGGGGCGGGGCCAAATTGCCGATAGCCCTACCGCCATCAGCGAGCTTTGGAAGAATTCTTACGACGCCTACGCTACGAATGTTTCGCTCCACATCTTCGATGGGGAGGTTCAAATTGCCTCGATATTTGACGACGGTGTAGGCATGAATCGACGTGACATCGTCGAAAGATGGCTCGTCATCGGTACAGAATCAAAATTACTCTCGGAAATAGAGCCACTCAACGAAGAGACGTTTGGTCTCGAGGTAAGGCAACGACAGGGAGAGAAAGGAATAGGAAGGCTGTCTGCCGCTTTTCTGGCGCCGGCCACTTTACTTGTATCCAAACGCCTAGATGGTCGGTTCGTTGCCATCATGGTCGACTGGAGACTTTTCGAAAATCCGTTCATCACGCTCGACGACGTTCGCCTTCCAATCGAAGAGTTTGACAGGCCCGACGAAATTTTCGATCGACTCGGGGCAATGTCGGAATTTCTTCAAGCGAACCTTGGTGGTGACGCGGACGAACGCTCGTTGCGCTTGAAGAAGAACTGGACCAGGTACTCGGACTACGAACACGAGCAGGGGAAGAATAGCGACACCGCGCAGACCATCGCCAAATTTTGGCAGAACGATTTGCTCGATCGTCGGCATTTGGAAGAATGGCCTGTACAGCTTGGGCTTGCGGATCATGGAACTGCCATTTTCCTTCTAGGCATTCACCACGAACTCGCAGTTTGGGTCCGGCCCGAATCAGACGAGGAAAGCGATGAAGTTAAAGCTCGCTTGAGGGAAACGTTGACGGGCTTTACTGATCCTTACGCTTACAAGCGGAAGACATTTGCCTACGAAGTGCTGGTACATCACGGGCGTAGCAACCAGACTGTGCTTACCGATCGGGACGTATTCGGGCGACAGGATCTTCATGGCCTAGAACATTACATAGAAGGAACGTTCGACGAAGAAGGTGTATTTCGTGGGCGCGTAGTCGTGTTCGGTAAAGATTTCGGCGAAAAAGAATTTGTTCCGAAACGTCGACCCCCTGGAGACGGCAAAGACCGTCTCGGACCGTTCGATTTCTGCATCGGGACCTTCGAGCAAGATACTGCCAAGACCACTTTGTCTGACGAGCAGTATGCGAGATATAAAGATCTTGCTGACAAATTTGGCGGCATCGCCGTTTATCGCGACGGACTCCGAGTGATGCCTTATGGCAGACCCGATTCCGATTTCTTCGAAGTCGAAGAAAGACGCACTAAGCACGCGGGACGATATTTTTGGTCACACAGGCGGAGTTTCGGGCGCGTAGGGATCTCTCGTGAAGCCAACCCGAATTTGCGCGATAAAGCGGGACGTGAAGGCCTCGTCGAAAATCGGGCAAATCGAGAGCTGAGGATTTTGGTCAAAGGTATTCTGGTCGACTTCGCCTACCGCTTCTTTGGAACCGACTCCGATCTCCGGAAAGAAATGTTGCCCGGGATCACTGCCCGGAACAAGGCGGCGAAAGAGGCCGCCGAAAAGGCGCGTACAAGGCGGCGCAAGAACATTCGTTCGTTTCTAAGAGAACAACGTGCTTCCCTGATCGAGGTGGTCGCTCGTAGTCGACAGTTGATCTCCGAAGGCGAATCGATCCGAGACTCTAAAGATCGAAAGCGGGCGACAGTGATGTTCGCCGAAGTTTCGGCTCTTGAGGCCTCGAAAGAAGCGCTAAGACCCCCTCCGATACCAGCGAAGCTCGGTGACTTAGAAGATAAGTATCGCGAGTACCGAGACGACTACAGGGAATTTATCGCTGGCCTCGACGAGCTTGCGAAACTGAGTGCCGAGATTGAGGTAGGCACCGGATCGCTGGCACCCGCAGAAGTAGCGCGCCAAACGTTTCGCCGAAACCAATCGTTGTTAATTGCAAGGATCGACGAGTACGCTAAATCTGCGGATCAAAAACTAGAAACATTGATTCGTACTTGGAAAGAAAAGGCGTCTGACGATCGAGCGGCCTATTACAAACATTGCAGTCCCTTGCTCGCGAATGAGCCATCTGTTGCTGCACTGCCTAGCCTCTTGAATGTTTTAGATGTGAGGCGCATTGAATTTGAAGAAGCTGCGGCCGATTTGTATGAACCTTTTATTCGATCGCTCGAACAGTTGCTGGAGGGAATCGACCTCGACGGCGCCCTGGCGGTGACAGATGACGAACGAGTGGATCTTGAGCAAAAGGTCAAGGACCTCCATGCGGTGGCTCAGGTCGGGATTACGGTAGAAATCGTGGGCCACGAGCTGGAATCGCTCGATACCGAAGTGAGACGAAACCTGCAGCGGCTGCCTAGCGAGATTAGGAAGACCAGCGCGTATAAATTGGCGTTCGAAGCGCAAAGCGCACTGACAGAACGTTTGAGGTTCCTATCTCCGCTAAAAGTTGCAGGCTATAGAAGCAAGCAAGACATTACGGGCTTAGAGATAGCGGACTATATGTCCGATTTTTTCAGGAAGCATTTTGAAGACAATCGCATAACCTTCGTAGCTAGCAAAACCTTCCTATCGATCAAGATTTCGGATTTGCCATCTCGTATCTTCCCAGTATTTATCAATCTGATAAATAACTCCGTTTATTGGTTAGGCCAGGCAGCCGATCGGCGAATTGAGCTTGACTACATCAATTCAAAAGTGATCGTCGCGGACAGCGGGCGTGGTGTCGACGCCGACGATGTGCCTCGACTTTTCGATCTCTTTTTCTCCCGCCGCAGAGCCGGGCGAGGCGTCGGACTCTACCTCTGTAAGGCCAATTTGGCCGTGGGCGGGAATCAAATCAGGTATGCCGGTAGCGCCGACCCTAAGGTTTTGCCGGGTGCTAACTTCATAATTGAATTCAAAGGGCTTGGGGACAATGAAGACTGACGGTATTTATGCTGAAACCGTACGGAGTACCTTTCGCAAGAAAGCATTGCGGACGGTGTTCATAATCGACGATCAGTTTCCGAGCTATGAGGACCTAGCGGGCGGGGAGGAGCAGTCTGCTCCGTTCAAAGAAAAGGCACGAGCACAAACTCTATACCGTGCTTTCCGGCAGCATCAGATACCTTGCGACGTAGAAAACCGGATCGGTAAGCTCGACGAATCCATCGAGTACATTCGTAAGAGCGACTTGATAGTCCTTGACTACAACCTAGCTCCCAACGACACGCGCCAATCTATCGGACTCATAAAGAAGCTGGCTCTCACCAAGCATTTCAATACGATAGTTCTGTACACCGCGGAGGAGAATCTGGATGAGGTGTGGTTGAACGTGGCAGTGAATCTGCGCGGCGATTGGAAGGAGCCTGAAGAGATTCTCGGTGAAGAACGAGCAAAGAAGTGGGCCGAACTATCCGACGGCGGCGTATTACCCGCGACAACGCATGCGCTCATCAAGGAATCTATCGTTAGTCAAGCCCCTTCGTGGCCGCTTGATGACTTGAAAGCGGTCCTCGATGCCTTGAAAGCTGGAGGCTTCTCTATAGAAAAGACCGATCAGGATCTATGGATGCACGCTTTAGTGCATCGAGACGTACGTGAGCGTCTCAGAGACGACGAAGAGGGAAAATCCGCCAAAAGACAGGTTGTTCGCGGCGATTGCAAGAAGAACGGGGCTCGCTGGATTCAGTGTTTGAACTGTTTCGTTGCTATCCTTGGCAAGCCGAAAATCGAGAAACCCGATGACACTGAACAGGATCGGGAAGGGAGCGAGGCAGAAGCTACGCGTATCTTTGAATGCCTCGACGCAGCCTTCCTAGATTGGCACCCAAGTCTGGTGCAGATTCTCATTTCCGAAATACAGAACATATTGGAACTGGAAGCTTTCGCCAACGACGAAATAAGGTTACGCGATCCCCAGGTGCAGCATGGACTTCTGTATTTCCTGCTCAGCAACCTTGAAACAGGTGTGACGCACTCGGACACTGATCGCTTGATGCCACCTCTACAGGTCATATTGGACAAACTGTTAGAAACCATTCGTCATCGCATTACCACTGACGGCGAGCTCGGCTCTGTCGCGCAACAGCTCTTCGCCGAAGAGCTAAAAGAACTGCAATGGCCTATCGCTTCAAATAACCCAGCCGAAAGCTTTAAAAAGACTTTTGCAGCGGCCAAGTCGATGGCCAGAATTACCACGAAAGTAAACAACAATGAGGTCGTGTTCAAGCTCAATAGCTTTCTATCGACCGAGCCATTCCGTGGCGGCAGTGTTACCACAGGCACAATATTCAAAGCGGAGCAGTCTGACGATTTCTGGATATGTGCTACTCCCGCATGCGATCTCGTTGTGAGAAAGCCTGCTGCAATGCAGGCATGGTCTCATGCTCTCGATCCGATGAGACCAATCGTAGCTGTGAAGATGGTCGCTGACGATTGGAATAAATCATTAAAGGATGCGACCCAGGGCAAGCACATCTTTCTGCAAACCACCGCAGGCCCGAGGGGCTTCATAGCGCTGGACCTTGATAGTGGCCAACCAAGTTACGAATTCCTCTTTCTTCACGAAAGCGCAAAAACAAGCGCCGCCCCGTCAGGTGCCGAATTTCCATCGTTCTTAGCTTCCCGCCTCGAGATCGGATCTGCTGTCCAGAACGGCGTCGAGACACGCTCGCTGTTTGAGCGAAAATTTTTCGTTGTCGGCCAACTCCGTCCCGAATACGGCAATCGGCTGTTGCAAACGACCGGGCAACATTTGTCGAGGCTCGGCGTCGACTATATGAAAAGAGTGCCCGAGTAGTCTGATTTCCACACCGGAACTCGCGCTGCTCGCTGGTTGAGGACTTGGCCAAATTTTACGACAGCCATGACAGACTGAAGCGACCTCGTTTATTGAAGACAGTGACGGTTTTGGGCTTGCGAGCGGTCATGAGTAGCGTCTCCGATATCCGTCTGGATATCCGCTTTTACGGATACTGTCAGGCTCTGCCGTGATCCTTGGTGGAACAACAGACATAAAAAAAACCCCACATTTCTATGGGGTTTTTGCACTTCTTGAGCCTTCTTGATACTTGTTGCTGGTGCCTGAGGGGAGACTCGAACTCCCACGGGGGGTTGCCCCGGCGGATTTTGAATCCGCTGCGTCTACCGATTCCGCCACTTAGGCTTGCGCAGGGCGCGAATTATAGCGGCGCATTGCGGGGCTGTGACGGACAATGTGCGGATGAAACGTTCCGACTTCACCTATCACCTGCCGCCCGAACTCATCGCCAGCCATCCGGTCAGCCCACGCTCGGCGTCCAGACTGCTGCATGTGGCGAAGGATGGCCTGCATGACCGCGCCATCCGCGACCTGCCCGGCCTGTTGCGGGCCGGCGACCTGATCGTCTTCAACGACACCAAGGTCATTAAGGCGAGGTTGATCGGTGCCAAGCCCACGGGCGGGCGGGCCGAGGTGCTGGTGGAGCGCGTCGTCAACGACTGCGAAGTGCTCGCCCAACTGGGCGTGAGCAAGAAGCCCAAGGTGGGTGGCGAAATTATCGTCGCCGATGGCCGTTTTGTGCTTTTGGGACGCGACGACGATCTGTTCCATCTGCAATGGCACGGCCCCGGCACCGTGTGGGACCTGATGGCGCAGCACGGCGCGCTGCCCTTACCGCCGTATATCGAGCGCACGCCCGATGCCGAGGACGAAACCCGCTACCAGACCGTGTTCGCCGACAAGCCCGGCGCGGTCGCCGCACCCACCGCCAGCCTGCATTTCGACGAGGCCTTGCTGGCCGCACTCGCGGCGCGCGGCATCGGCAGCGCCAAGGTCACGCTGCATGTGGGGGCAGGCACCTTTCAGCCTTTGCGGGTGGAGAATCTCGAAGACCATGTGATGCACGCCGAACGCTACGAAGTGCCTGCGGCGACGGCTGCCGCCATCGCCAGCACGCGGGCGCAGGGCGGCCGGGTGCTGGCGGTGGGCACGACGGTGGCGCGTGCGCTGGAGTCGGCCTTTGCCGACGGCGGCACCGCAAGCGGCGACACGCGGCTGTTCATCACGCCCGGCTATCGCTTTCGCGCGGTGGACCTGCTGCTGACCAACACGCATCTGCCGGAATCCACCTTGCTAATGCTGGTCTGCGCCTTCGGCGGCTACGAGCGGCTGATGGCCGCCTACCGCCATGCGGTGGCGGCGCGCTACCGGTTTTTCAGCTACGGGGATGCGATGCTGATCGAACCCATCGCCTGATCCACCAGCGGCCGCAGCACGGCCGCCCAGGCGGCGTAGCCGGGGCCGTTGAGGTGGGTGGTGTCGAAGCTGAACTCCTGCCGCAGATTGCCATCCGCGTCGCTCAGCGCTGTCGTCGCATCGGCGCCGATGCACCCCGGATGCGCGGCACACAGGCCTAGCACGTAGGCATTGAGCATCGGCAGCTGGTCATTGCTGGCAGCGCCGTTCGTGTGTTCGCGCGTCACCGGCAGCAGCGAGGTGACCATGACCTTGGTCTGGGGCGCGTCACGGGCGATGGTATTGAGCAGCGCCGCATAGTCGTCCTTGAGTTTCTGCATCGTCGGCGCGGACAACACCACTTCATCGATGTCGTTCGAGCCGATCTGCAAGATCAGCAGGCGCGGGTGCGGTGCCAGCAGATCAAGCAGGCGGGCGCGCAGATCGCCCAGCGTTTCGCCGCCGATGCCGCGGTTGGTCACGGGCCTGCCGAACAGCATCGACCAGTCACCCTTTTCGGGATGGGAGTCGCCCGCGAAGACGATGTCCGAGTGGATGCCCAGCGCCGCCAGCGTGTGGAAGTGATCCACCCGGTTGCGGTAGCTGCCATCGTTCGACATCGCCGTGGGCACATGCGGGTGCTGCCAGGCATCTATTTTCTGCTGGATGAACAGCCAGCCACCTTTGCGGTGGAGTACCACCAGCCCGCCCACCACGAACAGGGCGTTGCCGATAAGCGAAGCGATCAGCAGTTTGGCGATCCAGCGGCCGCGCGGCGACGCGCTCAAGGGCGCTTGCCTGGCCGATACGCGGCTCGCAGCTGGGCTGCGGCACCGATCCACTCGGTGAACACGAACATCCACAACACCGGCGGGCCGCCCATGCCGAGGATGATCCAGACGATGGTGGCCCCCACCCACAGCCGCCCCCAGCCGTCGATCACCGCCATTACGCCCACCGGGTTGAGCAGCCGCGCGATGACCCACACGCTCACCAGCGAGCCGGTGAGGCTGACGAACAGGATGTGGATCGGCTCGAACACGGGTGCGGTGGCGGTGGCGCCGAGCAGGCCATTGAGCCAGTAGACGAAACCGATGAACTTCGGTGCCATCGGCGGCAGCGCCAGCGACCAGGTAACGGCACTATCCAGCCAGGCCCAGAAGCGCACGGTCTTGGCGGGGATGTGATCGAAACGCGGCGTGGTCATGGCAGATGGTAGGCATTCAGTTTGCTTGTCCAGCATAAAGCTCAGATTCAGTAACACAAGCGGGCTTGCCGCCTTCCATACGCACCTTCAACGGCGTCGCCATGAACCTACGCGGGTCTGAGTTACTAGAGTCTTTTCAGCAGTGGCAACGTGCGCTTCGTCTACGGCGGAAAGCCAGTCAGCCGGAGCCTTTGCCACTGCGCGCAGAGCTCTACAGCGCCGAGCAGATGGAAGCGCACGGTGCCCGTCTGGGTGAATCGCACCAGCTCGGGGTCAGCAGCGCCGGCACCAAGCTGCTGCGGCGCCTGCACGCCAACGAGGTGGAACTGCAGGGCGTCTATACCCTGCTCACTGCCGCGCTCGACGACCATCAGCAGATCACGCCTTCCGGTGAATGGCTGGTGGACAATTTCGGGCTGCTCGAAGAACAGATTCTCATCGCCAAGAAGCATCTGCCCAAGGGTTATCACAAGGGCTTGCCGATTCTGAGCGTCGGCCCCAGCGCCGACTTGCCGCGCGTCTATGCGCTGTCGCTGGAGATCATTTCGCACGGCGATGGGCAGGTGAGCGAGTCGGTGCTGTCGCGCTTCATCGCGGCGTATCAGTCCACCGGCGGGCCGCTGCGACTGAGCGAGTTGTGGGCCATCCCCATCATGCTGCGACTGGCTTTGATCGAGAACCTGCGCCGCGTCATGGCGCACACGGGCTTGGGCCGCCACGCGCGCAATCAAGCCAAGTACTGGGCCGAGCAGATGCTCGATGTGGCCGAGCGCGAGCCACGCAATCTCATCACCGTCGTCGCCGACATGGCGCGCGCCAACGTGCCGCTCACACCACCGTTCGTGGCCGAGATGGTGCGCCGCCTGCAAGGCCACAGCGCCACACTGGCACTGCCGCTGTCGTGGATCGAGCAGCGTCTGGTGGAGCAGGGCGGCTCGACCGTCATCAGCATCGAAGCCAACATCCACGACCAGACCGCAGCCCAGCTCTCGACCAGCAACACCATCGGCACGCTGCGCAATCTCGATACCTGGGACTGGCGCGATTTCGTCGAAGGCCTGAGCGTGGTCGAAGCCACGCTGCGGCAAGATCCGGGCGGAGCCTATGCGCGCATGGATTTCGCCTCGCGCGATCAGTACCGCCATCGCATCGAGGCTTTGGCGAGACGCTCGGCAGGCGACGAGCCGCAGGCCGCCGCTGCGGCCATCGCACTCGCCAGCGCCGCCCTGCAGCGTGGCGACGCCGCACCCGCCGATCACGTCGGCCACTATCTGCTGGGCGAGGGCGAAGCCGCGCTTGAAAAGGCGCTGTCGCTGCCACCGCAGCGCGATATCGAGTGGCTGACCCAACGTGCGCCGATGACGCTGTACGGCGGCATCGCCCTGTTGCTGGCCACGCTGCTGGCGGTGGCCGTGCAGGGTTGGTTGCCGCCGATGGCGAGCGATCACTCGGTGCAGATCGCGCTCTGGGCCTTGATCGCCTTCTGCGCCTGGGATGTCGGCCTCAATCTCACGCACTGGCTGTTTTCGGTGTGGATGACGCCGCGCTACCTGCCGCGCCTCGACTACCAGCTCGGCATCGACGCCCAGGCCCGCACTGCGCTGGTGGTGCCCACGCTCATCACCAGCAGCAGCGGCATCCAGCGCCTGCTGTACGAGCTGGAAGTGCGCTTCCATGCCAACCGCGACAGCGCACTGAGCTATGTGCTGCTCACCGATTTCGGCGATGCCGACAGCGAGACGCTGCCCACGGATGCCGCGCTGATCACCGAGGCGCAGCAGGGCATCGCACAGCTCAACCGGCGTCACGGCGGCGCGCAGTTCCTGCTGCTGCACCGGCCCCGCCAGTGGAACGCGAAGCAGGGCGTGTGGATGGCCCACGAGCGCAAGCGCGGCAAGCTGGCCGACCTCAACCATCTGCTGCTCACCGGTGACGCCAGCGCCTTCAATCACACGGCGGGTGTACTCGCGGCACTGCGCGGCACGCGCTACGTCATCACGCTCGATACCGACACCGAGCTGCCGCGCGACGCCGCCCGCGAGCTGGTGGCGGCGATGGAGCATCCGCTGCACCAGCCGCGCTTCGATGCGGCGCGCAATGTCGTGGTCGGCGGTTACGCCATTCTGCAACCGCGCGTGTCTTCGGGCCTGGCCGGGGCCAACGGCTCGCGCTACGCGCAGTTCATGGGCGGCGAGGGCGGGGTGGATACCTACACCGGCCTCGTCAGCAGCGTTTACCAAGACCTGTTCGGCGAAGGCTCCTTCGTCGGCAAGGGCATCTACCACGTCGCCGCCTTCGAGCGCGCGCTGAAAGGCCGGCTGCCGGACGACCGCGTGCTGAGCCACGACCTGATCGAAAGCGGCTACGCCCGCGCCGGCCTCATCGCCGATGTCGAGATGGTGGAGGACTACCCCACACAAGTGCTCGACGATGTCAGCCGCCACCACCGCTGGGTGCGCGGCGACTGGCAGGTGGCCTCCTGGATCGTCGGCCGCGTGCGCGATGCCAGCGGCAAGCGCGTCGCCAATCCGCTCAACACCATCACCCGCTGGAAGCTGTTCGACAACCTGCGCCGCATCTTCGTAGCACCCGCACAACTCACGCTGCTGCTGCTCGGCTGGCTGTGGTCCGAGACGCCACTGGCGGTCACGCTGGCCGTGGTGGGCTTGATGGCGCTGCCGCCGCTGTGCGCCGCGCTCGACGCCCTGCTGCGTGCGCCGCTGCTGGTGCGGCAGCATCTGCATCACCTCAAGCTCGGGCTGCTGCGCGCGGGCTACGAGCTGGCCTGCCTGCCGTTCGACAGCTGGTGGCAGCTCGACGCCACGCTGCGCACGCTGTGGCGCCTCAACATCAGCGGCAAGCATCTGCTGCAATGGCGCGCTTCGCATGCTGGCGGCGAACGGCACGACCTGCGAAACATCTGGCGGCGGATGATCGTGATCCCGCTGACGGCGCTCGCCACCAGCGTGGCCTGCGCCTGGGTCTCGCTGGACAGCCTTTTGGTCGCGCTGCCGATCCTGCTGATGTGGATCGCCGCCCCCGTGCTCACCTGGTGGCTGTGCCTGCCGCGCCCCGCGCACCTCACCGCCCCGGCCAGCACCGACAGGCACTACCTGCGCGCGCTGGCCTGGCAAACCTGGCGCTACTTTGACAAGCACGTCACCGCCGCCGACCACTGGCTGGTGCCCGACAACGTGCAGGAATCGCCCCGCGCGGTGGTCGCCCACCGCACCTCGCCGACCAACATCGGCCTGTCGCTGCTCGCCAACCTGAGCGCGCACGACTTCGGCTACATCGGCCCCTTCACCCTGTTGCGGCGCACGGCCGACACACTGGCATCGCTGATGCGCCTGGAGCGTTATCGCGGGCATCTCTACAACTGGTACGACACGGAAACGCTGGCACCCTTGCTGCCGCGCTATGTATCGAGCGTCGACAGCGGCAATTTTCTCGGCTGCCTGCTGGCGCTGCGCACCGCGCTGCTCGAACTGCCAAAGGCCAGCGTGCTGCCCGAGCAATGGCTGCAAGGGCTGATGGATGCACGCACGCAACGCGCCGTGCGCACCACGCTCGACGAGCAGCTGCGCCTGCTCGGCGAGCGCAGCAGCGCGCGCGCGATGGGTGATGCGGCGACGTTTGCGGTGGAGATGTCGGGCTTTTTCGCAATGGCCGACAACGACGTACGCTTTCTCGAACAGCTCAACCAGCTGGAACACGAGCTGCGCCAAGCCTTCCCCACCTTCGGTGACGACGAGCAGCCCGGCGTCGCCCGTCTGGGTGCCAGCCTGCAAGAGACGGCAACCCGCCAGAGCCGCGCCGGCGCCTGCGCCCGCGATGCGCTGGCCCTGCTCGACCGCTGCATCGAACACATCGACGCGTTGCTGGATGTCGAGCATGCGTTTCTCTACGACAAGCGCAAGAACGCGCTGTCGATCGGCTTCGACATCGAAGGCCACCGGCTCGACCGCAACTCCTACGACCTGCTGGCCTCGGAGGCGCGTCTGGCGAGCTTTCTCGCCATCGCCTCCGGCGAGGTGCCGCAGCGCAGCTGGTTCGCGATGGGCCGCCAGCTCACGCCCGGCACTGCGACACCGTCGTTGGTGTCGTGGAGCGGCACCATGTTCGAGTATCTGATGCCGATGCTGTTGATGCCGAGCTACGCCAACTCGCTGCTCGACCATTTCAGCCATGCGGCGGTGAAGCAGCAGATCGCCTACGGCACCTTGCGCAAGGTGCCCTGGGGCATTTCGGAGTCCGGCTATAACGCCGTGGACGCGAGCGAGAACTACCAGTACCACGCCTTCGGCGTACCGACGCTGGGCGTGAAAAAGGGCCTCGCCGAAGACCTGGTGATTGCACCCTACGCCACGGTGATGGCCGCGATGTTCGAGCCGATTGAGGCCGTCGCCAATCTCAAGCGGCTGGAAGAAATGGGCATGCGCACGCCGCTGGGCTTCTACGAGGCGCTCGACTTCACGCCCGCCCGCGTCGGCCGCGATGGCGTACCGGTGCCGGTGCGCTCGTTCATGGCGCACCACCAGGCGATGAGCCTGCTGGCCATCGACGCGCTGCTGCACGGCCACCCGATGGCGCGCCGCTTTGCCGACAACGCGCCGGTGCGCGCGACGTTGCGTCTGTTGCAGGAGCGCGTGCCGCAGGCGCGTCCGCCCCGCAGCGTGCGCGCCAGCACGCGCCGCGAACATCTGTTCGAGAGCAGCGGCAGCACGGCCCGCAGCTTTGCCACACCGCACACGCCGACGCCGCAGGTGCAGCTGCTCAGCAATGGCCGCTACCACGTCATGGTCAGCAATGCCGGTGCGGGGTCGAGCCGCTGGAACAACCTCATGCTCACGCGCTGGCGAGAGGACGTGACCCGCGATGCCTGGGGTGCCTTCGTCTACCTGCACGATGTCGAGCGCGGCGAAACCTGGAGCACCACCTATCAGCCGACCTGCACCGTGCCGGATCGCTACGAGGCGAGCTTCAGCGACACCGCCGCCGAGTTCAGCCGCCGCGATCACGAGATCGACACCCAGATGGAAATCGTTGTCTCGCCCGAGGACGACGTGGAGCTGCGTCGCATCCGGCTGACCAATCGCGGCAGCGACACGCGCGTGCTGGAACTCACCAGCTATGCCGAGCCGGTGCTCACTCCGCTGGCCGACGATGCGGCGCATCCGGCCTTCACCAAGCTCTTCGTGCAGACCGAATTGCAGCCGGCACTCGAAGCCGTGCTGGCCACGCGCCGTCCGCGCGCCGGCCACGAGCAGCACCCGACCATGCTGCAACTGATGTGTGTGCGCGGCGAGCCGGTGGCGGCAGTGAGTTTCGAGACTGATCGTGCGGCCTTCATTGGGCGTGGTCGCAGCCTCGCCAATCCGCAGGCGCTGAAGAAGAGCGGCGCACTCGGCGGCAGCGAAGGCTGCGTGCTCGACCCGGTGCTGGCCATCCGCCAGCGGGTGCGCATCCCGCCCGGCAAGACGCTCACCATCGACCTCGTCACCGGCGTGGCGCGCGACCGTGAGGGTGCATTGGCACTGGTCAACAAGTATCGCGACCCGCGCATGGCAGATCGCATCCACGACCTTGCGTGGACACAAAACCAGGTGAGCCTGAGACAGCTCGCCATCAGCGACCGCGAGGCGCAGCTCTACCAGCAGATGGCCGGCCATGTGGTCTATGCCAGCAACCGCCTGCGCGCACCACCGGGTGTGATCGCGCGCAACCAGCGCGGGCAGTCGGGCCTGTGGGGCTATTCGATCAGCGGTGATCTGCCGCTGGTGCTGGTGAAGATCCGCCACATCGACAACATCGGCATCGTGCGGCAGATGGTGAACGCGCACGCCTACTGGAAGAGCCGCGGCCTCGCCGTCGATCTCTTGATCTGGAACGAAGACCACGCCGGCTACCGCCAGCAGCTCAACGACGCCATCAACGCCATGATCGCGCTGCCGCACGACCGCCAGCCGGACGAGCGCGGCGGGCGCATCCACCTGCGCAGCATCGAGCACATGCCGATGGAGGACATGCTGCTGCAACAGGCCGTCGCGCGTCTCATCGTCAGCGATGCCGATGGCTCGCTACCGGAGCAGATCAACCGCCGCCAGCTCGACGAGCACGACGGCCCGCTGTTCGTGCCCACGCGCAAGCCGGAGTCCGGCGCCTATCGCGGCATCGACGCTCGTCTGAGCAAGCCGGTGCTGCTCGACAACGGCCGCGGTGGTTTCAGTGCCGACGGCAGCGAGTACGTCATCCCCACCGATGCCCAGCGCCGCACGCCGCTGCCCTGGTGCAACGTGCTGGCGAATCCGCATTTCGGCACGGTCGTCTCCGAGAGCGGCAGCGCCTACACCTGGGCCGAGAACGCGCACGAAATTCGCCTCACGCCCTGGGCCAACGACCCGGTCAGCGACCCGTCCGGCGAGGCGCTGTATCTGCGCGACGAGGAGACCGGCCAGTACTGGTCACCCACGCCGCTGCCCTGCGATGGCCTGATGCCGTACGTGACGCGCCACGGCTTCGGCTACACGGTCTACGAGCATCTCAATCGCGGCATCCGCAGCGAGCTGTGGGTTTATGTGGCACTCGATGCCTCGGTGAAGTTCTCGGTGCTCAAGCTCAGCAATCTGTCGGATCGGCCGCGCAAGATTTCGGTCACCAGCTACGTGCAATGGCTGATGGGCGACCGCACCGAGAAATGCGCGCCGCATCTGGTCACCGAACTCGATGCCGAGACGGGTGCGATCTTCGCGCGCAATGCCTACACGCCCGATCTCGGCGGCAAGGTGGCGTTCTGCCACTTGAGCGGCTTGCAGCGCAGTGTCACCGGCGACCGCGGCGAGTTCATCGGCCGCAATGGCGAGATGCGCCGGCCGGCGGCGATGCGCCGCGCGCGCCTGAGCGGGCGACTGGGCGCGGCACTCGACCCCTGCGGCGGCATTCGCACCCACACCGATCTCGCGGTGGGGCAGACGCAGCAAGTGGTGTTTCTGCTCGGGCTGGGCAGCGATACCACGCACGCACGCGGCATCGTCAAACTGTTTCAGGGTGCGATTGCGGCGCAAAACGCACTCGCTCGCGTGCGCAACCACTGGGCCGATGTGCTCGGTCGCGTGCAGGTGCAGAGCGAGGACCCGGCCTTCGACGTGCTCGCCAACGGCTGGCTGCTGTACCAGACCATCGCCTGCCGTCTGTGGGCGCGCAGTGGCTACTACCAGTCGGGCGGCGCATTCGGCTTCCGCGACCAGTTGCAGGATTGCCTCGCACTTGTGCACAACGCGCCGCACCTGCTGCGCCAGCAATTGCTGCTATGCGCTTCGCGGCAGTTCGTCGAGGGCGACGTGCAGCACTGGTGGCACCCGC
>JAUSQI010000043.1 GCA_030652575.1 Stagnimonas sp. | reverse complement strand
CAGCTCGTTGAAGCGCATCTGGATCGGCTGCGTGAACTCGTAGTTGTTGCCGGGGATACGCCTCACCGTGGCTTCCAACTCCGCGACGACTTGCACCTTTGGCTTGCTCGGATCAGGCCATTCGCTTCGATCCTTCAGCATCACGAAGGTATCGGCGACCGAGGGCGGCATCGGGTCGGTCGCCACCTCGGCAGTGCCGAGTTTGGCGAAGACATTTGCCACTTCCGGCAGCTTCTTGATCTCCTTCTCCAGCGCCTGCTGCATACCCACCGCCTGCCCCAGCGAAGTGCCGGGGATGCGCAGTGCGTGCAGGGCGATGTCGCCTTCGTCGAGGCTGGGGATGAACTCGCTGCCCATGCGGGTGGCGAGCCAGCCGCAGGCCAGTACCAGCACCACCGCTGCCCCAGCGAGAATCACGCGGCCCTTGATGGCGGCTTTCAGCAGCGGCTCGTAAGCTTTGCTGACGACGCGGATGATCGGGTTTTCCTTCTCCGAGATTTTGCCGGTGAGCACGATGGCGACCGCTGCCGGGACGAAGGTGAGCGAAAGCACCAAAGCGACGACCAGCGCCATTACCACCGTTGCGGCCATTGGCTGGAACATCTTGCCTTCGACACCCGTGAGCGCGAACAGCGGGATGTAAACCGCCGTGATGATGCCCACGCCGAACAAGCTGGGGCGGATCACTTCGGCCGTGGACGAGTAGACGGTTTCGAGCCGCTCTTGCAGCGACATCTGGCCGCGCTGGTGCTGCGCTTCACCCAATCGGCGGATGCAGTTCTCGACAATGATGACTGCGCCATCGACGATCAAACCGAAGTCGAGCGCGCCCAGCGACATCAGATTGGCGCTGACCTGGTTTTGCACCATGCCGGTGATGGTGCCGAGCATGGCGATGGGGATGACCATCGCGGTGATGAGTGCGGCACGCAGGTTGCCGAGCAGCAGGAACAGAATCACCACCACCAGCAGCGCGCCTTCGAGAAGGTTCTTCTTCACCGTGGCGAGGGTCTTGTCCACCAGCACCGTGCGGTCATACACCGTGCGCGCTTCAAGGCCCTGCGGCAGACTCGATTGGATATCGGCGAGCTTGGCCGCGACGGCACGTGAGACGTTGCGTGAGTTTTCGCCCACCAGCATGAACACGGTGCCGAGCACAACTTCATTACCGTCCAAGGTCGCGCTGCCGGTACGCAGTGCGCCACCCCAAGCGATCTCGGCAACCTCGCCCAGAGTCAGCGGTGCGCCATTGAGAACCTTCACCACCACGCGGCGTACGTCATCGAGATTAGTGACTTGGCCTGGTGAGCGGATGAGGTATTGCGCGCCGTTGCGTTCGATATAGCCCGCACCCTGGCTGGCGTTGTTCTTTGCCAGCGCCTCCATCACTTCGTCCAGCGTCAGGCCATAGGCGAGCAGCTTGGCGGGGATGGGTGAAACCACCACTTGACGCTCGAAGCCACCGATACTGTTGACCTCGGTGACGCCCGGCACTTTCGCCAGCTGCGGACGCACGATCCAGCGCATTGCGTCGTGTAGGTCATAGGCGTTGTAGCTCGTGCCGTCTGGCTTCTTCGCGCCCTCTTTCGGGTCGATGGTGAACATGAAGATTTCACCGAGGCCGGTCGCAATCGGCCCCATGCTGGGTTCGAGGCCGGGCGGTAGCAGGCTCTTGACCTGCTGCACCCGCTCACCAACGAGCTGGCGCGCGAAGTAGATATCGGTGCCGTCTTCAAACACCACGGTGATCTGCGACAGGCCATAGCGCGACAGCGAGCGCGTGTATTCCAGCTTGGGCAGGCCCGCCATCGCGTTTTCAACCAGATAACTCACGCGTTGCTCGGCTTCGAGCGGCGAATAACCGGGCGCTTCGGTGTTGATCTGCACCTGCACGTTGGTGATGTCGGGCACCGCATCAATCGGCAGGCGGGTGTAGTTGTAGATGCCGAGCGCCGAGACAATGAGCACTGCGATCATCACCAGCCATCGCTGGGCGATGGAGAACTTGAGGATTTTTTCGATCATGGTCGCGCTCCTAGTGGTCGTGTGAAGCGCCGGACTTTTCGATGTCGGCCTTCACGAGGTAGGAGTTCTCCACCACGATGACCGCGCCGGGCTTGAGGCCGCTCAGCACCTCGACGTTCTTGCCATCCTTGCGACCTAGCTCGATGGGCTGTGCCTGGTATTTGTCACCTTCGGCGACGAACACCACATCCCAATCCCGAAAGCCTTGCAGTGCGGTCATCGGCACCACCAGCGGTGCTGCGGTGGTGCCAACCGTAACCTCGCCGTTGATGAACTGGCCGGGTGTCCACTGACCGTCGGTGTTGTCCAGCACCACGCGGGCGGTGAGTGCCTGATTGGCGCTGCCGACGGGTGCCACGAAGCTGATGGTGCCTTCGCCCTTGGCGGCGCCATCTGCGGCTTTGACGCTCACGCTCTGCCCCACCTTGAGCTGCCCGCGATCACGTGGGAACACATTCAGCTCGGCCCGCACGCTGCTGAAGTCGGCGATCTCGAACAGGGTCTCGCTGCCCGCCGACTCGCCCGGATTGGTGTGGCGCGCGGTGAGCGCGCCGGCGATGGGTGCGACCACGGCATACACCTGCAAGCTCTCGTTGCTCTCAATGGTGGCGAGGGTCTGGCCCTTTTTCACCATGTCGCCGACATTCGCCGAGACACTGCGCACCGGGCCGGGGAAGCGCGCAGTGACTTCGCGCATGCGTTCCGGGTTGGGCTGAATCGCGCCGTAGAGCGAGAGGGTTTGATGCAGCACACCTTCGCCGGCCGCCGCCACTTTCATGCCTGCGGCTTTCGCCATATCGGCGGCGATCTCAACCAGGCCTTCGGGCGAGCTGTAGTTCCAGCTGTAACTCTTGCCGCCGTAACTGGCTTTCACCACCACTTCGTAAGAGTGCGGCTCGTAGACCTCGGCCGGGCTCAACAAATACTCGCCCTTCGGCGCGAAGGTATGCGTGTCGGTCACGCCGCCGGGCTGGCCGTTGACGCGGCGCAGGCTCATCGTCGCCTGCACATCTTTCAGCGCCACCGGCTTGCCACTCTGCGTCGGGTAGAGCCGAAACTCCGGCGGAACGCCGTCTTCAAAGATGCGGACTTCGAGCGCGAAGTCGCCTTCACTCAGCAGACGCCCGCCGTTCGGGCCTTTCACCGGCTCGTCGGCGTCACCGCCTTCGTCGGTATGGCCTGCTTCGCCGCTCATCGCGGTTTTTGTATCAGCTTCCGGGGTGGCGGAACCGCCACAGGCGGCAAGGCTCAGCGCCAGCATCAACAGCACAGCCTGAGTGGACATCGTGGGAATGGTTTTCATGGAGATCACTTGGAATTGGAGTTGTTAGGGGTCGAGCTGCCCGCCGTGGGCAGAGCGGTGCCGGTGAGCCGCTCGATCTCGGCACTGAACAGATGCGCGTTTGCAGCGGCCTCGATCAAGGCGCGCTGCACGGTGACGCGCTCGCGCTGGGCATCCACCCATTCGAGGTAGCTGTAGCGGCCGCGCTGGTAGGCGTATTCGGTTTCTTTCAGCGCCTCTTCCATCTGCGGCAGCACGCTGTCGCGCAGCATCTCGGCCTCGGTGATGGAGTGCTTCAGCTCTTGCACCAGCTCGAAGAGTTTCGTCTCGGCCTTGAGCTTGGCGGCAGCGGCTTCGCTCTCGATGCCTGCGCGCAGCGCACGCGCTTCCGCAATGGCGGGCTGGGCGGTGCGCGCGCCAAACAGCGGCGCCGAGAACCCGGCGACGAAGGCCGCATCGCCATCCTCTTGCAGGCGACGCACGCCGGCAGAGACGGTGATGTTGGAGCGCACTTTGGACTGCGCAACGCGGATGTCGGCATCGCGCTGGCGAGCTTCGGTGGCAAAGCGCAAGAAGTCCGGGCTGGCGACCAGCTGCCTGGTCAGCACCCCGTAATCGCCCACCTGCGGCAGACGGAACAGATCAGCGGCGACCAAGCCGAAATCGGCCTTGCCTGCACCCCACAGGGCGGCGAGCTTGGTGCGCGAGGTGATGAGTTCGTGCTCGGCGTGTTCTTCGTCCACTTGCGCGCGACTGAACACGATGTTGGCGCGATGCAGTTCCACCTCTGGCGACTTGGCTGCTGCCACGCGGCGGCGCACTTCACTCACGGTGCGTTCGGCGAGCTTCGTGGCGAGTTGGGTGAGCTTGAGCTGCTCTTGATCCGAAGCGACGTGGATGAACTGGCGCGAGACCTCGGCCAGCACATCCAGCTGCGCGCCTTGGCGATTGAGGTTGATCCCGTCGATACCGAGCCGCGCCGCTTCGATACGGCTCGCGCGTTGCTCGCCCAGCTCGATCAGTTGCGAGAGCGCGAAGGTGGCTTCGGCGGCATCCAGCCCGCGCGTGCGCCCGGTGCCGAGAAAGTTCTCTAATTGGCTCTCGAACACGGGGGCGGGCTTCAGGCCCGCGCCATCAATGCGCGCCGATTGCGCCTTGAGCTGAAAGGCGAACTGCTTGAGATCAGGGTTGCCTGCAATCGCCGCATTGACGGCCTTGCTCAAGGTGAGCGACGGCAGCATGGCAATGGCTTGCAGGCTGGCTTCGTCGTGGACGTGCGCCGCAGGGATGGCAGCGGCGGCAGCGAAGGCGGTGGGCGCGAACAGCCCTGCGGCCATCGCCAGCCCCAGACGGGACAGGGTGTGAGGTGCAAATCGAGACACGGTGATTCTCCAACGACACCCCTCGCTCAAGGCGAGGCCGCGATGGCGGCTTGTAGGTGTAGATACCGCTTGCGCGGCAGGGCTAAAAAAGCGCCTGCCGCAAAGGGCAAGCGTCAGACGGCTGTGGAGCGCAGCCGAGGTGGCCCGTTGGCGGGCGGATGCAGCGTGAATGGATGTCGCCTGGGAGGCGGGTCGCAATCGGGGACGCGCGGCATGGTGCGCGACACCCTCACCAGCAGCAGCAATACCGCCAGCATGAGCAGGCCGATGGGCAGCAGCTTCAGTGTGAGTTTCGCAAGGGCATCACCCAGTGCGCTGACTTCGACATCGCTATGGGCGTGATGCCCGGTCGCAGCGGCCTCGGCAGGGTCGTGGTGCATCTCGTCGTGCGCCAACGCATCACCTACATGGACGGGGCTGACGATGGGGTGAAATGCGCCCACCGACTCACCGTGCATATGCCGGTGCAAGCCCATGATCTGCGCGAACAGCAGTACGCCCACCATCAAGGCGAGCAGAGCAAGCTGGGTCGGCAGGGCTTTCTTCACGGAGCGGAGAATAGCAGAGCGCGCCCAAGCCGCGCGCTGGGGTGCCGTGGGAGGATAGCCATCAGGTGGTGCCAGCCACGAGTCCACACCGAGAGCGCCTCAATGATCGAAATCCTGTGGGACGAACTCACCGCCGGGCTGCCCACTTCGCAGCAGCTGGCACATGTCATCGTGCGCTTGGTTGCCGCCACCCTGCTGGGCGCGCTGGTCGGTTATCAACGCGAACGCGCGGGCAAATCGGCGGGCTTGCGCACCCACACGCTGGTCGCCCTCGGCACCACTGTTTTCGTGGTGGCCTGCTCCGGCATAGGCATGTCGCCAGATGGCCTGTCGCGGGTGATTCAAGGCGTGATTACCGGCATCGGCTTTCTCGGCGCAGGCTCCATCCTCAAGCTGGAATCGGAGCGCCTGATCCAGGGCCTGACCACCGCTGCCGGCATCTGGATGACCGCCGCCATCGGCGTGGCCGTTGGCCTGGGCAGCTTGGGTGTGGCCCTGCTGGCCACGGTGATGACCTTGATCGTGTTGTCGCTGGTCGGGTCGTCTGACCACCCTGCGCCTCGTCCTGACCAGCACTGAACGGCGGGAGTCGCCACCCAGCGTTTCATGCTCTGGCGGGAACCAACTCCGGCATTGTCAGTCCAGTAGACATGCCTAAATCACAGCCGCTTGCAACCGCTGCGGCGCGTCCACTTGACCGGACTCGCCGGCCGACGCAGCGGGCGACGTGGGCTGTGATGCTACTCGGGCTGTACCTGCTACCGGCTGCCGTCAGCGCCCAAGCCTCGGTGTATCGCTGGGTGGATGCGCGCGGCCAGGTGCATTACTCGCAAACCCCACCGGCAAAGGGTGCTTATCGTCTGCTCGATACCCCGGCGCCGACGGTATTCACCCCAGACCGCAAGGCGATGAGCGAGTTTCTGCAAGCCGCCGATCAGCGCGAGGCCGCTGGCCAACAAGCCCGCGCGCTGGCAGACCAGCAGCGTGTGGCAGACGCCGGGCAATGCGCAGAGGCGAGCACGCGGCTGGAGTATCTCGAAAGCCGCCCACCCCGCCGTTTCTTTGTCACCGGGCCGGATGGCGAGCCATCACGGATGACCGACGAGCAGTGGGAGGCCCGCAAGGGCGAGGCCCAGGCGAGAATCTTGAAGTCTTGCCGCTGACCGTCTCAATGTCGCTCAGCTAATGCCGCCTGCTGCCATGTGAAGACCGCGAATGCCCGCCATTGCCGCCGTGTCGCACTCCGCTGGTGTGGCGTGGGCTGCCGACATGCCGCACAGCACCCGCATGGGCGACGCCGCCGCTGTGCAAGCCGCCGTGGCCGCCAAAATGACCACCGCCCTGCCCCAAATGACCCGACGGGCCAAGGTGCGAATAGCTGACCGGCACATAGCCAAGATTGCCGTGACCATGGCGGTAGGCATTGGTGAAGTGATAGCCGTTATCGAAGTAGTAGCTGCCATAGCCACCACGTCCGCGATTGAAGCCGTAAGCCCCATAAATGGATGAGGCTGCGCCATAGGCCTGCGGGTATCCGTAAGCACCGTAATAGCCGCCATAACCGTAGCGATTGATGCCGCTGTAACAGCCACCCACTGCGCTGCTGTTGATGGCGTAAGGATCGCAGTATTGGAGGGTGCTTGGCACCCTCGCGGCCTGGGTGCGCGGGGTGGATACGCAGGCCGAAAGCGGCAGCAGCAATCCCAGGATGACGAGTGGCAGAAACCGTGATGGACTGACCATGTCTCTCTCCTACAGTGATGCACAAACTATTGACCTATTTCAGCGTCGATGGTTCAGGGCCACCCTCGTTGGCCGGTGGCTCAGGCCACACCGTGGCGGCACCGCTGGCATCAATCAGCATCAGCTGGCTGCTGACGATCTGTAGCTTGCCCTCGGCATCCGGTTTGACGGTATCGCGCTTCTGAAGGCCGATGCCCTTGGGACGCTCAAGCGCCAGCCTCCGCAGCACCGCTGGCGTCAAATGGCCATCGAGGAAATAGCCCATGTAATGGCCCGGATGGCAGCCGTCGATCGACGCTGGCACCTGCCACTGCTTGCGGCTTGAACTCAGGTCATCCAGCTCGAAGTCGCGCACCACAAAGCCCTCGGCGCGCAGGCCCTTCATCCAGTTGCTGGCGCAGGCGCAGTCGTGCCGCCATACCACTTCGACCAACCGCTCCGGCGGCACCGGAAACCAGCGCGACCAGCCCAGCACCAGGGCGGCGAGGGCTGCAAACGGGATCGCCACCAGCAGCGCGATCTTCAGTTCTTTGGGGATCATCGGTGCGGCTGCCTCAGGCGATAGGCGCGCGCGGCGCGCTTTGTTCTTGCTAGCCATGTGCTCAGAGCGCCTTGCGATTCATCTGCGCGCTCAAGGCTGGCCCGCATCCGGATGCGCGGCATGGTCGTCGTCACCATGCGCGGCTTCGGTATGGAAGCCCTTCGGTTCGATTTGCAGCGTGGTGCCAGTGATCTTGTAGCGTTCGTGCAGCATCGCGGTAATCGCCTTCAGCACCGCCTGCTCGTCACCAACGCCGTCTGCCAGCACCAGGTGCGCGGTGAGCACGTTGCGGCCACTGGTGAGCGCCCAGAAGTGCAGATCGTGCAGGCTCTCGACCCCCGTCACCGCGCGCATGTCGGCGTCGATCTGGCTCAGATCAAAGCCATCCGGCACACCTTGCAAGAGGATGTGCAGGCTATCGCTCAAGAGGCTCCAGGTGCGCGGCACCACCCAAAACCCGATGGCGATGGCGACCAGCGAATCCACCCACTGCCAGCCGGTGAAGTAGATGACGATGGCCCCCACGATCACGCCGATGGAGCCGACCATGTCGGCCCACACTTCGAGGTAAGCGCCTTTGACGTTGAGGCTCTCCTTGCTCGATGCCTGCAACAGCCTCATGGCGATGAGGTTGATGATGAGGCCGAGTGTGGCCACCACCAGCATGGTGAGCGACGCCACTTCACCGGGGTTGCGAAACCGCTGGATGGCCTCGTAGAGAATGTAGAACGCGACCAAAAACAGCAGCACGGCATTGAACAGCGCGGCGAGAATCTCGAAGCGGTGATAGCCGAAGGTGCGTCGCGTATCGGCGGCACGCTTGGCAAAGCGCACGGCCGCCAGCGACACCGCGAGTGCCAGCGCGTCGGTGAGCATGTGCGCGGCATCCGAGAGCAGCGCAAGGCTGCCGCTGATGAAGCCGGCGATGGCCTCCACCACCAGAAATGTGCCGGTCAGCGCCAGTGCAATCCACAGCCTGTTTTCGGGTGCGGCTGCGCCGTGGGAATGGTCGTGTGCGGCCATTTTCTATCTCCTCAGGCAGGGTTGGGAGCGGCTTGCGGCTTTGCGGCAGCCCTTGCGGACTTGTCCTTGTAGTTGAGCAAGCGCAGCGCGTTGACCACCACGATCAAGGTCGAGCCTTCGTGAAATAGCACGGCGGTGCCGATACTCAGGCCAAAGATGGTCGAAGGGATCAGCACCGCGACCACGCCTAAGCTCACCCACAAGTTCTGCTTGATGATGCGGCTGGTCGAGCGGGAGAGACCCACGGCAAATGGCAGATGCGCGAGGTCGTCGGACATCAATGCCACGTCAGCGGTTTCGAGTGCGACATCCGAACCCGCGGCGCCCATTGCGATACCCACGGTCGCGTTCGCCATCGCAGGCGCGTCGTTGACGCCATCACCCACCATCGCCACCTTGCCTTCGCTGGCGATCAGCGCCTTGATGGTCGCCACCTTGTCCTCCGGCATCAGGTCGCCGCGTGCTTCAGTGAGGCCGACGGTTTTCGCCACCGCATCGGCCACCTGCTGATTGTCGCCGGAAAGCATGATCATCTTTTTGATGCCGAGCGCCTGTAGCTCGCGCATCACCTGTGCGGCGACGGGGCGCGGCGTGTCCATCACGCCGATCACGCCCAGATAGCGGTTGCCACGCCGCACGATCATCGTGGTGCGACCTGTTTCAACCAAGCTTTGATTGGCCTTGCTCACGTCGGCTGGCACCGGCACATCGGCCATCTCGGTGAACAGCACCGGCTTGCCGATGAACACCACGTCGCCCGCGACCTGCGCCTTGATGCCGCGTCCGGTGATGCTCTCGACTTCCGAGATCGCCAGTTCTTCGGCCTTGTCTTTCAGTCGCTCGACGGCCCCGTTGACGACCGCAGACGCCAGCGGATGGTCGCTCTGCTTCTCCACGGCGACCGCCACGTTGAGCAGCTCTTCGAGCGTGCTGCCTTCGGCGGCGATCACATCGGTGAGCTTAGGCCTGCCCTCGGTGAGCGTGCCGGTCTTGTCGAAGGCGATGGCGGTGAGCGTGCCGAGGTTTTCCAGCGGCCCGCCGCCTTTCACCAACACACCACCGCGCGCCGCACGCGCCACACCGCTCAGCACCGCACTCGGCACCGAGATCGCCAGCGCGCAGGGGCTGGCAGCGACCAGCACCGCCATCGCTCGATAGAAGCTGGTTGCAAAGGTTTCGTCTATCACCAGCCAGGCGAGCATCAGCACGCCGACCAGCAGCAGAATTGTCGGCACGAAGATGCGCTCGAAGCGTTCGGTGAGCTGCTGAGTCGGCGAGCGTTGCGCCTCGGCCTCCGTCACCATCTTCACCACGCGCGCCATCGTCGATTGATCTGCCCGGCGCGCGACACTCACCTCGATAGCCCCAGCGCCATTGATAGTGCCTGCAAAGACGCGGTGCTGCGGAGCCAGCTTGTCGAAGGCTGCAAGTGCTGCCGCCAGATCCTTCACCGGCTCCTTGTCCACCGGCACGCTCTCGCCTGTGACCGGTGCCTGATTGACGGCACTGGTGCCAACGACGACCACGCCGTCGGCAGGCAGGCGCTCGTTCGGCCGCACGATGAGCACGTCGCCCACTTGCAGCTGGGCGACGGCGACTTCTTCGGTCTTGTCGCCGCGGCGCACCGTGGCGAACTCTGGCGCGAGCTTCGCCAGCGCCTCAATCGCGCGACGGGCGCGGCCCATCGCAAAGTGCTCCAGCGAGTGACCAAGGCTGAACAGGAACAGCAGCAGCGCACCCTCGGCCCACTCACCCAGCGCCGCCGCACCGGCGGCAGCGACGAGCATCAGCGTGTCGATCTCGAATCGCTTTGCACGGAGATTCTCGATGGCCTCCCGCGCGGTGTAAAAGCCGCCGAAGAAATACGCCGTGACAAACAACGCTGTCGGCAACCAGCCGGGGCCGACGGCCTGTCGATCTAGCAGCCAGCCCGCCAGCGTCAAGGCACCCGTAGTAAGCGCAAAGATCAGCTCGGTTTTTTCGCCGAAGATGCCGGCGTTGTCGTGGTCGTGGCCCGCATGCTCGGCCTTGGTTTCGCCCTCGCGGTGGGCATCGCCACTGTCGCCAGCGTGGTCGTCGTGTGGTTTACCGGCCATGACAAAGCTCCTTGCAGTGGGTGCTCACGGCGACGCCGCGTCGGGGCCGCCGATGGCGATCACCTGTTCCACCGGGCTGACATAGACATAGCCGGAGATGTGCGGCCCGACGCGCGCGACGGTGCTGATGATGGCGGTGACGGCATCCACCTCGTGATCTTCGACCACCAGCGAGAGGCGAACTTCGGAGATCACCAGGCCGTCGGCGTCGTCCGAGAAATCCATTTGCCGCTTCTTGTTGATGGGCTTGAGCATGCCTTTGACATCGTGCAGCGTGAGGTTTCGGTATCCGGCATCCGCCAGTGCCTCGACGACGCTGGCGGCGCGAACGTGGTGGATGAATGCCTTGATGAGTTTCATGTTGATACCTCGGTGAGGAGTGGGCTCGGATGCGAGCGGCTGACAGCGGTATTCAGTGTCATTAAAAAAGCCCGTCCACACCCCGGTTGTGGGGTGCGGGCGGGCTCGCGGCCAGCGATCAGGCAGCCATCTTTCGGCAGGCTTCGGCACAGCGTGTGCAGGCCTCCGCGCAGGCCTTGCAATGGTCGTGCTCGTGCTTGCCACATTCGGCGGCGCAGACTTCGCAGATATGCGCGCACAGGGCGCAGACCTCCTTGGCGTGGACACTGCCGCGCGCCATGAAACCGGCCGCCAGTCGGCACATCGCCGCGCAGTCGATGTCGTTGCGGATGCAGGCCGCCATTACGGCGCCATGCCCCTCGTCGATGCAGGCGGTGGCGCAGGTGTCGCAGGCATCGGCGCACTCGTTGCAGGCGGTGATGCAGGTTTGGTTTTGTTCGTCGGTCATCGAAAATCTCCTCACGGCGTGCAGCCGTGCCGACGATGAGAGATTCACCTCGTACCCGTGCGCGCTCGGCACCAGTCATGCGCCGCTGGCTTGAATGCGCAATGATCGGCTGCGGCCCGCACCTTGAAGCCCGCGCCGCGCGCGGACGGAACAGGCGTTGTTCCCTAGCGGCGATCAGCGCAGACATCGGCAATGCGCCGCTCGGCGTCCTGGATGTGGGTTGCGCGCTCGGCTTCGTCCAAGCGCAGAAAGCTGCCATCGGCCTGACGCTCCAATGGTCTGGGCCGCTCCAGTTGCAGCCGCCGCTCGCGCAGCGACGCGCACTCGGCTTGCCGCGACTCGGCCTGCTGCTGCGCCTCGCGCTGGGTGGTGGCCTGGAGGCTACGTTCGGTTTCGGCCTCGTCGATGCGGCGCAGGTTGTCTTGCTGCGCCTGCACTGCGGCGGGGTCTGGTGGCTGCGGCACCGGCGCCGGGGCGAGGCTTTGCACGGCCTCGCCCGGTGGTGGCTGGTCGCCGTAGTGGATGTGCCCATGCGCGTCCACCCAGCGATACATTCCCCCGGCTGACATGCCAGGGTCAGACAGCATCATCAGCAGGGCGAAACTCAGGATCCCGTTCACGGCAGGGTCTCGATGGGATGCAGTGGCTCGGCGGCAGCCGGATGCTTTCGCTTGTCGCGCCCATGCGCCATACGGAACAAGCCCGGCAGCACCAGCAAGGTGAGCAGCGTGGAAGAAATGATGCCGCCGATCACCACCGTCGCCAGCGGCCTTTGTACCTCTGCACCGGTGCCAACATTGAGCGCCATCGGCACGAAGCCGAGGCTGGCCACCAGCGCCGTCATCAGCACCGGGCGCAGTCGCGTCAGCGCGCCTTCGATGATGGCGTCGTCAATACCCTTGCCCTCTTCCATCAGGCTGCGGATGAAGCTCACCATCACCAGCCCGTTGAGCACCGCCACACCGCTCAAGGCGATGAAGCCGACACCGGCACTGATCGACAGCGGAATGTCCCGCAACCACAGTGCCAGCACGCCGCCCGTGAGGGCGAGCGGTACGCCGCTGAAGATCACCAGCGCGTCCTTGATGGAGCCGAAAGCCAGCACCAGCAGGCCCAGGATCAGCGCGAGCGTTACCGGCACCACGATGGAGAGGCGCTTGCTGGCCGATTGCAACTGCTCGAAGGTGCCGCCGTAGTCCAGCCAGTAGCCCGGTGGCACGGCGACATTCTTGATCGCAGCCTGCGCATCGGCCACGAAGCTGCCGAGATCGCGGCCACGCACGTTGGCGGTGACGACGATGCGGCGCTTGCCATCCTCACGACTCACCTGGTTGGGGCCAGGTGCGATGTTGAGGCTGGCGACTTCGGCGAGCGGCACCTGGCCGCCATCGGGCAGCGGCACCGGCAGCCGTTCGAGTGCGAGCAGATCATCACGCCGCGCCTCCGGCAGGCGCACCACGATGGCGTAGCGGGCGTCGCCCTCAAACACCTGGCCCACCTCACGGCCACCGAGCGCGGTGGAGACCACGGACTGCACCGTCGCCAGCGTCACGCCGTAGCGGGCGAGCGCCTCGCGCTTGGGCGTCACCGACAGCACCGGCAGGCCGGTGACCTGCTCGACCTTCACGTCGGCAGCCCCGGTCACGCCGCGCACCGCAGTCGCCAACTGGTTGCCGGTGGTAAGCATGAGATCGAGATCGTCGCCATAGAGCTTCACCGCAAAATCGGAGCGCACGCCGGAGATCAGCTCGTTGAAGCGCAACTGGATCGGCTGGCTCATCTCGTAGGCGTTGCCGGGGAGCTGCTCCAGCGCCTCCTGCATCTCCACCGCGAGGTCGGATTTGAGCTTGCTGGGGTCAGGCCATTCGCTTTGCGGCTTGAGCATCACGTAGCCATCCGAGATGTTCTGCGGCATCGGGTCGGTGGCGACTTCCGCCGTGCCCGTGCGGGCGAAGGCGGTGAGCACTTCGGGGAATTGCAGCAGGCGGGTTTCGATCTGTTTCTGGAACTCGACCGATTGCGTCAACCCCGTCGCCGGAATGCGCAGCGCCTGCACGGCGATATCGCCCTCGTTCAAGCTCGGTACGAACTCGCTGCCGAGCCGGGTCGCTAGCCAGCCGCAGCCCAGCACCAGCACCACGGCGGCCGCCAGAAACACCACCCGCGCCTTGAGGGCAAAGCGCAGCAGCGGCTCGTAGCCGCTGCGTGCGGCGGAGAGAATGATGTTGTGTTTCTCTTTCACCGGGCCACGGAACAGCAGGGCCACACCGGCCGGCACGAAGGTGACGGAAAGGAACAGCGCAGCCACCAGCGCCATCACTACGGTCTGGGCCATCGGGTGGAACATCTTCCCCTCCACCCCTTCAAGCGCAAAGATCGGCAGATACACCGCCGTGATGATGAACACGCCGAACAGGCTGGGGCGGATCACTTCCGCCGTCGATTGGTAGACGGTTTCCATGCGCTCATGCAGCGTCAGCACGCCACGCTCGTGGCTTTGCTCCGAGAGCCTGCGCAGACAGTTCTCGACGATGATGACCGCGCCAT
>JAUSQI010000040.1 GCA_030652575.1 Stagnimonas sp. | reverse complement strand
CCCGCCTGCGCGGGAATGACCGGTCTAAACAGGCTTCACCTGCACCAGCAGCGTCTTGTTGCGCACCTGCGCGCCAGCCGCAACGCCAACCGACTCCACCACGCCGCCAACCGGCAGCGACAGCTGGAACTCCATCTTCATTGCCTCCAGCACGGCGAGCGTTTGGCCCTTTTCAACGATGTCGCCAGGCTTTACATGCACGGTTACCACCTTGCCGTCGCTGTGCGCCAGCAGGCGGCCATCGCTACCCGCTGCGGGGCCTTCGACGGGTGCCAGCGTGCGGTCGATGAAGCACCAGGTATTGCCCTCCGCTTCGAGCCACAGCGCATCGCTGTTGCGGGCAATCTGCGCTTTGCCCTGCACGCCGTCGGCGATATAGGCGAAGCCCTGCGCGTCGTGGCGCGTCACGTCGATGACGACCTTGCTCTCCCCGATGCTGGCCGTGAACAGATGCCCGTCGTGCGCCAGCAATTCGAGATCGGTCTCGGCACTGCGGCACTTGAGCTTGAAGTCGATGCCGGTTTCGTGCGAGCTGTGCCAGCCGATCATCTCGGCGTCGATCTGGTGCTGCTCGCGCAGCTTGTGCGCGTCGTCAAGATAGAGCGCCACGGCGGCCAGCACGATCTGCCGCGCCGAGGGCTTGGCCGCATTGATGGTCTCCTGCGGAAAGTATTCGCCGATGAAACCGGTGCTGAAATCACCACCCGCAAACGCCTCATGCGAGAGGATGGCGTGCAGATAATCCTTGTTGGTGACGAGGCCCAGAAAGCGGGTTTCGTCGAGCGCCTTCAGCAGGCGCTGCCGTGCCGTCTCGCGGTCTTCGCCCCAGGCGATGACCTTGGCCTGCATCGAGTCGTAGAACGGGCTGACCGCACTGTCCGTCTCCAGATAGGTATCGACGCGCACGCCCTCGCCCGTAGGCGCTTGCCAGCGCAGCACCGGGCCGGTTTGCGGCAGGTAGTTGTCCAGTGGGTCTTCAGCGCACAGGCGCACTTCGATGGCGTGACCGAAGCGGTTGTCGAGAATCTCTTCCTGCGCCAGCGGCAGTTTTTCACCCTGCGCCACGCGCAATTGCCACTCGACGAGATCGACGCCGTAGACCAGCTCCGTCACCGGATGCTCGACCTGCAAACGTGTGTTCATCTCCAAGAAGTAGAACGCGCCGTCCTTGGCCAGCATGAACTCGACCGTGCCGGCACCGACGTATTGCACGGCCTTGGCGGCGGCAACAGCAGCAGCGCCCATCTTCAGCCGCAGCGCATCGTCCACCGCTGGCGACGGCGCTTCTTCCACCACCTTTTGATTACGGCGCTGCACCGAGCAATCGCGCTCGCCGAAGTGCACGACATTGCCGTGACGATCACCGAATACCTGAATCTCGACATGCCGTGCATTCATCACGGCCTTTTCGATCAATAGCTGACCACTGCCAAAAGCATTGCTCGCCTCGCTGCGTGCGGACTGCACGGCCGCGAGCAAGTCTTTCTGCTCGAACACCAGACGCATGCCGCGACCACCACCACCGGCTGCGGCTTTCACCATCACCGGCAGACCCGCCTTGATCGCCTCGGCCACCAGCGTCTCATCGGTCTGGTCATCGCCCTGATAACCCGGCACACAGGGCACACCGGCGGCAATCATCCGAATCTTCGACGCCGACTTGTTGCCCATCTTGTCGATGGAGTGCGCATCCGGCCCGATGAAGATCAGGCCCGCATCGGCAACGGCCTTGGCAAACTCGGCACGTTCGGAGAGAAAGCCGTAGCCGGGGTGAATGGCCTGCGCACCGCTGCGCTTGGCGGCTTCGATGATCTTCTCGATGACGAGATAGCTTTCCTTGGCGGGTGAGGCACCGATATGCACCGCTTCATCGGCCTCGCGCACCGGCAGGCTGTTGGCGTCGGCATCGGCATAGACGGCAACCGTCTTGTAGCCGAGCTTCTTCGCCCCGCGAATCACGCGCAGCGCGATCTCGCCGCGGTTTGCCACCAATACTTTGTTGAAACGCTGGGCCATACGGTGCTGCTCCTCGTTCTATTTTTTAGGGTGTCGCCAGCTTGGCGTTGCAGTCTTTCAGCACCACTTCACCCGCTTTTTCGACAAACGCCTCATCGCCCTTGGTGACGAGCGTCAAGGTGCCATCGGTGTACTGCGCGCCGCTGCCGCTGACGTCCTGCTTGAGCGGGAAGGTCTTGCCATCCCAGATCAAGTCCGCCGTGCCTTCCATGCCGGTCGCGCGGCCGGAATAGGTCACGCCCATGTCGACCTCGCCGGCGCAGCGATACAGCACGGTTTCGCGGGCCAGCGTCACCGTGTGCGGGCCGGTTGCGCAGGCAGAAAGCAGCGCGGAAAAAATGGCGACAACAGGCAGCAGGAATGTGGTTTTAGTCATGGCGAACTCCGGTGGTGTTCAGTTGGGGTTCGCCCATTTTGGGCTGCGTTTCTGAATAAAGGCAGTGATGCCTTCCGGCGCTTCCGGGCCGCGCGCGCAGGCCGCGAACTTGGCGGCGGCGGCGTCGAGCACCACGTCCATGTCGACCTTGCCGGCTTGCAGCAGGATGGCCTTGGTCACGGCATTGGCTTCGGGCGCGCAGTTCAATACCTTCTGGATCGTTTCGCCGAGCTTGGTCTGCAATTCTTCTTCGCTGGCGAAGCCCTCGTGCACCAAGCCAAGCCGCAACGCCTCGGCACCGCGAAACTGCGCACCGGTGAGCGCAAGCCTGCGAGCTTGGGTCAGGCCGATGCGCTCGACCACGAAGGGCGCGATCTGCGCTGGCGGCAGGCCGCGGGTGGTTTCGGGCAAACCGAACTTGGCATTGACATGCGCAAAGCCGATGTCGCTGACGCAGGCCAAGCCAAAGCCACCGCCGAGCACCGCGCCCTCGCACACCGCAATCACCACCTGCGGCGCGTTCTGAACGCGGCGCAGCATGGTGCCGAAGCCGCGATTCATGTTGGCGACCGCGTCCGGCTCGCCTGGAGCCGGTGGTTTCATGCCGCCGGCCAGCATCGACTTGAGATCAGCACCGGAGCAGAAGTGGCCGCCCGCGCCGCGCAGCACCACGGCGCGCACGCTGCGATCGGCAGCGACCGCGTCAAACACCGCTTCGATGTCAGACAGCATCTCCGTCGACATCGAGTTGCGCGACTCGGGACGGTTGAAGGTGACGTGCAGCACGCCGCCCTCAATACGGGTCAGCAGTGTTTTGGTCTCGGGCAAGGGCATGGACTCAAACCTTCTTTTTGCCGTAGCCAAGCCGCTTGCTGATGATGCCGAGCATGATCTCGTCGGCGCCGCCGCCGATGGCGTGCAGGCGGAGATCGCGATACATCTGGCTGACGTAGTTCTCCCACATGAAGCCCTGCCCGCCCCAGTACTGCAGGCAGGCATCCGGCACTTCGCGGCCGAGCTGGCCAGCCTTGAGCTTGGCCATCGAGGCCAGCAGCGTCACGTCTTCGCCCTTGAGCATCAGCTCGACGGCGCGATAAGTGAGCGCTCGCAGGCCTTCGAGTTCGGTCTGCATCTGGGCGAGCTTGAACTGCACCACCTGGTTGTCGAGGATCGAGCCGCCGAAGGCCTTGCGCTGGCGCGTGTAGATGGCGGTTTCACTGACACACTTTTCCATCGCGACGATGATGCTGGCCGAGAGAAACAGGCGTTCTTCCTGGAACTGCTCCATCTGGTAAATGAATCCACGACCCTCGGCACCCACCAGGTTCTGTGCCGGCACGCGGACGTTGTCGAAGAACATGATCGCGGTATCGCTCGAGCGCTGCCCGAGCTTGTCGAGCTTGGTCTTGCGATCGACGCCCTTGGCATCGAGCGGCACGACGATCAGGCTCTTGTTGCCGTGCTTGCCACCGCCTTCCCTGGTGCCGCTTGCGGCGCCAGCAATGGACTGGTCGCCGGTGTTGCAGAGCAGGCAGACCCAATCGGCCTGCGTGCCGTTGGTGATCCACATCTTGTTGCCATTGATGACGTAGTCGCCGCCATCTTTCACGGCCGTGGTCTTGATGCCGGCCACGTCGCTGCCCGCACCCGGCTCGCTGACACCAATCGCACCGACCAGATCACCGGCGATGGAGGGCTTGAGGAAGTTCTCTTTCAGATGGTCGTTGCCATAGCGCGCCAGTGCCGGCGTGCACATGTCGGTCTGCACGCCGATGGCCATCGGGATGCCGCCGACATTGCAGTGGCCGAGCGCCTCGGCGAAGGCGATCTGATAGCTGTAGTCGAGGCCCAGACCGCCGACTTCTTCCGGCTTGGCAATGCCGAGCAAACCCAAGTCGCCCATGCCTTTCAGCACTTGGTGCGCGGGCCATAGGCCGTCTTTTTCCCAAGCGGCGGTGTGGGGGTTGATCTGCTCTTCGACGTAGCGCTTGGTGGTGTCGAACAGGCTCTGATGCTCTGGGGTGTATTGCATGGTTGATCCTTGCGGGCGCTTACAGGCGCGCCACGCCAAAACTGTTGGGGAAGGTCTCGCGCACGCGCGCTTCGCGGCAGACGCTGAGGCACAGGCCCAGCACCTTGCGGGTATCGCGCGGGTCGATCAGGCCGTCGTCGAAGAGCCGTGCGGTGGCGGCAAAGGCGTGCGACTCGCGGTCGAACTGCTTGACGATGTTGCTCTCGACGATGCCGAGCATCTTCTCGTCAGCTTCAGTCACCTGCTTGCCTTCGGCAGCCCACTTCTGCTGGGTGATGACGGTCATCACCTTCGCGGCCTGCTCGCCGCCCATCACGCTGGTGCGTGAGTTGGGCCAGGCAAAGATGAAATGCGGGCCGAAGCCGCGACCGCACATGCCGTAGTTGCCGGCGCCGAACGAGCCACCCATGACGATGGTGATCTGCGGCACGGTGGCGTTGGCGACGGCCTGGATCATCTTGGAGCCATGCTTGACGATGCCCGCCTGCTCGCTCTCGGTGCCCACCATGTAGCCGGTGGTGTTCATCAGGTACACGATGGGCGTGTTGGACTGGCAGCACTGCTGGATGAACTGCCCCGCCTTGGTCGCGCCCTTCACCGTGATCGGGCCGTTGTTGCTGATGATGCCGATCTGGTGGCCCTGAATCACGGCGCGGCCGCAGATCGTCTGCTGGTCGTATTCGCTCTTGTAGTCGAGAAACTCGCTGCCATCGACGAGGCGCGCAATGATCTCGCGGCAATCGACCGGGCGCTTGTAGTCCGGCGGCATCACGCCGCAGATTTCTTCCACGTCGTAGTTCGGCGCTCGCACAGGCAGCCGTTCGAGCCGCGGCTTCTGCTGGTTCCAGTTGATGTTCTTGACGATCTCGCGGGCGATGCGGATGGCGTCGCCATCGTTCTGCGCCAGGAACTCGCTGGTGCCGGCCACCGAGCAATGCATGTCGGCACCGCCCAGGTCTTCGTCGAGTGCGATCTCGCCCGTCGCCGCCTTGAGCAGCGGCGGGCCGGCCAGGAACACCTTGGCGTTCTTGCGGACCATCACCACGTAGTCGGAGAGGCCCGGCATGTAGGCACCGCCGGCCGTGGACGAGCCATGCACAACTGTGACTTGGGGAATGCCTGCGGCCGAAAGCCGACACTGGTTGGCAAAGGTCTTGCCGCCGGGGATGAACAGCTCTGCCTGATACAAAAGGTTCGCACCGCCGGACTCGATCATCGAGACCACCGGCAGCTTCTGCTGCAAGGCAATCTCTTGCAGACGCAGCGTCTTCTGCACGCCCCAGGGCGTCATGGTGCCGCCCTTGATGGCGCTGTTGCTGGCGATGATGAAGCAGCGCATGCCGCTGACATAGCCGATGCCGGCAATCATGTTGCCGCCGGCCAGTGAGCCATCCTTGTCGTCGTGCTGCTTGTAGCCGCAGAGGGTGGAGAACTCCAGCCAGGGCGAGCCGCGGTCGAGCATCAGGTGCACGCGCTCGCGCGGCAGCAGCTGCTTGCGCTTGCGGTATTTCTCGCGTTTGCTTTCCTCCTCGTCGCGGCCCTTCTGCTCGATCGCGCGCCAGTCGGCCACGAACTTGAGCATGCCCTCGCGGTTGGCTTTGAACGACTCACCATTCACATCAATCTTGGATTCGATAACAGGCATTTCCGCTCTCTCGGTTGCCACTGGTTTATTACCGCCATTTAATCAGGTCTGGCGGTGTTTTTCACGAACAATGTTCGTTACTCATCTATGTGCAGTTCGCTCGCCATCGGGCACGCGCCGACTCCATTGCGAAGTCAGTTCGGGTAGGGGTTCGAGGCACGACCACGCTCATGGCGGCACTGTATCGCCACCACGGCAGAGACATCTATTGGTGAAGATACCTATTGATAGAGGTGCGTCGCCGCCATCTTCTCCAACCCTTCGCGGTAATAGTCGAAGCGTTGCGCCAGCTCGCGATAGGTATTGCTCAGGCCAAACTCCTGCGCCAGCGGGTGCTTCGAGGCGGCGTGGAAGCGCGAGGCGCCCATGTCGCGGTAATAGCCGATCGTCACCGGGCGGTTGGCATAGCGGTGGCGGTGTTCGATCCACTCGGCGCACATGCCGCCCAGAAACAGCGCGTAATTGGCGATGTGGGCCTGCACGATGAACTGGCGTTGCGCCTGTGCGGCCTGCTCTTCGGCGACGAGATCGACCAGATAGTCATAGGCGGTGTCTTCGCCGCCTTGCACATGGCGCAGGCGGTCGGTGCGGCCAAAGAGCGCGAGTAAATGCGCAACGTAATGCAGCGCCTGCTGCTCCTGCCGATTGCGGCGCGCCGGCATGGCGTGGCGCAGCATCACCTCGAACCAGAGTTGCGGCGACACCGGCAGATCGAGCGTGTCGCTGTCGCGCAGGGCCTTGTAGATGTAATCGGCATCCAGCATCGAGTCGAGCGTGTTGAAGAACTGGCCCATCTCGCTCATGGCGCGTGGCACGTCCACCTCGCCGGGAAAGTTCAACAGCAGGAAGTTGATATCCCGCGGCGGCAGCGTCGGGTGGCCGAGCTGGGCGAAGTCTGGCGTTTGCATGAATCTCTCCATGAAAAGTGGGCCTGCGTGTAAAGCCTTGCAAGGGCCACGCCAGCGCGGGTCCGTCGGGTTACAGTCATCGCAGACCAGAACAACAAGCACTCGGAGGAGCGCATGGCTAACAATCGCATTGGCGAGATTCGCGGCTCGGTGAAGCTCGCCGGCAAGGCGTTCGAGCATCTGACGGCGCGCATCCACGAGTTCCACCGCGCCATTTCGGACATGCCCTTCAATGCCATGCCCGCCGTGCCCGGCGTGAAGGACGGCAGCGAGGGCACGCGGCTCATCCACGACGGCATCACCGATGGCGTCTACGGCGTCATCAAGGGCATTGGCGGCGCGCTGTTCAAGCAAGCCGATGTCGCTTTGAAACTCGCCGAGCGCAACTTTCAGCCGGCGACCCAGGCAGCGAAGGCGATCACGCCACCGGCCATCGCCCGCGACAACGTGGTCAGCGCCATCAGTGGCCTGATCGGCGATGCGATGGCGCAGGAGCGCAACCCGCTGCGGGTGAAGCTCGGCTTCTATCGCGAAGGCCATCGCACCCTGCTCTCAGCACCCGTGCTTGAAGCCGCCTACCCCGATGCAACCGGCAAGTTGGTGATCTTCGTCCACGGCCTGTGCTGCAACGAGCACAGCTGGCGGCTGTACGCCGAGCAGAACACGCCCTATGGCGACCAGCTCGCTGGCTTGGGCTACACGCCGCTCTACGTGCGCTACAACAGCGGCCTGCACATCTCGCTCAACGGCCGCACCCTGGCGCGGCAGATGGACAAGCTGGTCTCGCTCTGGCCGGTGCCGGTGAAGGAAGTGGTTCTGATCGGCCACAGCATGGGTGGCCTGGTGGCCCGCTCTGCCGCCTACAAGGCGGCGAAATCCAACATGACCTGGCCCGCCAAGCTCTCGCACCTGCTCTGCCTCGGCACGCCGCACACCGGGGCACCGCTGGAGCAGTTCGTGCACGCCGCCACGCCCGTGCTCGAAGCCTTCCCGCTCTCGCGCCCGCTGGCCAAGGTGCTGGCGGTGCGCAGCGAGGGCATCCGCGATCTGCGCCACGGCTTCGTCGCCGACGAGCACTGGAAGAAACGCACGGCCGAGGAGCGCACCGCCGATGCCCGCAGCGAGATCCCGCGCCTGCCGACGGTGAAATACCACTTCATCGGCAGCAGCATCGGCATCGACGAGCACCACTGGCTCGGCAAGGCGATTGGCGATGGCCTGGTGAAGCTGCCCAGCAGCACCGCCCGCGAGCTGGCGGATGCCGACACCGCCACGCTCTACAACGCCCACCACATGCAGCTGCTCAACCATCCGGCGATCTACAAGGAGATCGCCCAGCGTTTGACGGCGAAAAAAGCGATCAAGCAATAGGCAGGGCGCGTAGAATCGCGGCCCAATCGCTGGTGGTGCTGTCTCAATGCTTGCCCTGCAAAACCTCACGCTGCGTCGCAACGTCAAGACGCTGCTCGAAAACGTCTCCGTCGTCATCCACGCCAACCAGCGCGTGGGGGTGATCGGCAAGAACGGCGTCGGCAAGTCCACCCTGTTCGCAGCCATCCGGCGCGAGCTGGTGCCGGATGGCGGCAGCATCGACCTGCCCAAGAGCCTGATCGTCGCCAACGTCAGCCAGGACACGCCGCCCCTGCCCCAGCCCGCCATCGAATACGCGCTGGACGGTGACGAAGAGCTGCGCAGCCTCGAAGCCAGGCTGAAGGCCGTCGAAGAGCGGCTGGAGATGCACCCCACCGACGCCGACATTGATCTGCTGACCAAGCTGCACGACCGCATGGCGATGATCGACGGCTACGCCGCCAAGTCGCGTGCCGCACAGTTGCTGCACGGTCTGGGCTTTGCGCCCAGCCAGCAGGAAAACCCGGTCGCCTCGTTCTCCGGTGGCTGGCGCATGCGCCTGAACCTCGCGCGCGCCCTGCTCAAGCGCAGCGATCTGCTGCTGCTCGACGAACCCACCAACCACCTCGATCTCGATGCCTCGATGTGGCTGCAGGAAGAGCTCATCAACTTCAAGGGCACGCTGCTGCTGATCTCGCACGACCGCGATTTTCTCGATGCCGTGTGCACCCACACGCTGCACTTGGAGCGCAGCGCCGGCACGCTCTACGCTGGCAACTACTCGGCCTTCGAGCTGCAACGCGCCGAGCGCATGACGCTGCAATCGCAGGCGCACGGCAAGCAGCAGCTGCGCATCGCGCACTTGCAGTCTTTCGTCGATCGCTTCAAGACCCACGCCAGCAAGGCCAAGCAGGCGCAGAGCCGTGTGAAGGCGCTGGAGCGCATGGAGAAGATCGGTCCGGTGCTGGCCGACGCCGACTTCACCTTCGAATTCACCGAGCCGCAAAACCTGCCCAACCCGATGCTGGCCATGAGCGACGCCAGCTTTGGCTACCCACCACCCGACGAAGGCAGTGAGCCCACCGTCATCGTGCGCAACATCAGCCGCTCGGTGCTCGCGGGCCAGCGCATCGGCATTCTGGGTGCCAACGGCCAGGGCAAGTCCACGGTGGTCAAGACGATTGCG
>JAUSQI010000038.1 GCA_030652575.1 Stagnimonas sp. | reverse complement strand
TGGATTCCCGCCTTCGCGGGAATGACAGATGAGGTTTGAGTTACTTCTTCGCGCGGCGACGACGCCACAGAGCAGTAATGGCGATCACCACGATCAGCACGCCACCGCCAATCTCAAAGCGGTAGAGGTGCAGCTGTTTCTTGGTGGCGTTGATCTTCACCTGCGTAAACGGGTCGAAGTCATCCGGCAGCTTCAGCACGCCCACGTCTTTCGCGTATTGGTCGTAGTCGGCGAGCATGGTGGTGAACAGCTCTGGTGATTGCTCACGCAAGTCCTTGGTCTCCCCAGGATCAGTGACAAGGTTGTAGAGCCGCCATTGCGCATCGCCCCAGGGCAGGGTGTTCTTGGTGATCTTGTAATCGCCCTTGAACAGCGCGGCGTTGCCACCCACCTCGATGCCGATGGCGTCATCGGCGGCGTGGGTGCGCGTGGCGCTGCCGTCCAGCACGCCCTTGAGGCTTTTTCCGTAGAGCGGCACGTTGCCGTTCCAGCGCTCTGCTGCCATGCCCGCGTAGTCGAACAGCGTCGGCGTCACGTCGGTGACAAAGCTGTTGCTGACGATGCGCTGGCCGGCTGCGATGCCGGGGCCAGCGGCAATCAGCGGCACGCGGATGCCGCCTTCCGAGGTGTGAAACTTGAACAGGTTGCCGGGCGAGCCCGTGGCATTGGCCCACTCGGGGCCGATGAAAACCAGGCTGCCCTTTTCGCCGAGGTTGTCCAACTCACGGCTGTAGCCGTTGTGCTTCATCCAGGTGCTGAAGCCGGTCTGCGCGAGTGGGTCGCTCGGCTCTGGCCCGTTGTCGGAGGTCAGCAGAAAAATGGTGTTGTCGTAGAGGCCGCGTTGCTGGAGGTAGGCGATGAGTCGGCCGATGTGTTGATCCATCGCCTCCAGCATGCCGGCATGCACGGCCATGCTCTTGGCGTAGATCGCTTTCTCGTCTGCACTCAGTGATTCCCAGGTACGCAGCTTTTCGTGCGTGGGTGCGAGTGGGGCATCGGCGGGTATCAGTCCACGCGCCTGTGCCTGTTTCCAGCGCGCTTCACGAGTGGCCTGCCAGCCTTGGTCGTAGACGCCGGCGTAGTGGGCGGTGAACTCCTTGGGCGCCTGCACCGGGATATGCACGGCCTGAAAGCCGATGTAGGCGAAGAACGGCTCGGTGCTGGCCTTGTCGCGTTCGAGGTAGTCCACCATCTTGTCGACGAGAAAGGCGGAGGAATAGAAATCCTTCGGCAACGTTGCGGGCTTGCCATCTTCGAACCAGTCGGCGCTGGTGTAGTACGGCATGTAGGGCTTCTGCTCGTAGTTGTCCGCCCCCGAGGCATCGAGCACGAAGGAGTGGTTGAAACCGTGGGCATCCGGCAGGTCGCCCGGGCCATGCCCCAGGTGCCACTTGCCGGTCATGTAGCTGCGATAGCCCTGTTCCTTCAGACGCGTCGCGACGGTCTGCACGCCGGGCTCGAAGTGCATGGAATAGCCGCGCTTGCCCTGCTGGTCGGCGGGCAGGGTTTCGGGGATGGTGCCTACACCGGTGCGATGGTTGTCCATGCCAGTGAGCAGCATGGCGCGCGAGGGCGAGCACAGCGGCGAGGTGTGGTAGTTGGTGAACATCGCGCCGCGCTGGGCCAGCGCATCGATGTTGGGCGTGCGCGCCTCACCGCCATAGATGCCGAGATCGCTGAAGCCGCCATCGTCGATCAGCAGCAGCACGAAGTTGGGCTTTGCGGGCGCTGGCGTGTCTGCGGCATGTAGCGCGGCGCCCCACAGCAAGGTGCTCAGCAACAGCGGGAGTAGTACGGGTGTACGGGTCTGCATGTTCATTCCTCGGGCGGTGGCACGGGGCTGCCGCTCAGCACGGTCTCGGCGCGCCGTGAGCGAAACAGCGGGTAAAACACCTGCACATGCCAGCGCTCGGCACCGTGGCGACGGTCATCCGCCAGGCCAAAGTCGGCAGGGTATCGGCGGGTGATCTTGGCGGTGCCAAACAGCACGTCCCAGAAGAACAGCAGATTGCCGAAGTTGCCGGTGTAGTGGCCGATGCCGTCCTTGTTGGTGAGCGCGTGGTGGGCGAAGTGCGTGGCGGGCGTGGAGATGGTGCGCTCCAGCACCCACATCAGCGGCCGGAGCGCCGGGATGCGATACAGCTTCTCGTCCCAGCGCGCCTCGGAATGCGCGCCGATGATGACGGCCATCTTGACGATGCTGTAGCCGACGTAGACCCAGCCGAAACCGAGATACACCAGTACGCCCGAGGCCCAGATGCCGGGCATGAACAAGTAATAGAAAAAATTGTTGCGATAGACCACGCGCACGCCCATGTAGGCCGCCGCGTGATGGGCGCGATGGAAGGGCCACATCCACGACGTGTGCGAGAGCCGGTGCCAGAGGTATTGCGTCAGGTCATCGGCGACGAGCAGTGTCAGCACCATTGCCCACACCGGCCAGTGCACGAGTGCATCGCGTTGCTCAGGGTAGAAGTGCTGCCCGAGCCTGTCGGTGGCGAGCAGAATCAGCGGCACGATGAACAGTGGCAGCAGGATTGCTGCGGCAATATCCAGCCGGTTGTCCTCGCGGCCCGCCATCGGGCTGAAAAAGCGACGGCGATACAGCTCGATCAGGCCAAAGCCTGCGAACAGCGCGAGCACGGCCAGCCCTTGAACGTGTTTGGGTTCCATCGGGCTGGCTCAGGCAGTGCGCGAGGGCATCGCGCACCGGGATGTGATGACCTGCATGGCGGCGTCTCCTCACCGGCTTGACAGTATGTCAATTTGTTTCGCTATGGTGGCAGTGCGGCGTGTGCAAGACAAGCAGCGTCTAATGGAGCGGTTGCCGCGCGATGGCCCAAGCCTCGATGGTCGTCGCGCCCACTGCTTTGCACGCGCGCGCCAGTTCTTCCAGCGTCGCCCCCGTCGTCATCACATCGTCCAGCAGCGCGACATGCTGGCCAGCAACGCGAGGGCATACCGCAAACGCATCTTTCAGATTCTTGCGCCGTTGCGCCGCAGATTGGCCGATCTGATCCGGTGTGGCGCGCAGGCGCTTGGCCGCCGTGGCATCAACGGCGATACCCAGTTCCATGCCGATCACCCGCGCCAGCTCAATCGACTGGTTGTAGCCGCGCGACCACTGCCGCCGCCAGTGCAGTGGCACGGGGATGAGTAAGGTTGGCAGTGGTTCGGTGCGAGCGCGTACCCGCGAGGCGAACGCCGTACCGAGCAAGGCGGCCTGCTGAAATCGCGCCTGGTATTTGAGCGCATGGATGCCCTCCTGCACGGGTGTCGCCAGCACAAAGGCGGCATGAGCCGCATCGAAAGCGCGTGGCTTGTGCAGGCAGGCGGGGCAAAGCACAGGCTGCGCGGCGGGCAGGGCACAACCGGGGCAGGCGGGGGTGTTCCAGGGCAGGTCAGCAGTGCACGGCGCGCACAGCAGGGCGCCCATCGTGGCGCCGCCGCAAAGCGTGCAGGTCGGTGGCAGCAAGGCATCGCCAAAACGTCGTCCGTAAACCTTGAGGTGGCGAATCAAGTTGACAGCCTCCTTCCGGCTGCGAACACTGACCCAACTTTAGTGGAGACATCGCATGGCCGCAGATTCTGGCTTCAACACGCCGCAAGACCTTCGCACCGACTGGACCAAGGCGGAAGTGGAGGCGCTGTTTGCGCTGCCGTTCAACGATCTGCTGTTCCGTGCCCACTCGCTGCACCGCCGCTATCACCGGCCCAACAGCGTGCAGCTTTCCACCTTGCTGTCGATCAAGACTGGCGCCTGCCCAGAAGATTGCGCGTATTGCCCGCAGTCGGTGCGCTTCGAGACGGGCCTGAAGAAAGAGCCGCTGATGAACATCGACGCGGTGCTCGTCGCCGCGCAGGAAGCCAAAGACAACGGCGCGACGCGCTTCTGCATGGGTGCCGCCTGGCGGTCGCCGAAGGATCGCGATCTGGATCGCGTCGAGGCCATGGTGCGCGGCGTGAAGGCAATGGGTCTGGAAACCTGCCTCACTCTTGGCATGTTGAAGCCCGCGCAGGCTGATCGCCTGGCCGATGCGGGCCTTGACTACTACAACCACAACCTCGATACCTCGCCCGAGTATTACGAGAAGATCATCACCACCCGCACCTACGAAGACCGCCTCGACACTTTGAAGAACGTGCGTGCGGCGGGCGTGAAGGTGTGCAGCGGCGGCATCGTCGGCATG
>JAUSQI010000035.1 GCA_030652575.1 Stagnimonas sp. | reverse complement strand
CCCGCCTTCGCGGGGATGACAGTCAACAGAGGGCGCTGCAATGAACCCACCTTCCACCGGCACCACGACCGCGAATCGTTGCTCTCCGACCAAAACCTCGATCGGCACCTGCGCCTTGCGCACCAGCGTCGAAAACAGCTTGGGGATCATGTGCGGCTCGGGCCGACCGGCTGCAAAGTAGCCGGTGAACCCCGGTGCCATGCCGGTGGCGGCCTGGGCAATCTCGCGCGCGAAGATTTTTAGCGCCTTGGGGTTGGGATGCTGGGCGACGATCTTCACCAACACCTCGCGCGTCGCGGCCGCCCCCGCTCTGGCATGCGGGCCATAGCTTTCTTCCGCGCCCAGGCAATGGATGTCGATGCCGGTGAAATCACCGAGCTTCTGCTCCAGCAACTGCCGGCGCACTTTTTCGACAATGCCCGTGGCACTCGCCCTGCCCTTTTGGGCGGCGTCGATGCCACCGATCATGAAGGTCGCGCAGCAGCGCATGCCAGCCGGATAGGTGGCGCTCACCTTGTAGAACGGCGTCGGTGCCTGGCCCTTGCCGCCCGTGACACGCACCTGGTTGGGACCAACTTGTTGCAACTGCACTTGAGTGAAATCGCAGCTCACGTCAGGCAGCAGATAGGCACGCGGGTCACCGATTTCGTAGAGCATCTGTTCCAGCACGGTGTGCACGCTCACCAGCCCACCAGTGCCTTCGGGCTTGGTGACGACGAAGCTGCCGTCGGCGCTGCACTCGACGATCGGGAAACCCATATCGGCATAGCCATCTTTCACCAGCTGCCAATCGGTGAAATTGCCGCCCGTGCACTGCGCACCGCATTCGATGATGTGGCCGGCGATGCTGCCCGCCGCCAGCAAGTCGTAATCGGTTTCGCCCCAGCCGAACTCGTGCATCAGCGGGGCAAGCGTGACGGCGCTATCTACACAGCGGCCGGTGATGACGATGTCTGCCCCTGTCGCCAGTGCCTTGGCAATCGGGATCGCGCCCAGATAGGCATTCATCGATACGAACGTGCCGGGCATGGCCTTGCCATCGCCCGCCGTCGCGCTGAAGTCGTCCTGCTCGACGGCGTCAGCGAACTCCTTTTTGCGCGGCAAGAGGTCGTCGCCCAGCACCACGCCGATGGTCATCGCGACACCTGCCTTGGCGCACACCGCTTCGAGTGCGGCCTTGCAGGCCAGCGGGTTCACGCCGCCGGCATTGGCGATCACCTTGATGCCGCGGCGTTGAAGTTCCGGCAGCAGCGGCGCCATCACATGCTCGACGAAATCGGTCGCATAGCCGTCGTTTGCGTCGCGCATGCGCTTGGCAGCGAGGATCGACATGGTGATCTCGGCCAGGTAGTCGAAAACGAGGTAATGAATGTTTCCTTTCTGCACCAACTGCGCGGCGGCGGTGTTGGTGTCACCCCAGAACGCGGAGGCACAGCCGATACGGATAGTCTTGCTCATTGTGGCTCCTGATGATTGTTCTGCTTGAGCTTTTCGCTCTCAGCCGAACGCGGGATACGGATGCAGTGTGCCGCCTGGGGCGGCCACGCGCCACAACAATGTTCGTTACTAAGCTGTGATGACAGTGCTGGCTAGGGCCAGCAGCGCCGCCGCAAATACGCCAGCGATCAGGTCATCCACCATGATCCCAAAGCCACCATGCACCTTCGCATCCACCACCCTGATCGGCCAGGGTTTGAGGATGTCGAACAAGCGAAACAGCGCAAACGCCGCAATCAGCCACCACGAGCTGAGGTGCAGCAGCAACAAGGGCGTGCAAGTGACTAAAAAGCCGACGATTTCGTCGAACACGATGCCGCCGTGGTCGTGCACGCCCAGTCGCTTGGCCGACTCACCGCACACCCAGCAGCCAAACGCGAATAACCCTGCACAAACCAGCAGATACAGCGGCCATTGCAAGTGATTCAGCAGAAACCAGAACGGCAGCCCCGCCAGCGTGCCGACGGTGCCCGGCCCCTTGGGCGACAGGCCGGTGCCAAAGCCGAAGGCAATGAAGTGAACAGGCGAGAGCAGGATCACGCGCGCATCCACCGGCGTCGGCGTGTAATTACGCATGGTGGGGGCGCATCAGCGCAGGCGCTCCACGGTGAGCGGGCTGCCCCAAAGCTGGCTGGCCACTTCGCTCACGTTCTTCACGTCGCCGCTGGTGAACAGTTGCAGGCTGCCCACGCCGGGCAAAGCCGCGCTCGGTTGTTCCGCCGCCCACACCGCCGCCGTGCGGCGTGCGACCGCAGCGCCTGTGTCGAGCAGCGCCACCTCAGCACCGACTTGTTCCTGAATGACCGCGCGCAGAAACGGATAGTGCGTGCAGCCCAGCACCAGCACGTCGGCACCTTCTTTGAGCAAGGGTGAGACGTAGCGGCGCACCAGGGTGCGGGTTTCGTCTGTGTCCACCGCGCCCGCCTCCACGCGCTCGACCAAGCCGGGGCAAGGTTGTGTCAGCACCCGTACGCCCACCGCGTGGCGCTCGATCAGCTTGTGCAGCTTTTCGCCCGCGAGCGCCGCACCCGTCGCCAGCACGCCGACCACGCCGGACTTGGTGAGCGCCGCCGCCGGTTTGACCGCAGGCTCCATGCCGACGAACGACACCGCGTAGCTCGCGCGTAAAGACTCAATCGCCGCGATGGTGGCGGTGTTGCAGGCCACCACGATCAGCCGCGCACCTTGGGCCAGCAGAAAGTCGGTGATCGCCTCGGCGCGGTCAGTAATCTCACTCGCGCGCTTGCCGCCGTAGGGGCAATGGCCTGCGTCGCTGACGTAGATGAACTGCTCGGACGGCAGTGCCGCGACCAGCTCCTTGAGCACCGAGAGGCCGCCAAGGCCGGAGTCGAAGACACCAATTTTTGAGCGGTTCATGGCGCGCGAGTATCGCTGAAGTGCTGATAGCCGCGCGGCTCGATGGCATGCACCTCAGCTCCCTGCCGCAGCCGTAGACCCGGCGCGGCGCTGATGCTGCCGATGCAGGTGAGCGGCACGCCGAGGGCTGCGAGCCTGGGCTGTGCGGCTTGAAAATCTTCACCGCGCAGGCAGACGCACAGCTCGTAGTCGTCGCCACCGTGCAGCTGCAGCGCCAGCGCATCGGCGGGTGCGGCGCGCTTGAAGGCCGGCGACTGCGGCAGCTTCTCGGCGCGCAGCTCGGCACCGACCTGGCTGGCGATGAGGATGTGGTTGAGGTCGCCCGCGAGGCCATCAGAGAGATCAATCGCCGCCATGCCCCACTCGGCCAGAATCTGGCCTGCTTCGACGCGCGGCGTGGGCCGGTCGAGACGACGGCGCAGGCTGGGGTCGGCGCTGGCTTCGCTCAATTGACGCAAGGCGAGTGCGGCATCACCCAGCGTGCCGGTGACGCAGATGAGATCGCCCTGCACCGCCCCATCGCGCCGCATGGCCCTGCCCGTCGGCACCAAGCCCATCGCCGTGATGGTGATGCTGAGCGACCCGCGCGTGGTGTCGCCGCCGACCAGCGCCACGCCGTGCAAATCAGCCAGCGCCTTCAGGCCTTCGCTGAAGCCTGCCAGCCAGTCGGCGTCCTGCGCTGGCAGGGTGAGCGCCAGCGTGAACCAGCGCGGCACGGCACCCATTGCGGCGAGGTCGGAAAGATTCACCGCCAGCGCCTTCCAGCCGATGTCGAAGGGGCGGGTTTGATGGGGAAAGTGCCGGCCTGCCACCAGCGTGTCGCTCGTCACCGCCAGCTCTTGGCCGCTCGGCACTGTGAGCAGTGCCGCGTCGTCGCCGATGCCCAGCACCACACCTTCACTGCCTGCGGTGAGGCCGCTGAAGTAGTGACGGATAAGTTGGAACTCGTCCATCACTTGCTAACGGCTCCTGATCTCAAGTGCAGCCACGTTCGATCACCCACTTAGGTGCAAGCAGCACGACCTCCTCAAAGCCTCCGCTTCGGTAATCGGAGACAGGCAGCGGGCCTTCGATCACCTGAGTCAACGTCGTGGCACAACCAGAAACACCTAGCCCCTGCGCTTCGAGAAGGAAGCGAACCTGTGTTCTCTGCACACCATCTGCACCGATCCGCTGGTTGCAGACATAGACGACAGAAACAGCCGTCGCAGCAACGAGCGGGTGCGAAGGCGGCAACTGCTTTCTCTCGCATTCACCCCGAGGCGTGGCAGTAAGAAACCCAGCAGCAGCCAGCCCCAAGTCACGGCCATACTTGGCAAAGACACCTGCAACACCAGCGTATTCGGGCTGTTTAGCGCCGCATGAAACAAGCAAAACAGCAGCAGCCAACAGTCCTGCTGATTTCATTGCTTGGCTCAGCCAGCCACTTCCGCCGGCCGCGCCTTGCGTGCCATCTTGTCGAGCACACCGTTGACGTATTTGAAGCCTTCTTCCGAGCCAAACAGCTTGGTCAGGTTGACGCACTCGTTGACGATCACGCGCCAAGGCACCGAGGGCTGATGCTGCAACTCGTAGGCACCGATGAGCAGCACGGCGTGCTCCACCGGGTCGATCTGCGTCAGCGGCCGGTCGAGGTGCGGCACGAGAGACATGGTCAGCTCGTGCGCGTTCTCGATCACGCCGTTGAGCAACGTGTCGAAGTAGACCGGGTCGGCGCGGCCGAGGCCATCGTCCTGTTCGCGAAACTGCTTGAGCAGCGTCTCGGTCGGCGTGGTGTTGACCAGCCATTGATACAGCGCCTGCGCGGTGACACGGCGGGCCAGCGCGCGCGGCGAGTGGCTGATCTGTGCGTCGCTCATGCCGCTTCTGCCGATTCGGCAGCGTATGGGCTGCCGATCACGGCGCGGGTGAGGCGCAGCATCTCCAGCACGGCGGCGGCGCACTCGTAACCCTTGTTGGTTTTGTCAGGCTTGCAGCGTTCTAGCGCCTGCTCCGGCGTGTTGACGGTGAGCACGCCGAAGCCGACGGGGCGGCAGATGGCGAGTTGCACGTCCATCAAGCCACGCGCGCATTCACCGGCGACGAAATCGAAGTGCGGCGTATCGCCGCGGATCACCGCGCCCAAGGCGACCACACCATCGAAACGACCGGACGCGAGAATCGCGGATGCCGCCAGCGGCAGCTCGTAGGCACCGGGTGCGTAGAACACCTCGACGTTCTGCTCGGCCACACCCCAGTCCTCAAGGCAGGCTTCAGCGCCGGCCAGCAGTGCTTCGACCACCTCGACGTTCCAGCGCGTGGCGAGCAGGGCGATGCGGGTGTCCTTGAACTCTTTCTTGGACGGTTTCTTGGGGGCGGCGTAGCCAGATTTCATTGAATACTCAACAGCGGGGTCAGGGGATGGGGGTCAGGGTACAGGGAGAAGGCTTTTCGCACCCCATCCCCCATACCCAGACCCCGCCTTTTGCTTCTAGTCACAGGGCACGTATTCGACGACTTCTAGGCCAAAGCCCGAGAGACCGTGCATTTTTTTCGGTGTGGAAAGCACGCGCATCTGGCGCACGCCGAGGTCACTCAATATCTGCGCGCCCAGGCCGTAGGTGCGCAGCACCGGGCCGGTGTGTTCGTGGCCTTCGTCCGGCTTGTTCAAGCCGACGATCTGCTGGATGAGTTCGCGCGTCGATTCCGGCTTGCGCAACAGCACGACCACGCCCTGCCCTTCCTCCGCGATACGCTCCAGCGCGCGCCGCACGGGCCAGCTGAAATCGCCGTGGCGCACGCCCAGGACATCCTGCAGCAGGTTGCGGATGTGCACGCGCACCAGCGTCGGCTTGCTGGCGTCCAGCTCGCCACGAACCATCGCCATGTGCACGGTGTTGTCGATGCTGTCCTGATAGCTGACCAGGCGAAACTCGCCGAACTCGGTCTGCACGTGCGTCTCGGCGATGCGCTCGACCGAATGCTCGTTCTCCAGCCGGTAGCGGATGAGATCGGCAATGGTGCCGATCTTGAGATTGTGTTCCTTCGCGAAGATTTCGAGGTCGGGCCGGCGCGCCATCGTACCGTCGTCCTTGAGGATTTCGCAGATCACCGAAGCCGGCGTGCGGCCCGCCATGCGGCTCAGGTCGCAACCCGCTTCGGTATGACCGGCACGGGTCAGCACGCCACCGGGCTGCGCCATGAGCGGAAAGATATGGCCGGGCTGCACCACGTCTTCGGGCTTGGCATCGGGCTTGACCGCCGCCAGCACGGTGAGCGCGCGATCCTGCGCCGAGATGCCGGTGGTCACGCCAGTGGCTGCTTCGATCGACACCGTGAAATTGGTGCCGAAGCCCGAACCGTTGTCGCTCACCATCAGCGGCAGGCGCAGCGCGCGGCATTTTTCCTGGGTGAGCGTGAGGCAGACCAGGCCGCGGCCGAAACGCGCCATGAAGTTGATGTCTTCTGCACGCACGGCATCGGCGCACATCAAGAGGTCGCCCTCGTTCTCGCGGTCTTCGTCGTCCATCAGGATCACCATCTTGCCGGCCTTGAGGTCAGCGACGAGTTCCGGGATGGTGTGGATGCCGGTGTTGGCCGGCAGATTGGGTTTCACGGGTGCGTTCATGGGGTCAGCGTGCCTCTGAAGGCTTGCAGTCGCGGCAGCAAGTCGGGGATGTCTTGTTCAATGATGCTCCAAACGATGTCGTCGTCCACACCCAGATAGCCGTGGATCAGGCGATTGCGGGTGGCGACGAGCTGACGCCAGGGAATCTCTTTGTGAGCCTCTCGCACGTCTTGCGGGATGTGCGTGGCCGCTTCACCGATCAGTTCCAGATTGCGCAGGGTCGCATCGTAGTTGAGACCACTGCTGACAAACCGAGCCTGATCCAGCCCGTGCGTGTAGCTGAGCGCTTTCTCGGCAAACCCAATCATGTCGTCGAGGTAAAAGTGCCAATTGCGGACAAGAGCATCAGACATGCTGTGCTTCGCGCTCGACGAAAGGCCTCAGCTGCGGCCTCAGCGCCTTTTCAGTCACCAGATCGACAGGGCGCTGAAAAGCGTCTTCCAGGTAAAACTGCACCCCAAAATAGCGGCGGGAATCTGCACTGCCTGAGAATGCGACATACACATCAACATCACTGTCCTCACGCGACTCTCCCCGTAGGGTGGAGCCAAACAGTGCGAGCTGCGTAATGCCATAGCGCCGCTCCAGCTCTGGCTTGGCGGCTTTGAGGATGCTCAAGGCTTCAGTGGGGGTCAGGTTCATAGGCTTCTTCTTCGCGGGCGGCCAACAGCCGCTCCAGATACCGCGCAATCAAATCGACTTCCAGGTTCACGGCACCGCCGACATCCAGCGTGCCGAGCGTGGTGTGCTGCCAAGTATGCGGCACGATCATCACGCCGAAGCGGGTCTTGTCGACTTCGTTCACCGTCAGGCTGATGCCGTCGATGGTGATCGAGCCTTTGCGGGCTATGTATCTGGCGAGAGACTTTGGCACCTCGAAGCTTAGTCGCCAGCCGCGCGCATCTTCGTGTTTCTCAGCCAGATGACCCACGCCATCGACGTGGCCGCTGACCATGTGGCCGCCGAGCGGCTTGTGCGGGGTGAGGGCTTTTTCGAGATTGACGGGCTGCGCTTCACGCCATTGGCTGGCGGTGGTGCCTGCCAAGGTTTCGGCGGAGAGATCGGCGATAAAGCCCTCTGGCGTGAAGGCCACCGCGGTGAGGCAAACGCCATTTACCGCAATGCTGTCGCCGAGGTTCGCACCCTTGAGATACCCATCTGCCGCAGCGATGGTCATGCGCGCATCACCGCCAACCATTTCGATGGTGGCAATGTGGCCCTTGGATTCGATGATGCCGGTGAACATGCTCTAAGCGTCCTTGAGAGTAGCGGTGATGCGCAGATCGTCGCCGACCTGACGCACGTCCGAAAAATGCAGTGGTATGTGCTGGTCGAGGCGAGTCAATCCCGGCAGCGTTGCCAGCGAGCGGCCTTCGTGCCCAAGCAGGCTGGGGGCCACGTAAAGCACAAGCTCATCGACCAGCTTCGCGGCGAGAAAGCTGCCCGCAAGACGCGGCCCACACTCGACTAGAACCGCGCTGACCTGTCGCTCCGCCAATGCCGTCAAGGCCTTGGGGAGCGAGATGGTACCGGTGGCGTCGGATTCAATCGTGATGGCTTCGACGCCTTGCGGTATCTGGGCTACGGCTTGGTTGCAGAGCCAGAACCGACGCACCCCCTTGGCCCAAACCTTCGCGTTGGCTGCGAGCTTCGCTTGGCTATCGAGCACGATGCGGTCAGGCTGACGCAGGCCTTCAGCAAGAAAATCGCGCACGGTCAATGAAGGGTCATCGGCCAGCACGGTGGCACTGCTGGTCAGCACCGCACCCGCTTCGGCGCGCAGCCGATGCACATCGGCGCGGGCGGCGGCACCGGTGATCCACTGCGACTCGCCACTCGCCATCGCGGTGCGGCCATCGAGACTCGCCGCGAGCTTGAGCGTGACGAATGGCCGCCGGCGCTGCATGCGCGAGAGGAAGCCGCGGTTGAGCTGCTCTGCCTCGGCTTGCAGCAGGCCGACGTGGGTTTCGATACCCGCCGCTTGCAAGCGCGCCAGGCCTAAGCCCGCAACCAGTGGATTGGGGTCGGTCATCGCCGCCCACACGCGCGACACACCGGCGGCAATCAGCGCATCGACACAGGGCGGTGTGCGGCCGTGGTGGTTGCAGGGTTCGAGCGTGACGAACACGTCCGCACCCTTGGCGCGCTCGCCCGCAGCACGCAAGGCAAACACTTCGGCATGCGGTTCGCCCGCCTTGAGATGCGCACCTTCGCCGACCACGATGCCGTCCTTGACGATGACGCAACCGACGCGCGGATTGGGCTGTGTGGAATACAGCCCGGCTTCGGCAAGCCGCAGCGCGCGGGCCATGAGTGCGGCGGCGTCCACCACCTAACGGCCGCTCTTGCCCGGCTTGGCACTGGCCTTGGTGGCGGGCTTGGGCTCTGGCTTGGCGTCGGACGAGGTGTCTTGCCCGTCGATCAATTCCAGCTGCGAGCGCCGCTGCTCGGCACTGGGCATGGCCTTGAGTTTCTGGATCTCTTCCTGGAAGGCATTCACGTCTTCGAAGGCGCGATAGATCGAGGCGAAGCGCACGTAGGCCACATGGTCCAGATCGCGCAGTTCTTCCATCACCCATTCACCAACGCGACGACTGGCCAACTCGCGCTCGCCGGTCTGGCGCAATTTGCGCTCGATGTTGTCGATGGCGTGGTCGATCTGCTCGGCAGTCACTGGCCGCTTGTAGACGGCGCTCTCGAAGCCACGCCTGAGCTTGCTTTCGCTGAAAGGTTGCGGCGTGCCGCTGCGCTTGAGGATGGTAGGCATCGTCAGCTGCGCTTTTTCAAACGTGGTGAAGCGCCCCTCGCATTTCTCGCAGCCGCGACGCCGCCGCACCTGCGTGCCTTCTTCTGCCAGTCGCGAGTCGATGACTCGGGTGTCGGCGGAATTGCAGAAGGGGCATTGCATTTTTGGGTGAGGCGGGGTCGGGGGATGGGGTACCGGGTACGGGCTACTTTGCGCCGTACACCGGAAAGCGCGCGCAGAGCTTCTCGACTTCGCCGCGCACTTTGGCAACAGTGGCATCGATATCGGCACCCGCACTCATCGCATCGACAATGTCGGCGATCCAGCCGGCGATGCTGGCCATCTCTGCCTCCTTGAAGCCGCGCGTGGTCGAGGCCGGGCTGCCGAGACGCAGGCCGCTGGTGACGAAAGCACTGCGCGGATCGTTGGGGACGGAGTTCTTGTTGACGGTGATGTGCGCGTCGCCAAGCTTGGCTTCGGCATCCTTGCCGGTCACGTTCTTGGCGACGAGGTCGAGCAGGAAGAGATGGTCGTCGGTGCCGCCACTCACCACCTTGTAGCCCCGCTCCAGAAACACGGCAGCCATCGCACGGGCATTGGCGATGACCTGCTTCTGGTAGGTCTTGAAGCTGGGGTCGAGCGCCTCCTTGAAAGCCACGGCCTTGGCGGCAATCACGTGCATCAGCGGCCCGCCCTGAATGCCAGGGAACACGGCGGACTGGAACTTCTTGTTGAAATCCTCGCCCTGCCCCTTGCTCAAGATGATGCCGCCGCGCGGGCCGCGCAGGGTTTTGTGGGTGGTCGAGGTGACGACGTCGGCGTGCGGCACCGGGTTGGGGT
>JAUSQI010000034.1 GCA_030652575.1 Stagnimonas sp. | reverse complement strand
GACCACTCTGCCACCTCTCCGCAGGCACCAGTTGATCTTCAAATCCAAAACGGGGTGCAGAGCACCCCGCTGGATACGGTTGACTGGTGCCGGGAACAGGAATCGAACCTGCGACCTACGCATTACGAATGCGCCGCTCTACCGACTGAGCTATCCCGGCGGGGCGCGAATGATAGCGCAGCACTTTGCGAGCGTCTGCCCCTGTTCGGCTACTTTTCGCCGACGATGGTCGCCTTGGTCAAGCCTTCGACAATCAGGGTGGCGCGGGCGGACTCCGCATCGTCTTTCGAGGCAAACGGGCCGGCGCGCACGCGGTGCAGTTTTTCTCCGGCGGCGGTGATCGGCGTCGCCGCCGCTTTCAACCCCGCCAGCTTCACGCGGTTGGCAATCGCCTGTGCAGCCATTGGATCCTTGTAGCTGCCGATGACGACAAACCAGCGACGGGCATCCGCGCTCTTCACGGCGGCAGACGGCAACGGCGCCGGTGCTGCTGGTTTTGCAGCAGGTTTCTCGCGCGGTTTTGCGGCGGCGGTAACGGGCGGCGGCGTTGGCCTGACCGGTGCAGCAGGCTTTGGGGTTTCCACCACGGCAGCTGCCACGGGCTCTGCTTGTGATGGTGCGGGCGCTTCTTGTTCTGTCACCTCTGTCTCGGGGGCATCCAAAGTCGGCGCCATGCTGCTGGTCACTGGGTCTACAGTCGCCCCGCTGCTGTTCAGGGCAATCACCACGGAGGGCAGGTCGTCCCCAGAGCGGTTGCCGGTTCGCAGCAACAGACTGAGCAGAAACAGTACAAGCAGCAAAACCGCCAGGCCGACCAAACGGCGATGCACGATGGCGCGGGTGTCGAGTGACGGGTTGGGTTGAGTTGCGGCTTCAGACATTGGAGATCAAGGGAGCGATGGCGGCGAGGGTCAAAAACGAGCCGCTGATGAGTATGTGCTGATCGGGGGGTGCCTGTCGCAACGCCAGTGCCAGAGCTGCGGCAGGCGCGCCACCCGCCTGTGTTGCGATACCGGCAGCCGTGAGACGTGAAGCGAGTGTGATGGCACTCAAGCCGCGTGGACTTGGCAGATCGCAGGTGATGGCGTGGCTAACCACCGGGGCCAGCGCGGCGGCCATGCCTTCCACCGGTTTGTCGTCGAGCACGCCGGCAATCCACAGCAGACGCTGACCTTGGAAGCGTTCGCGCAATAACTGTGCGAGTACCTGCGCCGCTTCAGCATTGTGGGCAACGTCGAGCAGAAATCGCCCCTGCACCTGCATGCGGCCGGATAAATGCACGCGCTGCAGCGCACGCTCGATGGCCTGCCAAGGCGCCGGCATCGACGGCTGCAAGGTTTGAACGACGGCGATGGCACCCGCTGCGTTGTCGAGTTGATGACTGCCGATCAGTGCGGGCAGCGGCAATGGCGGCGACGCAACGGTGCCGCTGCGCCAAACCCAGCTGTGCGGCCCGGTCTGGTAGCTGTAATCCCCGCGATCAAAGCGCTGAATGTGGGCTTTTGACGTAGCGGCCGCAGCCAGCAAGCCTGCGGGAGGCGCATGGTCAGCCACGATTGCGGGACGACGGCTGCGAAAAATGCCGGCCTTCTCGATGCCGATCGCATCGCGATTGCTGCCCAACCAGGCCTGATGATCCAGCCCGATGTTGGTCACGATGGCGGCATCGGCATCGAGGATGTTGACTGCATCGAGTCGGCCGCCCAATCCCACTTCCAGCACCTGCACATCCACTTTGGCAGCACGAAACAGCCAGAGTGCGGCCAAGGTGCCGAACTCGAAATACGTGAGCGAGTCCTGCGCCCTCGCCTGCTCGATGGCCGTGAAGGCACTGCACAGCGCGGCGTCTTCCACCGGCACCCCGTTGATGGCAACACGCTCGTTGTAGCGGAACAGGTGCGGCGAGGTGTACGCACCAACGGTGTAGCCCGCCTCGCGGTAGATCAGCGCCAGCAGCGTGGTGGTCGAGCCCTTGCCATTGGTGCCGCCGACGATGATCGTCCGCGGCGGTGCCTCCAGCAGGCCCAGTCGGGATGCGACGCGACGCACGCGCTCCAGACCCATTTCGATGGCGCTGGGATGCAGCTGCTCCTGGTAGGCAAGCCACTCGGCCAGTGTGTTTGGCATCACCATCATTGGACGAATCGTGAGGGGGTTAGCCGTCGTTGTGAGCAGGCGTTTAGCGGCAACGAGGAGCGGAGCCGTGCATTGGCACAGTGAGCACCGCAGTTGCCGCTAAACGCCGCGCAGCAGGCGGATAGCCCGCTCACGTCAAGCGGCGATGGCAGGAGGCTTGAAGTGGGTGAACATGGCCAGCATCCGGTGCAGACGCTCGCGCATTTCTCGGCGATCCACGATCAGATCAATCGCGCCCTTGTCCTTCAAGAATTCGGCGCGCTGGAAACCTTCGGGCAGTTTTTCGCGCACGGTCTGTTCGATCACGCGCGGGCCGGCGAAGCCGATCAGCGCGTTCGGCTCGGCCACCTGCACATCGCCCAGCTGCGCAAAGCTCGCCGAAACACCGCCCATGGTCGGGTGCGTCAGCACCGAGATGAACGGAAGGCCGCGTTCGTGCAGCTTGGCAAGCGCAGCGCTGGTCTTCGCCATCTGCATCAGCGAGAACAGCGACTCCTGCATGCGCGCACCGCCGGATGCCGAGAAACAGATCAAAGGGATGCCGTGATCAAGGGCGGCATTGACGCCGCGGGTGAACTTCTCGCCCACCACGCTGCCCATCGAGCCACCCATGAAACTGAACTCGAACGCGGCAACGACCAGTGGCAGACCCATGAGCTGGCCGCGCATGACGATCAGCGCGTCGTTCTCTTCCGAGTCGATGATGGCTTCGGCAAGGCGTTCGGTGTACTTGCGGCTGTCCTTGAAACCCAGGGGGTCGATGGACTTCAATCCGGCAGCAATCTCGATACGCGGCTCCGGATCGAGAAAATGGTTGAGCCGGTCGCGTGCGCCGATAGGCCGGTGCGCACTGCACTTGGGGCAGACCTCCAGGGTGCGTTCCAGCTCGGCGCGGTACAGCACGCTCTGGCAGCTTTCGCATTTCGTCCACAAACCTTCAGGCACGCTCTTGCGACGCACGCCTTCGGTCAGCAACTTGGAACCCGCAATCTTGTCGAGCCAGCTCATCCTTGAACTCCGTCCATTGCCTTGCGCATGGTCAGCAGTTTATCCCTGAGCAGTGCGGGCAGCACAGCGGGTGTGGCGGCATTTTTTTCCACTTCGGAAACCAGGGCGGAACCCACCACCACGCCATCGGCGATCCGCGCGACTGCGGCGGCAGTCGCAGCATCGCGGATGCCGAAACCCACGGCGATCGGCAGCGCGGTCAGGGCGCGGATCTGCGCGAGCTTGGCGGCAACGCTATCTACATCCAGCGCTGCGGAGCCGGTCACGCCCTTGAGGGAAACGTAATAGAGGTAGCCGCTGGCTTGCTCGGCCACCGCCGCGATGCGGGCGGATGTGGAGGTGGGTGCGATGAGAAAAATGAGATCCAAACCGGTCTGCTTGAATACGGGTGCAAACTCCGGCGCTTCTTCTACAGCCAGATCAACGATGAGCACGCCATCCACGCCAGCCTCTCTGGCCTGGCTTGCAAACACCTGCAAACCGCGCCGCTCGATCGGGTTGAGGTAGCCCATCAGCACCACTGGCGTCGTTGCGTCCGTGGCGCGGAACTCGCTGACGATGGCGAGAATCTTGGTGAGCGTGGTGCCCGCTGCCAGCGCGCGTTCGCAGGCGAGCTGGATGGTCGGGCCATCCGCCATCGGGTCTGAGAACGGCATGCCCAGCTCGATCACGTCCGCACCGCCCGCGACCAGGGCGTGCATCAAGCCCACCGAATGCGCGGGCGCGGGGTCGCCGCCGGTGATGAAAGGAATGAGGGCTTTGCGATTAGCACTTTTCAGTGCGGCGAAACGAGCTTGGATGCGACTCATGTGAGGCTGATGCCTTCTCTTTTTGCGATGGTGAAGATGTCCTTGTCGCCGCGCCCCGAAAGGTTGACGACGATGTGCTTGTCGCTGCCAAGTTTCGGCGCGAGCTTCTTCGCATAGGCAATGGCGTGCGCGGACTCCAGCGCCGGGATAATGCCCTCGCGGCGGGTGCATTCGTAGAACGCTTCCATCGTTTCGTCATCGGTGGCATCGACGTAGTTCACGCGGCCCAGATCCTTGAGCCAGGCGTGTTCGGGCCCGACGCCGGGATAGTCGAGACCAGCGGAAATGCTGTGAGTGCCGATGATCTGGCCATCGTCATCCGCCATCACGTAGGTGCGGTTGCCGTGCAGCACGCCGG
>JAUSQI010000031.1 GCA_030652575.1 Stagnimonas sp. | reverse complement strand
GGCAACGACTTCTATCACGAGATGAAAGACTCGAACGTGCTCGACAAGGTGGCCCTCGTGTATGGCCAGATGAACGAGCCTCCGGGCAACCGTCTGCGCGTGGCACTGACCGGCCTGACGATGGCCGAGTACTTCCGTGATGAAGGCCGCGACATCCTGTTCTTCGTCGACAACATCTACCGCTACACGCTCGCCGGTTGCGAAGTGTCGGCACTCCTCGGCCGTATGCCTTCCGCCGTGGGCTACCAGCCCACACTCGCCGAAGAAATGGGCGTGCTGCAGGAGCGCATCACCTCGACCAAGAAGGGTTCGATCACCTCCATCCAGGCCGTCTACGTGCCGGCGGACGATCTCACCGATCCCTCGCCTGCCACCACCTTCGCGCACTTGGATGCGACGGTCGTGCTCAGCCGTGACATCGCCGCCCTCGGCATCTACCCCGCCATCGACCCGCTCGACTCGACCTCGCGTCAGCTCGACCCGAACGTCATCGGCGTGGAGCACTACCAGATCGCCCGTGACGTGCAGGGCATCCTGCAGCGCTACAAGGAACTGAAAGACATCATCGCCATCCTCGGCATGGACGAGCTGAGCGAAGACGACAAGCGCGCCGTGTATCGCGCCCGCAAGGTGCAGCGCTTCATGTCGCAGCCCTTCCACGTCGCCGAAGTGTTCACCGGCTCGCCCGGCAAGTACGTGTCGCTGAAAGACACCATCCGTGCCTTCCGCGGCATCGTCGACGGCGACTACGACCATCTGCCCGAGCAGGCGTTCTACATGGTCGGCGGCATCGACGAGGCCATCGAAAAGGCCAAGAAGCTCTAAGCCGGATCGGAACGAACCATGTCTACCTTCCAGGTCGAAGTCGTCAGCGCCGAAGGCCAGATCTTTTCTGGCGAGGCGACGGCGGTCTACGCCGCCGCCATCACCGGCGAGATCGGCATCCTGCCGCGTCACGCACCGCTGTTGACCAAGCTGAAAGCGGGTGCTGTGCGTGTGCAGACCGCTGCGGGCGAGCAGGCCATCTTCGTTGGCGGCGGCATCATGGAAGTGCAGCCGTCCTTGGTGACGATCCTGGCTGACTCCGCCATGCGTGCCGGTGATGCGGATGAGAAAGCCGCCCTCGCCGCCAAGCAGCGCGCTGAAGAAATGCTGGCCAGCGGCGGCAAAGAGATGGACCTCGCCAAGGCGCAAGCCGAGCTGGTCGAAGCCGCTGCCCGCCTCAAGTTCGTTCAGGACTTGAACAAGACGCGCTAAGCAAGCCACACCGCCGCAAGGCACAATCCAAGCCGCTGAAAAGCGGCTTTTTTGTTCCTGTCATGTCCGCGCAGGCGGGCATCCAGGCATCCGTTGAAATCTCTCAACACACACCTGGATTCCCGCCTTCGCGGGAATGACAAGCATGTCGAATATCCACGTCATCATCCTCGCTGCCGGCCAAGGCACGCGCATGAAGTCCGCACTGCCCAAGGTGCTGCACGCCATCGCCGGCAAGCCCATGCTCGGTCATGTTCTCGACACTGCGCGTGGCGTTGGCGCAGCTGCCTGCCATGTGGTCTATGGCCACGGCGGCGAGCAGGTGCAGGCCTGGTTCTCCACCGCCTATCCGGGCGACAGCACGGTGCGCTGGGCGCAGCAGGCGCAGCAGCTCGGCACCGGTCACGCGGTCAACCAGGCCGCTCCGCAGGTGCCGGACGACGCGACGATTCTGATCGCCTATGGCGACGTGCCGCTGATCTCTGCCGCTACGCTGACGGCGCTCGCGAAAGCCGGCGCCGACAATCTCGCCTTGGTCACGGTCGAGCTCTCGCAACCGCGCGGCTACGGTCGCATCCTGCGCAACGCTGCCGGCGCGGTGACCGGCATCGTCGAAGAAAACGATGCCGACGACGTGCAGCGTCGCATCGGCGAAGTGAATACCGGTCTGATGGCAGCGCCTGCGCGTTTGCTCAAGCCCTGGCTGCAACGCATCGGCAAGGGCAACAAGAAGGGCGAGTACTACCTCACCGATGTGGTCGGCTTCGCTGTTGCTGATGGAATGCCCGTGAAGACGGTCGCTGCACAGGACGCCGCTGAAGTCGAGGGTGTGAACGACCGCGTGCAACTCGCACAGCAGGAGCGTGCCTACCAGCTGCGGCAGGCCAACCGCCTGATGCGCGAAGGCGTGCAATTCGCCGACCCGGCGCGCTTCGATCTGCGCGGCATGCTGCTGGCCGGCAAGGATGTCTTCATTGATGTCGGCGTGATCATCGAAGGTGTTTGCGAGCTGGGCGATGGCGTGCGTGTCGGTGCCTACAGCGTGCTGAAAAACGTCACGCTCGGTGCGAATAGCCAGGTGCTGACGCACAGCGTGCTCGAAGGTCTGAAGGCCGGTGCCGACTGTCGCATCGGCCCGTTCTCGCGCGTGCGGCCGGACTCCATCTTTGCGGACGAAGTCCACATCGGCAATTTCGTCGAGGTGAAGAAGGGCCAGCTCGGCGAGGGCACCAAAGCGGGCCATCTCGCCTACATCGGCGATGCGATGGTGGGCGCGCGCGTCAACATCAGCGCCGGCGTCATCACCTGCAACTACGACGGGGCCAACAAGCACATGACGGTGATCGGCGACGATGCCTTCATCGGCACCGATTCGCAGCTGGTCGCACCCGTGACCATCGAGCGCAATGCCTATGTCGCGGCGGGCTCGACCATCACCAAGACTGCGCCGGAGGATGCGCTGACAATTTGCCGTGCGCGCGAGCAGAAGAGCATTTCGGGGTGGAAGAAGCCGGTGAAGAAGTAGATGGGTGGTGGACATGCGTCCGCAGTAGAGGCGTTTTTCTGGATGCCCCGATTTGCCATCCTTGGCGCAACAGTAGATTCACTTGCTGAGCCCGGACCGGGCATCCATGCCCGGTCGTGAGAAGCCGCTGAGAGCAGTGCTCGCACGCTTGCGGCTTCTCACCCCCATCCGCGTGAAGGTGGTTTTGCGGGTGGCTCTTCAGGAGCTTGAGGCTCGGGCGCTGCCGGCGGCAGGGCTTCCAGATCGGGTGCCTCGATCGCGGCACTTTTTACCGTGACGGCATCCGGCAGCGTGGTGCCCTTGCGCAACTCTCGGCCCACGGCCTTGTTGAGCCCCGCGAGCGCGCCGTAGACGCCCTCACTGATCGAATCGTGGAGGCCGCGCAGGGCCTTGGCCGGTGCCCGGGTGGCGGGGATGGCCTCGAACACGCTGAAAGGTATGTCGGCGATGCCCCTGTGCATTTCCCTCACCACGGCGGTGCCGGTGGCGATGGCGTGCTCGGTGAGCTGCTGGGTGTCGCGCAGGGTTTCCAAGGCCTTGATCTGCGCCGCCTGCTCCCTGCCGGCCACTTCGGCCCGGTGCAGATCGCCTTCCAGTTGCGCCAACTGCGCTGCCACTTTGCGGCCGTGCCAGAGTGCTGCTGCGCACAGCGCCACAGCGATCAGCAGGAGCACTGTCAGCGCTTCAGGCGACATGGTGCTTGACCTCGGCCTGCACGCCCTGCTCGGCCATCTGCTGGGCAATCATCACCGCGGCGCGCTCGTAGACGATGCGCTCGATCATCCGCGGTGCCAGCTTGGCGGCAGCACCCGCCAGCCGGGTTTCGCGTGCCGCCAGCTCGAACGGGTTGAGTATCTCGATGGCGATGCGCGATTTGCCCACCGGCCAGCTCATCGGCAAGGGCGGCGCCGTCTGAAGGCGCAACTGCAATGCCGCCACCTGCTTTTGCAGGCGGTGCAGGGCGAACAGCAGCCAGCCACTCAGGCCGATGAGGGCGACGACGAGCAGGGCGATCAGCACATTCATGGCAGCGGTCTGCGCAGGCAGCGCAGTGAACGAAAGAGGTGACGCATACAATACGGGCTCACCTCGATTGCTGCTCTCAAAGCCATGTGTGGAATTGTCGGTGCTGTCGCCCAACGCAATGTCGTTCCCATCCTCATCGAGGGTTTGAAGCGCCTCGAATACCGCGGCTACGACTCCGCTGGCGTGGCCACCATCGCCGACGGCAAGCTGCAAATCGTGCGCGCCGTGGGCAAGGTGGCAGAGCTTGAAGCCGCCGCGCCCAAGGCCGGCACCACCGGCATCGCCCACACCCGCTGGGCCACGCACGGCGTGCCGGCCGAGCGCAACTCGCATCCGCATTACTCCAGGGATGTGGCGGTGGTGCACAACGGCATCATCGAAAACCACGAGGAGCTGCGTGCCGAACTGGGCGGCAAGGGCTATGTGTTCACGTCCGAGACCGACACCGAAGTGGTCGCGCATCTTGTGCAGAGTTTTATCGATGCCGGCGACGACCTGCGTGCCGCCATGCTCAAGGCCGTGGCGCGCATCACCGGTGCGTATGCGCTGGCGGTGATCTCGGCGAAGGAACCCAGCCGCATGGTGCTCGCACGTCGCGGCTCGCCGCTGGCGATCGGCATCGGCGTGGGCGAGATGTTCGCCGCCAGCGATGCCACCGCGCTGGTCAGCGTGACCAGCCGCATCGTCTATCTCGAAGAAGGCGACCTCGGCGAGATCACGCTCGATGGCTACGCCATTTTCGACAAGACCGGCGCCGCGCGCATCCGCAAGGAGCAGCTCAGCACGCTCAGCGCGAGCGCGGTGGAAAAAGGCGAATACCGCCACTTCATGCAGAAGGAAATCTTCGAGCAGCCAGAGGCGCTTGCAGCCACGCTCGAAGGCCGCATCAGCGATGGCCGTGTGCTCGAAGCCTGCCTCGGCCCCAAGGCCGCCGAACTGCTGGCGCGGGTGCAGCGCGTGCGCATCGTCGCCTGCGGCACTTCGGCCAATGCCGGCACCGTCGCCCGCTACTGGATCGAGCAGATTGCCCGAGTCCCCTGCCGTGCCGAACTCGCCAGCGAGTTCCGCTACCGCGACCCGATCATCGAGCCGGATACGCTGTTCATCTCCATCAGCCAGTCGGGTGAAACCGCCGACACGCTCGAAGCATTGCGCCACGCCAAGACCAAGGGCATTGCGGCCAGCCTCGTCATCTGCAACTCGCCGGAGTCCAGCCTGGTGCGCGAGAGTGACATCACGCTGATGACCCACGCCGGGCCGGAGCGCAGTGTGGCCTCCACCAAGGCCTTCACCACCCAGTTGATGGCACTGGCGCTGGTGATGCTGCTGCTGGCGCGCCGCAACGGCCTGAGTGAAGCCGATGAGCGTCGCTATGTGAAGAGCCTGGAAGCGGCATCCGGCCAGGTGGCCGACGTGCTGAAGGAAGACGCCAACCTGCAAAAACTCGCCGAGCGTTTCATCCACAAGCAGCACGCGCTGTTCCTCGGCCGTGGCCCGATGAGCCCGGTGGCCGCCGAAGGTGCGCTCAAGCTCAAGGAGATCAGCTACATCCACGCCGAGGCCTACGCCGCTGGCGAGCTGAAGCACGGTCCGCTGGCGCTGGTGGACGAACACATGCCGGTGATCGCTGTCGCCCCCGACGGTTATCTGCTCGAAAAAGTGAAGAGCAATCTGCAAGAGGTGAAGGCCCGCGGCGGCGAGCTGTACGTGTTTGCAGACCGCAACGCCGGCCTCAAGAGCGAGCCGGGCGTGACCATCATCCCCATGCCGCACGGCGACGAACTCACCGACCCGATGCTCTACACCGTGCCGCTGCAGCTGCTCGCGTATCACGTCGCCTGTCTCAAGGGCACCGATGTCGATCAGCCCCGCAACCTCGCGAAGAGCGTGACGGTCGAGTAATCGCCAGGGATTTTGTCCAAGATCGGAATCAGATCAATCGGTGAGTGCACACAACAGCCGATAGCCGCCTTGGATCAGTGCAAAGCAAGTGAGGACCTGATGAACCGTCGTAATCCCTGCCCCGCGCTGCTGCGCTGGAGTTTCCTTCTGAGCCTGGGCATCTGCGTGCAGGGCTCCGCCGCTGATCCCGCGGCTGAGGATCTGGCGCGGTTGCGCACGCTGGCGGGGGAATATCTGCCCACCACTGGCTTGACCCAGCTGGCGCTGCAGGAGTGGTTTCCCGGCCTCGCAGGCTGCCGTTTTCGCCTGGCAGAACCGCCATCTAGTTTCTCGCAGTTTTTCGTCAGTACGAAAGCCGAGGGCCTTACTGAGATGGAGTGCCCGGCCTACCGCCTGATCGGCATGTTCAAAGAGGGCTCGGTGATCGGGCCTGCGGTACAGCTCGATCGTGCGCAGCGCATTGTTTATGGCGGGCTCAGCTGGCCACAGGGTGTGCTCAATGGCCCAGGCGTTGGTGTTCATGCCAATGGCGATCGCTATGAGGGAACATTTGTCGGCGGTGGGCTGATAGGCGCGGCTGTGGTGACTCGGCCAGATGGCAGCACCACCAAGGGGCATCGCGACAAGGGTCGATTCATGCCCGGTGAGATTGTTCACTACGACCCCAAGGGCCAATTACTTGGCAAAGACACTATCGATCTCAATGGCAATGTAGTGCTGACCAGGGTCTATAGAGGCGACGAGCTTCGCCTGGAGGCTCCGGTGGTCGATGGTCTCAAGCACGGCTTTGGCAGCGTCTACGAAGCCGATGCCCAGGGCACCGTGCAGAGGCGCGCAACGCTGTGGGAGAAAGATGTCATTCGTTATCAGTCCGCGAACTTGTCCGACATTCTGAGTTCACCTTGTCCACTGGTGCTGACGGCGCTCGGCGGCTTTCGTCCTCTGGCCGATAGTTGCAGCGCAGCCGCTCTCCCGCCACCGCCCGTGGTTGAGGTGGTGAGTGCCCCGGCGGCTGAACCAGCGCCCGCAATCCCCGCTGAAGGCAAATCAGGTCTTACCGCATTGGATGCACTGCCAGTGATCGTCGCGTCGCCCGACACGGCGGCTGTGCCCGGCGCCGTTATTGAACTGGCTCCACTACCCCTGCCGGAGCCGATAGAGGTCAGAGAGCATCCGTTTTTGGCCTATAGCGAAGACGGCAAAAACTACCTGCGCGGCTTGACCCGCAATGGGGTGCTGGTGCCGGATGAAGTCGGTTTTGACGGCGGCATCCGGCGCTACAAGAGCAAGGGTATGGATGAAAAGCTCAACGGCGCGGCGCAGTACTTCCAGGGCAGCGAGCTGGTGTTCGACGGCAACATCGTCGAGGGCCAGTTCGATGGCGGCGGCCTCTGCCGCTTCAACGGCTCGCTGGAGCGTTGTGAATATGCCTACGGCGAGCGCGTGGACCAGTTGTTCAAGACCCGGCTTGAACTGCAAGCGTACAAATCCGCCAAGCAGCAGGAGCAAGAACAAATTGCCCGTGAGCACCAGGCCAAGCTCGCGCTCGAACGCGAGCGCGTCGCCAAGGTACAGGCAGCGCAGCGAGCGGCCGCGCAGCAGCAGGATTCAGGGTTTCAATGGGGCAAGCTGGCAGCCCTTGGTGTGGGTGCTATGGCAGGCGGCATCACCAAGCTGCCCAGCAGCATGCAGGCCGATATCATCACCGGCTTTGTCTCGGACAGCATGGCGGGCCAGCAGGGCATCACCAATACCCAGCAGGCACTTTCTGCATCGGGCGGCGGCGCAGGTGCAGGCGCAGCGCCCAGCAGCACACCCGCCAAAGCGCCCCTGCAATCGACGACCTATCGGGCGAACTGCCCCGGCACCGGGTCTGAAATCAACATTCCCATCAGCTATCGTACGCAGGCATGCCTGAGTGCCGCGCAGGCCTTTGCGCTGGCGTATGCCTGCAACGATGCCGATCGCTTTGCCAGCGTGACCCAAGGCTGCGCGGCAGCCTGCGGTTCGTCACAGTGTGCCGAGCAGTAGGCGCAGCGAGTTGCAATAGACGATGCACTCCATCGTCATGGCTCGTTGCGCCTGTGAGGCGCTGCGGTCTCGTCAGGCACCACCAGCTGCAATCCAGCGGCTGATCTTGCCGTCGAGCACATCGAGCGGCACCGCGCCGTCCTTCAGCACTTCACGGTGGAAGGTGCGGATGTCGAACTTCGGCCCGAGTGCTTTTTCTGAACGCGCGCGCAGCTCCTTGATCTTCAGCTCGCCGATCTTGTAGGCCAGCGCCTGGCCGGGGATGGCCATGTAGCGCTCGGCTTCAGACACCGCCTGCGTCTCGCTCTGCGCCGAGTTCTTCAGCATGTAGTCGATGACCTGCTGGCGGCTCCAGCCCTTGTCGTGCAGGCCGGTGTCGACCACCAGGCGGATCGCGCGCCAGAGTTCGTTCTGCAGATAGCCGAAATAGTTGTAGGGGTCCTGGTAGACGCCCAGCTCCTTGCCGAGCGACTCGGCATACAGGCCCCAGCCTTCGACATACGCGGTGGCACCGCCGAAGCGGCGGAACTTCGGCAGATCGGTCAGCTCCTGCGCCAGCGCGATCTGGAAGTGATGACCGGGCACCGCCTCGTGCAGATACAGGTCCTCGGCGTCCCAGATCTTGCGGCTGGGCAGGTCGTAGGTGTTGACGTAGAAAACGCCGGGGCGGCTGCCGTCTTCGCTCGGCGATTGATAGCTGCCACCGGCTGCCGACTTGTTGCGGAAAGTCTCCACCGGGCGGATTTCGAACGCGGCCTTGGGCTGCAGCGCGAACAGGCGCGCCGCACCCGGCTCGACCTTCTTGCGCAGGCTGTCGTAATAGGCAAGCAGCGCGGGTTCGTCCTTGAACATGAAACGCTTGTCGCTGTCGAGAAACTTGAAGAAGGCCTTCAGGTCGCCCTTGAACTTGAGCTGTTTGATGATCTTCTTCATCTCGCCCTGGATGCGTGCCACTTCATCGAGGCCGATCTGGTGGATCTGTGCGGGCGTGAGGTCCGTGGTGGTGATGCTCTTGACGTTGTAGGCGTACCAGGCGGCGCCATCCGGCAACGCGTTGAGGCCCACGGTTTCGCGGGTCTTGGGCAGGTATTCGTCGCGGATGTAGTCGCGCAAGCCGCTGTACGCCGGCATCAGCGTGTTGCTGATGAGTGCGGTGTATTCGGCGGTGAGGCGGGCCTTGTCTTCAGCGCTGAAATCTGCCGGCAGTGCCGCGATCGGCTTGTAGAACAGCGTCTTGCTGGGGTCGGCAGAGATCAGCGCGTCGAGCTGCGGCAGCACCTTCGCCATCAGCACTTTCGGTTGCACCACACCCGCCTTCACACCCTCGCGCATGTTGGCGATGGCCTGCGTGAACAGCGCCGGGATGAGTGCGGCGCGCTTGGACCAGTCGTCGTAGTCCTTGACGGTCTTGAACGGCTGCGCCGAGGTGCCGGAGCCGAGCTGCGCCATCTGGTTGGGAAAGGAATAGAACTGGTTGATCGGTTGCAGATAACCGGGGAAGCGATTGCCCTCGATGTCCTCGTCGCGGTCGGCGAGGAACATCTGCACGCTCAGTCGATCCTGCTCGCCGAGTGCTGCGGTATCCACGGCCGCGATGCGCGCGCGCCACTTCTGGTCGAAGGCCAGCGACTGCGCGCGGAACTCGGCCGTCAGGGTATTGGGCAACTGGTCGTTGTAGCGGTTGTCGCCGACGAAGGTCGCGCGCAGCGGATTGAGCTTCAGGCCCTCGTCCCAGTAGTCGGCAAACAGCTGCTTCAGGGATTCGGCCGGCGTCAGCGCCACCGGAGCGGTGACGGCTGGTACGACAGGAGCGGCAGGCGTGGCAACGGGGGCTTGCGCACAGGCCGTCATCAGCAGGGCGAGCAGGGGAAGCGCAGCGGGAAATCGGAGCGTCATGAGTGAGACCGGCGAGAGAAAGGAGGATCGGCCTTGGCCGACTGCATGTCGATGACCAAGGATGCACCAATCGCGCCGAGGGTTTGAATAGGCGCAAGTTGGCGTGCAGCGGCGTGCCGCTGCGAGGACAATAGCGTCATCGTCTTTCCACCGCCGCGCCCCGTGATCGCCCCTCCGCCTGGCATCGCCAGCCTCACCCAGCCTGAAGCCCTTGCCCGCTATGCCACGCCCGAGCGCGGCGCGCCGGGCTATACCTCGCGTGTGCTGTTGCCGGCCAATGCGGCGGAGATCGCCGAAGTGCTGCGCGCTGCACGGGCGTCGCACAGCGCACTGGTGTTGAGCGCTGGCCGAACGGGTCTGGTGGAGGCCCAGCGGCCCGCGGGCGAGACGGTGCTCTCGCTCGAAAAGCTCAATCGCATCCTCTCGATTGATGCGGGCGCGATGCGCGCAGAGGTCGAAGCCGCCGTGCCGGTCGACACGCTCAATGCCGCGCTCGAAGCGCATGGCCTGGTCTGGCCGATGGAGATGGGATCGACCAGTGCGGCGACCGTGGGCGCTTGCGTCGCCAACGGTTCGGCCGGTGCCAATGCGGTCTGCTACGGCACCGCTGCGCATCTCTGCGAAACCGCTTGGGGCCTCTGGGCCGACGGCAGCGAGACCGGTGCGCAAACGGGCCCGCAATGGTTCACGCCCGCGCCGCAGGTGCTCGCCATCGACTCCGCTGCGCCCGATGTGCAGCAGGGCCTGATCGGCACCCAGGGCGTGCTCGGCGTCATCACCCGTCTCGTGCTGCGCCTGCATCGTCTGCCGGCGCAACGCGAGGCGGCACTCATCCCGGTGACGGACATGCCGGCCGCCATGCGCGTGCTGGCACTGGCGCGCGATGTGTTCGGCGCTGACGTGGAAGAGTTCGAGTTCATCAGCGCCAGCGCGATGGCGCTGGTGCGTGCGCTCAAGGGCGAGGCGTTCCGCTGGCCGTTCGCGCGCGATCCGCAGGCGCCGTTCTATCTGCTGTTGCAAGTGAAAAGCGATGACGCGGGCGAAGAGCTGGCCGCGCATCTCTACGGCTTTCTCACCGAGACGCTGCACCAGCCAGACGACGCGCTCGGCTATGCACCGCTGAAGGCGCTGAAAGCCATCCGCCATTCGATCACCGAGGCCAGCAACCACGCCATGAAGGCGCTCGGCGGTGGCCGTCTCGCCTTCGATACCGCGACACCGGTCGAAGTCTTCGGTGACTACCTCGCTGCGCTCGAAGCGGCATTGAAACAACAACACCCCCAAGTGCAGTTCATCGCCTTCGGCCACGCCGGTGTCGGCGGTGCGCATCTGCATCTACTGGGCACGCGCGAGCAGCCGGTGCAGGCGCACGCGGATGCACTCATCAAACGGGTGTTCGATGTCACTGCCGCGCATCGCGGCACCTTCAGCGCCGAGCATGGCGTGGGTAGCAAGTGGGGTGCTGCCTTCGCCGAGCGCACCAGCCCGCAGGTGGTGGCCGAACTCGTCGCGGCGAAGCGCCAGCGCGACCCCGCGCACATCCTCAATCCGCGTAGCTTCGGGCTTGATCAACTGGTGAGCCGCGCATGAGTGCCTTGATCCTGCTCGGCGTGTGCATGCTGCTCGGTGCGCTGACGGTGCGCATCAAGCCCGAGGCCAGCGACTGGGTGCCGGGCCTCAACGGCTGGGTACTCAACATCGCCTTTCCGGCGCTGGTGCTGGAACTGATCCCGAAGCTGCATCTGGAACCAGGCTTGTGGTTTCCGGTGATGGCGATGTGGGGCACGGCGCTTGGGTCGGCCGCGGTGCTGTGGCTGGTGGGCCGCGCGGCGGGCTGGTCGCGCGGTGTCATCGGCGCGCTGGTGCTGGTGGCGGGGTTCGGCAACACCTCGTTCACGGGCATCCCGCTGATCGAGGCGCTGCAAGGCAAGGATCATCTGGGTGCGGCCGTGCTGGCCGATCAGGCCGGGTCGTTTCTGGCGCTCTCCACCGTTGGCGTGTTCGTCGCCGCCTGGTATTCCGGCACGGCAACCAGCGTGGGCGCAGTGCTGCTCAAGGTCGCGCGATTCCCGCCCTTCATCGCCATGCTGGCGGGCTTTGCGGTGGGTGCTGCGGGCGGCTGGCCGGTGCTGGTGGATGACTTGCTGCATCGCATCGGCACCACGCTGTCGCCCTTGGCGCTGTTCGCGGTGGGCTTGCAGTTCAAGCCGGCAGATATCCGCGCCAATCTTGCGCCGATGGCCGCAGGCCTGGGCTGGAAGATGCTCGCTGCGCCGCTGCTGGTGTTCGCCACCGGCCGCGTGCTGGGCGTGAGCGGCATCCCGTTCGAGGTGGGCGTGTTGCAGGCCGCCACCGCGCCGATGATCTCGGCCGGCATCCTGGCGCAGCAGTCGGGCCTTGCGCCCAAACTTGCCAACACGGTGGTCGGCGTCGGCATCGTGCTGTCGCTGGCGACCGTGCCGTTGTGGAACCTGCTGCTGGGCTGATTCCGACGGGGCTTGGACGCTGCTAGTATTTCGAGCAAGCCGCCCCCAGAGATCGGTACCGTCGCTCACTGCAAACGGGTTGCAGCGGGTACACCACACAGCTCATCGCCTCTTGCCTAACGCCTTCTCGACTGTCGTGCGTTCGCTGTTCTGGGCCCTGATGTATGGCTCAGTTTCCGCTTGGGCGATTCCGCCGGAAGTGCCGTTGCGGGCGCTGTCGTTTCAAAGCTGGGGGCAGGAGGCCGGGCTGCCGCAGATCTCGGTGCACGACATGGCCCGCGATCACCAGGGCTACTGGTGGATCGCCACCGAAAATGGTCTGGCGCGCTTCGACGGCCTGCACTTCGAAACCTTTCGCCAGGCCGATACGCCCGCACTGAAGTCGAGCTGGATCTCGCGGCTGCATGTCGATCGCACCGGGCGGCTCTGGGTCGGCACCATCAAGAATCTCGCGCTGTACGACGGCAGCCGATTCAGCGAGGTCACGGTCGGCGGCAAGGATGTGGGCAAGGTCAGTGGCATGGCCGAAGAGCCCGCAACGGGCGCGCTGTACGTGGCCGCCGATGGTCTGTTCCGGTTTCAGGATGGCCAGCTGCAAGCCGTGGCGGGCTGGCAGGGGCCCGCGACGGCCACACTGAGCGGGCCGGATGCGGTATGGGTCGCGGCACCCAAGAGGCTCGTGCGCATCGCCAACGGTGTGCAGCAAACCTTTGCCTTGCCGACGGCGCTGGCCGATGCCGTGGTCACCGAGATGGCCTGGGCATCGGATGCACTCTGGCTGGCGAGCACCCGCGGCCTGCTGCGGTTTTCGCAGGGCCGGTTCGAGTCGTGGCCACTGGATGAACGGCCGGGCGCGCCAGCCCCCAGCCTGCAAAGTCTGGCGGTCGATGGTGCCGATGGCCTGTGGGCAGGCAGCGACCGCATGCTGTACCGGCTGCACGCCGGCCGCGTCATCGAGCGGCTGGATACGGCCGCCCCCGGCGCCTTGCCCTGGCCAATCACCATCAAGACCGAACTGGGCTCGCTCTGGTTGGGCAGCCAGAGCGAGGGCTTGCAGCATTACTGGCGCAGCGAGACGCAGCGTTTCAGTGTGGAAGAAGGGCTGAAAGACCCGCTGGTGTGGAGCTACGCTGAAGACGGTGAGCGCCTGCTGATCGGCACCAATTCGGGTGTCGCCGCCTATGCCAAAGGCCGCATCACGCCGTGGATCGACGCCAGCAGCCTGCCCAATCCGGTGGCGTATTCCCTGCTACGCGACACGGCGAAGCGGCTGTGGGTGGGCACCCGTGCCGGACTTGCCCGTTTCACGCCGGATGGCCAGCCGCTGGATGTGTTGCCGGCCTTTGCCGGCTTGCAGATCAATGGCCTGCTGCAAGCGGCGGACGCGAGCGTGTGGGTCGCCACCAGCGACGGCTTGTTCCGCATCGCAGGCGAACAGGTGCAGCGCTTCGGCAAGGCCGAGGGGTTGGATAGCTCGCGCATCCGCTATCTGCTGCAAGCCCGCGACGGCACGCTCTGGGCCGGCACCGAAAGCGGCCTGTATCGCCAGCGGGGCGGTCGCTTCGAAACCGTCGCGCTCGATGGCGAGCCGGACACGTTTATCACCTGCCTGACCGAACTCGCCGATGGTCGGCTGGCCGTCGGCACTTACGAGCACGGCATCTACCTGTACAGCGACACTGTCTTGCAGCACTGGGGGCCGGCGCAGGGTCTGCCCTCGCACTCGGTGTTCTTCCTCGCCACGGTCGGGGACTGGCTGGTGGGGGCGGGCGCCGATGGCGTCTATCGCATCAAGCTGTCGGCGCTGGCCAAGGGCGCTGCGGTACCGCTGCCGGTCGAGGTGCTGGTGGACAACCCCGGCGAGCGCCAGGGCCGGGCGCGTCTGCGCTGCTGCAATGGCGGCGGCAACGGCAAGGGGCTGATCGTGGGCAACCAGGCCTGGCTCGCCACGCTCGACGGCGCGCTACGCGTCGCCGTGGATGGCCCCGCGCGCGCCGCCCCGGCCGCCATCATCCAGGGCATCGAGCATGCCCATCAAAAGCGCGTGCTGACACCCGACGTGGTGATCGAGACCCTGCCGCGCGATGTGCTCATCCACTATGGCGTCATCGATTATCGGGAGCCCGCCCGCCTGCAATTTCGCTACCGTCTCAACGGTTTCGACAAGGGCTGGGTGGAGGCGGGCGAGCGGCGCAGCGCGATCTATACCAATCTGCCGCCCGGCCGGTTCACGCTGGAGGTTGAGGCCCGGCATCCCTTCGGCATCTGGGGGCCATCGGCGCAGCAGCGGATCGAAGTGCCGAAACGCTTCATCGAGACCTGGATTTTTCGCGCACTGTGTATTGCCGCCCTGCTGCTGTTGGTGGTGTTGGGCACGCGCTGGCAGCTGCGGCGGCTTGAGGCGCAGAAGCACGCACTCGAAGCCGTGGTGGAAGAACGCACCCGCGCCCTGGCCAAGAGCAATGCCCAGCTCGCCGCCGCCAACGAAGAGCTGCGCATCGCCAGTCACACCGATGCCCTCACCGGCCTGCGCAACCGGCGCTATCTTGAACAGCAGATGCCTGACCTGCGCGCGCAGCTGGCCCGCCGCCGCATCGAGACCGGACGTGATCTGGTGATTGGTGTGGTGCTGATTGACCTCGATCATTTCAAGAGCATCAACGACCGCTACGGCCATGCCGTGGGCGATGTGGTGCTGCAACGCGTGGCCGCTGCGCTGAGTGCGGCCGTGCGCGAAAGCGAGTTTGTGCTGCGCTGGGGTGGTGAGGAATTTCTGGCCATTCTGAGCGGTGCCGAGCGCAGCCAGGTGGGTGCGGTGGTGCTGCGTTTGCAGCGTGCCATCAACCAAAGCTGCGAGAACCTCGAAGTCGCCCCCGGCCAGTTTCTCGGCATCGTCACCGGCTCACTCGGTTTTGCCATCTACCCCATGCCGCGCGCCCCGGCTGCATACGGCTGGCAGACCGCCATCGAAGCCGCCGACCACGCGCTGTACGCCGCCAAGGCCAATGGCCGCAACTGCTGCGTGACGCTGGATCTCGATCGCGTGCCAGACAGCGAGTGGACGCAGCAGATCCACGCCAGCGACATCGCTCGCTGGCTGGCGGCGGGTGATGCGAGCGAGCAGGTGCTTTAGGTACGAGCCGACACGATGGTAAATGGCCGCATCGGCCTCTCGCGTGCTAGCGTGGCGTTGTTGAATCTGCTGTTGAGTTGGGGCGATGGCACCGCCCTCACAGCAGGACATGTGGCGGGGCTGATGGGGATTGGCCTTGCCGTCGTTCGTTTTTAAAAATAGACACATGGGGGTGGGATGGCGACAGCTCGATCGCAGTTCGATCCTCGGCTTGAAGCAGGCCATGCATGAACCAAGAGCAAATCGCCTTGGTGCTGGGCATCTGCCTGCTTGCAGGCGGCGCGATCGACTATCTGCTCATGAAGTGGGGCGATCCCCGTAAGCCGGTCAAGTTGATCCAGCCGATGGGCGTGCTGCTGGGGGCTGGTTTGCTGGCCTGGTCGCAGCTGTCGCCGGGTATCAGTAAAGTTGAGGAAGCCAAGTTGTCTGTATCGGCAGCAACCCCGGCATTCGTCGTCAATGCCCTCCGCTTCCGTGATGGCGATGGTCAGGTGACGGATAGTCTTACCGGGCTTTCATGGCGCAAGCGCGACAGTGGTCACGATACCGGCTGGGCAGAAGCGCGCGTGTTCTGCCTGGGCCTCGGCGAGGGCTGGCGCTTGCCACGCGTGGAGGAATTGCAGGGTCTCTACGACCCTCGCGGCACCGCCTCCGCGTCCTGTGGCAGTTCAAGCTGCAAAATCCCGCCGCAGATCAATAAGCTCACCGGCTCGTGGTTCTGGAGCCAGCAAGCCAGTAGTGACGGGGCAGAACCCTGGGTGCTGTCCCTGCGCACCGGCAAACGCTACTCAAGTCCGATCCACAACCTGCGCGGCAACCGTGCGCTGTGCGTGCGGAGCGGTAAGGGTTGAAATCAGCCGGGCAAGCCGAGATTGCGCCAGAGTTTGAGGGTGGGTTCGGCCTGGTTGAGCGTGTAGAAATGAATGCCCGGGGCGCCGCCTTTCAACAGTGTTTCGGAGAGCCGCGTCACCACCTCTAATCCGAACGCCTGCACGCTGGCTTTGTCGTCGCCGTAACTTTCCAGGCGCAGCCGTACCCAGCGCGGAATCTCGGCACCGCAGGCGGCCGAGAAACGCAGCAATTGCGCGGTGTTGACGATGGGCATCACGCCCGGCACCACGGGGATGGTGATGCCCGCTTTGTGGCTGCGCTCGACGAACTCGAAGTAGCTGTCGGCATTGAAGAAATACTGCGTCACTGCGCCGTGCGCGCCGGCCTTGACCTTGCGCACATAGGCGTCGAAGTCGGCCTGCGGACTGGTGGCTTGCGGGTGCATTTCTGGATACGCGGCCACTTCGAGCTTGAAGTGCTCGCCATGCGTCTCACGGATGAAGCTGACCAGCTCGTTAGCGTAGTGAAACTCGCCAGGGGCTTCGGTGCTCATCGCCGTCGCAGGCAAATCACCGCGCAACGCCACAATGCGTTTCACGCCTGCCGCTTTGTATTGCGCGAGCAAGTCCGCAATGTTGGCGCGCGTGCTGCCGATGCAGGTGAGATGCGGTGCGGCCTCGATGCCGGTCTGCTCGATGACCTTGATGATGGCCTCGTACGTACCGCCCTGATCGCTGCCACCGGCACCGTGGGTGACGCTGAAAAATGCGGGCCGCACCGTGGCGAGATCGCCGATGAGTTTGGGCAAATTGACCCAGCCCTGCGGCGTGCGGGGCGGGAAGAGTTCGAATGAAAAATGGATGTCTTGGGTGTTCATGGCTTAGCCCGCGTCGCGGGCGAGTTCGTGCGGGCAGTGCGCGCTGTTGAGGGTGATGCCGCCCTGCGCGTTGAGTGCTGCGAGGCGGGCTTGATTGGCTTTGCGCGCGGCGTTGTCCACGGCGAGCAGCGTTTGAAAAAAGCCGAGGCCAGCGGGGCTGTGTGCAGGCGTCTGCACTTCGGTGTGGAAGAAATAGGCATCGCCGCAATGCAGGCGCCAGCCGTCGCCTTCTCGCACCGCCACGCCGTTATGGCCGCGCGTGTGGCCCACGAGCGGCACCAGCAGAATCTGATCGTCTTCGGTGCCGAGCGCGGTCACGGCGTCGAAGCCGTTCCAGCGTTCGCCGGCGGTGCTGTGCGTCTGCCATTTGGGTTTGTGGCGCCACAAGCGCGCCTCGTAGCGCTGCTTCTCGATGAGCGTGGCGGGTGCTTCTGCGGCGGCCAGCTCAGGTTTATGCACATGCACGATGGCGTCCGGGAAATCCGCCAGGCCGCCCGCATGGTCGAAGTCCAGATGGGTGAGCACGATGTCGCGCACGTCGCTGGCCTTGAAGCCGAGAGCGGCCACTTGCGACAGCGCGGTTTCTTCGAGCTTGAGCTTGGGCCGCATCAGCGCCTTGTTGCTGCCCGTGACCATGCCCTTGACCTGCGCGGTGCCGAGGCCGGTGTCGACCAGCGTCAGGCCATCACGACCTTCGATGAGCCAGCAATGGCAGACGATTTTTGCCGGCTCGAAGAAGCTGCCTTCGCCCTGCATCAGGCGACGGCCGTGCGGGCACATCGAACCGCAGTTGAGGTGATGGATTTTCATTGGTGTCCCTTCAAATCAAATGTGCCCGGAGGAGATTGCAGCAGATCAGTCCGAGTGAATGCCGCCTCCGAACCTGCTTTTTTCAATCTCCGCGAGTTCGGTGTCGAGACTGGCAAAACTGGCTCGAACCAATAAATCTAGCTGTCGGCGGTAGGCGTTGAGGCTTTTTCGAGTGCGCTCCCGTGCCTGCGTAATCTTGTCCAAGCCTCTGGAGTCTTGATTGCTCCGTTTCGATTCGATTTGATCGTTGTATCTCGCCATCGCGCTTTCAGCCGCTTGAACCAAGGCACAGAGACCGTTGATCGCTGCGGTTTCTTTGTTGGCTTTAGTTGCTTCCTCGCTTTGCTTCACCTGCAGTAAAAGCGCACCAGCGGCTGCTGATAAGCCCAAGCCTGCAAAGAGCGCATTGATCGCACCAAACGTATCGCCTGCTTCACCGGCGCCTTCTGGATTGCCGTAAAAAAAAGTGATGAGTGCAAACGACAGAAGCCAAAAAACTAGGGCTAGCAAAGCTAGCCCCGTAAAAGCACGAAAGTAATTCGACGACGCCATTAGTAGCGGTAGTGCTCGGGCTTGTAAGGGCCTTCGACCGGCACGCCCAAGTAATCAGCTTGATCCTGCGTGAGCTTGGTCAGCTTCACGCCAATCTGTTCGAGGTGCAGTGCGGCGACTTCCTCGTCGAGCTTCTTGGGCAGGCGATACACGGTCTTCTCGTAAGCGTCCTTGTTCTTCCAGAGGTCGATCTGTGCGAGCGTCTGGTTGCTGAAGGAGTTGCTCATGACGAACGCCGGATGGCCGTTGGCGCAGCCGAGGTTGACCAGGCGGCCTTCGGCGAGGATGTAGATGCACTTGCCGCTGGGAAAGGTGTAGTGATCGACCTGCGGTTTGATGTTCATCTTGACCACGCCGTCGGCGCTGTTCAGACGATCCATCTGGATCTCGTTGTCGAAGTGGCCGATGTTGCAGACCAGCGCGTTGTGCTTCATCGCCGCCATGTGCTCGAAGGTGATGATGTCCTTGTTGCCGGTGGTGGTGACGTAGATGTCGGCCAGGCCCAGCGAATTCTCGACGGTGTCGACCTGAAAGCCTTCCATCGCCGCCTGCAGGGCGTTGATGGGGTCGATCTCGGTGACGATCACGCGGGCGCCGAGGCCGCGCAGGCTGTGCGCCGAGCCCTTGCCGACGTCGCCGTAGCCGCAGACCACGGCCACCTTGCCGGCGATCATCAGATCGGTGGCGCGCTTGATGCCGTCGGCCAGCGATTCGCGGC
>JAUSQI010000104.1 GCA_030652575.1 Stagnimonas sp. | reverse complement strand
TTGGTGACCAGCGGGCAGGTCGCGTCGAATACCGTGAGCCCCCGCGCCTTGGCCGCCTGCACCACCGACTGCGCCACACCGTGGGCCGAGAAGATGCAGGTCGCACCCTCGGGGATCTCATCGATCTCCTCGACGAACACCGCGCCCTTGGCCTTGAGGTTTTCGACCACGAAGCGGTTGTGCACCACTTCGTGCCGCACGTAGATCGGCGCGCCCAGCGCATCGAGCGCGCGCTCGACGATCTCGATGGCGCGGTCGACACCGGCGCAGAACCCACGGGGATTGGCGAGCAGGATTTCCATGGGTTTCAGGATATCGCCTTTGCCCCGCCGCGCTTCCATTCCAGCAGCATGTCGAGGATGAGCAGCGCAGCACCCACCGAGATGGCGGCATCGGCGACATTGAAGGCGGCGAAGTGCCAGTTGCCGACGTAGAAATCCACGAAGTCGGTGACGTGGCCCAGCCGCACACGGTCGATCACGTTGCCCACCGCACCGCCGAGGATCAGGCACAGGCCCACCGCCGTGAACGTCTCGCCCTGCCGATGCTTGTTGAGCCACGACAGGATGCCGAGCGAGACGATTGTGGCGAGACCAATGAACATGAGCTTGGGCGCCTCGCGGAACATCGAGAACGCCGCACCCGTGTTCTGCAAATGCACCAGATTGAAATACGGAATGATCGGCTCGCTGCCGTAGTGCGGCAGCCGCGCCTCGACCCAGAGCTTGGTGAGCTGGTCGAGCACGATGGTGACGACGGAGAGGAGGAGCCAGCGGAAGTTGGTATGCATTGGTTTCAAGTAAGTCACTTTGTTGCTTGTCATTCCCGCGCAGGCGGGAATCTAGGTCTGTGTTGACGCGCCCTCAAAAACACCTGGATTCCCGCCTGCGCGGGAACGACAGGACTAGAACCAGCGCCGGGTTTCGCCGGGGCCTTCGATGTTGGAAACGCAGCGGCCGCAGATGGTTTCATGGCCCTGAATCTGGCCCACGTCTTCGCGGTAGTGCCAGCAGCGGTCGCATTTGGCGTGCGGCGAAGGTTGCGCCTTCACCGCAATGCCTGCCGAACCTTCGCTCACGACGACTGCCGAAGTCTGCAACCAGAAACGCAGTTCGTCTTCGGAAGTCCGCAGTGCCGCAATGGTATCGCCATCGGCGCAAATCTCGACTTCGGCTTGCAAGGACGAACCAATCAAGCCCTTGCTTCGCTCGTCTTCCAAGACCTTGCGCACTCCATCGCGCACCATGACCAGCTTCGACCAGTTCACATCCACAGTGCGTGTAGCGGGGAAGCTCCACCACCCCTGCACAAACACGCTGGCCGAACGATCTCCCGGCAGCAACCGCCAGATTTCATCTGCCGTGAACGACAGCACCGGCGCAATCCAGCGCACCAGCCCTTCGGCGATGTGCAGCAGTGCGGTTTGCGCGCTGCGACGGGCGATGGATTTTTCCGGCAGCGTATAGAGCCGGTCTTTGAGCAGATCGAGATACAGGCCGCCGAGGTCGTTGACGCAGTAGTTGTGCAGCGTGTGGTAGACGCGATGGAACTCGCGGTCGGCATAGGCCGACTGGATTTCTGCCTGCACGCGCGCCGCTTCGCTGATGGCCCAGCGATCCACGGCAACCATGTCTTCAACAGCCACCGAATCAGTCGCCGGATCGAAGCCATGCAGGCTGCCCAGCAGATAGCGCGCGGTGTTGCGAATGCGGCGGTAGGCGTCGGCAGTGCGCTTCAGCAAGTTGTCGCTGATGGCGATCTCGCCGGAGTAGTCCGACGAGGCCACCCATAGCCGCAACACGTCGGCACCGAGTGTCGAGATCACCTTTTGCGGCGCGACCACATTGCCGAGCGACTTGCTCATCTTGCGGCCCTGCTCGTCCACCGTGAAGCCGTGGGTGAGCACGCTCTTGTAGGGTGCTACGCCGTGCGTGGCGACGCGCGTGAGCAGGCTGGAATGGAACCAGCCGCGATGCTGGTCGCTGCCTTCGAGATAGATGTCGGTCTGCTCCGGCACGGCCTGACCGTTGGCGATGAAGCTGGCCGGCTGTGCCACGCCGGAGTCGAACCAGACATCGAGCGTGTCGGTGCATTTTTCAAAGCAGGTTTCGTCCACACCCCAGTCCGCAGGCGTCGAGCCAAACCAGGCTTCGAGGCCCTTGGCTTCGACGGCATCGGCGACGCGCAGCAGCAAGGCGGCGGTATCGGGATGCGGTTCCTGCGTCTCCCGATGCACGAACAGCGCAAGTGGCACGCCCCAGAAGCGTTGGCGCGAGATGCACCAGTCCGGCCGGCCTTCAATCATCTTGCTGATGCGCTCTTCGCCCCAAGCGGGAATCCAGCGCGTGGCCTTGATCGCGGCGAGCGCATCGCGGCGCAGGCCGACCTTGTCCATGCTGATGAACCACTGCGGCGTGGCGCGGAAGATCAGTGGCGTCTTGTGGCGCCAGCAATGCGGATAGCTGTGGGTGATGATTTCCTTATGCAGGATCAATCCGTAAGGACGCAAGGCATCAAAAATGTGCTCTTCTGCTTTCCTCACATGCAAGCCAGCAACGTGTGGGACGCTGGCAACGTAAGTGCCGTTGGAAGAGACATAGCCGTCTGGAGCAATCCCATGTGCTCGCCCAGCTACGTAGTCTTCAACACCATGATCTGGCGCGGTATGCACTAACCCAGTTCCAGCCTCAAGCGTGACATGGCTGGCTTCGATGATCGGCACATTTCGCAAAGCGAATGGATGCGTCAGCTTTATTCGCGTCAGTTTTTCGCCAGGAACCACGCCAACAACTTCTGCTTCAGCACCCAACTTAGCGGCAAATCCGCCCACCAAATCAGCAGCCACAACCAGCAACCGATCACTGATGCGAATGAGTGCGTAATCAAAAGGTCCCACGCACACGGCTTGGTTCGCCGGCAAAGTCCAAGGTGTAGTTGTCCAAACTACGAAACCCACTGCTTCATCGGATTTCGGTAGATGAAATACATCGTGAACGACGGACGGAAGAACCGCAGGAAACGCAACGTAGACTGCTGTTGATTGCTTGTCTTGATACTCCACCTCGGCCTCAGCCAGCGAGCTGCCGCAATCCAGGCACCAATGCACCGGCTTGAACCCGCGCACCACATGGCCGCGCTCGCAGATGCGACTCAGCACGCGCAGCTGCTCGGCCTCATAAGCGGGCTGCATGGTGAGATAGGGTTTGTCCCAGTCGGCCAAGATGCCGAGGCGCTTGAAGTCGGCCTTCTGCCGCTTCACCTGCTCGCCCGCATACTCGCGGCAATGGGCGCGAAACTCGGCGGCGGTCAGCTTCTCGCCGACCTTGCCGAACTTCTTTTCCACCATCAGCTCGATGGGCAGGCCGTGGCAGTCCCAGCCCGGCACGAAGGGCGCGCGCTTGCCGCCCAGGCGCTCGGCCTTCACCACCATGTCTTTCAACACTTTGTTGACGGCGTGTCCAATGTGGATGTCGCCGTTGGCGTAGGGCGGGCCGTCGAGAAAGTAAAAGCTGTCGTCACGCGACGCCCCTTCACGCGCCGCCATCAGCCCGGCGTAGACGCCATCGTGCTCCCAGCGCGCAAGCATGTCCGGCTCGCGCTTGGCGAGATGGGCCTGCATCGCAAACTCGGTTTGCGGCAGGTGGATGGTGTCTTTGTATTTGGAGTCTTCAGCCACTTTTAGATGCCACGGTTGGTGTTCGCAAAATAGGTTTTTACACGGTCAGCATCGAGTCGCATCTGCGACTTGAGCGCGTCGAGAGAAGCAAAGTTTTGCTCCTCGCGCTCGAAGCGCAGGAAGTCGACACACATCTCGCGGCCGTAGAGATCGGGGTTGTCGGCAAACAGGTGCACTTCGAGCAGACAGGGCGTGGTGCCGACGGCGGGCCGCACGCCGAGACTGGCGACCCCTGCGCAGCCGTCGAACATCCCTGGCACCGAGGCATGCACGGCGTAGACGCCGAACGGCAGCGGCGGCAGGCGACGCATCGGCAGGTTGGCGGTGGGCATGCCGAGTTCGCGCGCGAGCTTCTTGCCGTGGCACACGCGGCCGCTGATGCGGAAGCGGCGACCGAGCAGGCGGCGCGCAACTTCCAGCTCGGCTTTGGCCAGTGCGGCGCGCAGCGCGGTGGAGGAGCAGCGCACCGCGTCGGTGATGAGCGTCGGCGCTTGCACCAGGCGATAGCCTGCGCTGGCCGCCTGCTGTTGCAGCAGCGCGAAGTCGCCACGGCGGCCCGCGCCAAAGCGAAAATCATCGCCGATGACCAGCACCTTGGCGCCGAGATCGCGCGCGATCACATCGGTGATGAAGTTCTCTGCCGAGCAAGCGGCGAGCCGCGCATCGAAGCGCGCGATGACCACACGCTGCACGCCCTGGGCGGCCAATGCGGCGAGCTTGTCGCGCAGCGTCAGCACCCGACGCGGGGCCTGGGCTGGCGCGAAGTATTCGCGCGGCGTGGGCTCGAAGGTGAGCACCGTCGCCGGCAGGCCGGTGTCGGCGCTGTGCTGGCGCAGCTGGGCCAGCAGCGCCTGATGCCCCAGATGCACGCCATCGTAGTTGCCGATGGACAGCACACAGCCGCGTGAGGCATCACGCAGATTGTGCAGGCCACGGATCAGCTGCATGGAGGCGATGACATCACGGAATAAAAGGGCCGCAGAGTATAGAGGCTGGCGGGCCGCTAGCCCCGCCGCGGCTTGAGATCGCGCGGCCGTACGCCGAGGGCGAGCAGCACCCCGAAGTAGGCGGCGATGGCGGCGGCAATCAGTACCGCCAAGCGCCCGCCGCGCGCCAGCGGGCCCAGCGCCAGCCAGTCCGCAATCGGCACATGGAACAGCGCGATCACCACCGACATGGCGAGCGTCGCCAGCGTGACCTTGAGCGCGAACCGCCCCCAGCCCGCGCCCGGCACATAGATGCGATCACGCTTGAGCCGCCGGAACAGCAGGCCCGCGTTGACCCAGGCGGTGAGCGATGTGGAAATCGCCAATCCCACATGCGCGCCCTCGATGCCCGAGGCGCGATGCACGACGAACAGGCCGAGGCTGAACGCCATGCCGATGACGAGGCCGATGATCGCGTAGCGCACAGGCAGCCTGGTCTCCTGCCGCGCATAGAAGCCCGGCACCAGCACCTTCACCAGCGAAAACCCCATGAAGCCCGCGCCGTAGGCCCACAGCGCCCAGGTGGTCATCTCGACATCGTGCGCGTCGAAACGACCGTGGCCATAGACAGCCGCCACCAGCGGCCCTGCAGCGAGCACCATGCCGAAGGCCGCAGGCAGGCCGATGATGAGGATGGCGCGCAGTGCCCAATCCAGCGTGGCCGAGAACTTCTGGGTATCGGCGAGCGCGTGCTGCGCCGCCAGCGCGGGCAATATCGCCGTGCCCACCGCGATGCTGAAGATGCCGAGCGGGAACTCCATCAGGCGGTTGGCGTAATACAGCCAGCTCACCGAGCCATCGCCGAAGTGCGTGGAGAGATTGCTGTTGAGCAGCAGGCTGATCTGCGCGATGGACGAGCCGATCAGCACCGGCACCATGAGCTTCAGGATGCGCCGCACGCGGCCATCGCCCCAGCCCCAGCGTGGCCACGGCAGCAGCCTGAGCTTGGCGAGTGCCGGCAGCTGCACGGCAAATTGCAGCACGCCTGCCACGAACACCGCATAGGCGAGCACGTGCACACCGCCGTCGCCGATGAAGGCGGAGGCGATCAGGCAGAGATTCAGGATCACTGGCGTGAATGCCGGGAGTGCAAAGCGCCCGTAGGCATTGAGGATGCCGCCCGCCATTGAGGTGAGCGAGATGAACATCAGGTAAGGAAAGGTCCAGCGCAGCAGCTCGGCCGCCAGCTCGGCCTTGCCGGCATCGCTGGCGAAACCGGAAGCGAACATCCAGACCAATACGGGTGCGGCGAGGCAGCCCAGCAACGTGATGAGCGAGAGCACGCCGCCCAACGTGCCCATCACCACCGCCACCATCTCGCGGCTGGCCTCGTGCCCTTGCTGGGTCTTGGTTTCGGTGAACACCGGCACGAAGGCTTGGCTGAAGGCGCCTTCGGCAAACATGCGACGGCCGAAATTGGGGATCTGCAGCGCGACGAGGAAGGTATCCATTGCCGCACCCGCCCCGAAGGCGGTGGCGAGCATGATCTCGCGCACGAAGCCGAGCACGCGCGAGAGCAGCGTCATGCCGCCGACGATGCTGGTGGAGCGATTCAGGGACGGGCCCTTGCTGGCGGGCGGCGATGCGGGGCTTGGGGCGGAATCAGTCATTGACAGGTCAATGGACGACGACCATACTTCGCGCCCTTTTTTGCCATCTTACCGTGTGCGTCGCATTTGCGGCTCACCAGACTTACCGGAGTTACCTCTTGGCCAACATTGCCTCTGCCAAAAAACGCGCCCGTCAGGCTGTCAAAGCCCGCGAGCAGAACACCGCCCAGCGTTCGATGGTTCGCACCACGATCAAGAAAGTAGTGAAGGCCGTTGAAGCCAAGAACAAACCAGAAGCCATCGCTGCCTACGCTGCAATGGTGCCGGTGATCGACCGCTACGCCGACCGCGGCCTGATCCACAAGAACAAGGCTGCACGTCACAAGAGCCGCTTGACGGCCCATATCGCAGCGATGGCCTAAGCCGGCCAGCTGGGTATCGAACGCCGCTCTCCGAGCGGCGTTTTTGTTTGGGCAGCCGTGGGCTTCAAGCGGAACGCAGCTTTTTCTCCACGCTGATGCGCACGGTTTTTTCCAGACGATCGCTCATGGCATGGATGGTTTCTTCCAGCCCCTCGGCGCTGGCCTGCTCTTTTTTCTCCTGGATAACGAGCGAACGAAACCAGCGGCGTATGAGTGAGTTGGGGATCACCAATGCGCCCTCGATGGCGTCGTCTTCCTGCCAAGCCTGTTTGGCGACCGTGGAGAGCTTGCTGGCAAGCCGCTCAGGGTTGTTCCATATCTCATCCCAGGGGCTTCCGGCACTGCGCGCGAACAGGCCCAGGTCGTAGTCGCTGAACCGGCCAAAGCGTGACCAGACCAGCTCAAGGGTGGCGCAAGCGGGATCGGCAGCATCCAGGACGGGGGTTTTCTCGCTCAATAGACCGTTGGGCAATCGCTCCACCTGCGTCAACTGGCCCTTGATGTTGCGCGTGCCCACTGCGCCTGCACTGGCCAGGCCCTCGATGAAAATGCCATCGCGCCGGGCCATGACGACTTCATCCAGCAGCACGTCGTTGACCAGCGCCAGACGCAGGCCATGCGCGAAGTAGGTGAGGCTATGCAAGGCATCACTGCTCAGGGCGGTGCCATTTACCGCGGCGTGGTTCAACAGAGCATTGGCGACTGCAAGGGCGGAGCGCATGGCAGGTTATGGACAGTGGAGATATGCCCAACTCTAGAACAATTTAGGCAATCACCAGATTGTCCCGGTGAACGAGTTCAGCATCGCCGGTATAGCCCACACGCGCGGCAATCTCATCGCTCTTGGCACCGACCAGCCGCAGCGCATCGGCAGCGGAATAATTGCTCAAACCGCGTGCGATTTCAGCACCTTCTGGCGAGAGGCAGATCACCAGATCACCTCGTTGAAAATCACCCTCCACCCGGGTGACGCCCACCGGCAGAAGACTGCGGCCTTGCTGTGTCAGCACACGGGCGGCACCGGCATCCACGTGCAGCTTGCCGCGCGCCTGCATCTGCCCGGCGATCCAACGCTTGCGCGCTGCCATCGGCGTGCTGGCGGCTTTCAACAGTGTGCCGATGGACTCTCCACGCGAGATGGCGAGCAGCGCATCGGGCTTGCGGCCATGCGCAATCACCGTCGCCGCCCCCGAGCGCGCGGCGGTGTAAGCCGCATTGAGCTTGGTGCGCATGCCGCCACGTCCCAGCGCGCCCTTGCTGTCGCCGGCCATGCTGACCAACGCCGGATCGGCGAGATCGGCTTCACTGACTAATTTTGCGTCGGGGTTGCTGCGCGGGTCACTGTCGAACAGGCCTTCCTGATCGGTGAGCAGCACCAGGAGATCGGCTTCGATCAGATTGACCGTCAACGCACCCAGCGTGTCGTTGTCGCCCAGACGAATCTCGTCGGTGGCAACGGTATCGTTCTCGTTGACGACGGGCACCACGCCGAAATCCAGCAGAGTATTGAAGGTGCCGCGCGCATTGAGATAGCGGCCGCGGTCGGCGACGTCCTCGTGCGTCAGCAGCACTTGTGCAGCACGCAGGCCGTGTTTCTCGAACTCAGCTTCGTAGGCCCGCACGAGACCCATCTGTCCGACGGCGGCGGCAGCCTGCAAGCCATGCAGGGTATCGGGGCGCGTCTTCAGCCCCAGTCGCGCCATGCCCTCGGCAACCGCACCAGATGACACCAGCACCACCTGCTTGCCCTGCTGCCGCAACGCCGCGATCTGCGCGCACCAGTCGGCGATGGCCACACGATCCAGCCCCAGCCCCTTGGCCGTGACCAGAGAGCTGCCAACCTTGATGACCCAACGCTTGGTTTTAGGGAGTGCTTGACGGTTCATCGTCTGCAAAAGTGTCGATGTGTTTGGGACGGTGCGCATCCACCCACTGCATGGCCTGCTCGCACAGCTCCTCGACGCCCTTGCGGGTGACGGCAGAGATGACGAAGTGGCGGCCTTTGAAACGCAGGCGCTTGATGGTTTTTTTCACCAGCTCATCCATCGCTTCGGGAGTCAGCGTGTCGCATTTGTTGAACACCAGCCACTGTTCGCGGCCGGAGACCTCATCGCTGAACTCGGCCAGCTCGGCGCGGATGGTCTTGATCTGCGCCACGATGTCTTCGCCACCCGGCGGGTTGACGTCGATCATGTGCAACAACAGATTCGTGCGCTGCAAATGCTTGAGGAAACGATGGCCCAGGCCCGCGCCGCTCGCAGCACCTTCGATAAGGCCGGGGATATCCATCATCACGAAGCTGCGGCCCAGGCCGCAGCTCACCACACCGGGCTGCGGATACAGCGTGGTGAAGGGATAGTCCGCAATCTTCGGGCGCGCGGCAGAAGCCGAGGCCAGCAAGGTGGATTTGCCGGCGTTGGGCAGGCCCAGCAGGCCCACGTCGCCCATCAGCGAGAGTTCGAGTGCCAGCTCGCGCTGCTCACCCGCCGAACCCGACGTGGACTGATACGGCGAGCGGTTGATGGAGGATTTGAAGCGGCGATTGCCCAGGCCATGAAACCCGCCTTGCGCCAGCTTCACCTTCTCGCCGACGCGGGTCAGCTCGCCGATCACTTCGTTGGTGTCCAGATCGACGATACGGGTGCCCAGAGGCATCTTGATGGTGACGTCTTCGCCACCCCGGCCGGTGCATTCGGCACCCATGCCCTTGTCACCGTGCGGCGCTTTGAAGCGCATGGTGAAGCGAAAATCCGCGAGGGTGTTGAGGTTGATATCGGCAACGGCATAAATGCTGCCGCCGTCACCGCCATCACCACCATCGGGGCCACCAAAAGGAATGGCTTTTTCACGGCGGAAACTCACGCACCCACCGCCCCCATCGCCTGCGGCAACGTGGATCACGGCTTCATCGACGAACTTCATGTTGCAACCTCGGTCACGCTTGAAAATGCTTAAAGCAAAAGATACAAAAAAGCCCCGTCTTGCGGGGCTTTTCAGCACATCCGTCCGGCAATTACGCCGCGACGATGTCGATGTGCATGCGACCCTTGATGCCGCGGGTCTTGAACGCCACCTTGCCATCGCTGAGGGCGAACAAGGTGTGATCCTTGCCCATGCCGACGTTGATGCCGGGCTTGAACTCGGTGCCGCGCTGGCGAACGATGATGTTGCCGGCGATGACCGACTCGCCACCGAACTTCTTCACGCCGAGGCGCTTCGATTCGGAATCGCGACCGTTGCGGGTTGAGCCTGCTGCTTTTTTATGTGCCATGACTTATCTCCGTGCCACGTGTCCGCCTAGGCGGACACGATCTCCATAATTCTCACCGCCGTGAAGTTCTGGCGATGACCTTGTTCTTTGTGGTAGTGCTTGCGGCGGCGGTGCTTGATGATGCGGATCTTGTCGCCGCGGCCGTGCTTGATGACCTCTGCCTTGACCGAAGCGCCAGCGACGAACGGCGCGCCAATCTGAATGGCCTCACCTTCGCCGACCATCAGCACTTCATCAAAGGAGATGGTGGTGCCGACTTCGCCCACGAGGCTTTCGACTTTGATTTCTGCGCCCGAGGCGACGCGGTACTGCTTGCCCCCGGTTTTGATGACGGCGTACATCGTGTTTCTCCGTGACGAAGCCCCAACACGAACGAACGGGCTTGGGCGAAAGGACGCGGATTTTAGTGACCCGCTTGATCTAAGTCAACGCATACCCAAAAGGCCGCATTGACGGGCTTGGCAAGCGCCCAATAGCATCCGCGCCTGTTTACGAGTGCCGCATCGCATGAACCTGAAAACCTTGTTGGCTCCGATTGCGGACGACCTCTCGTCGGTGAACCAAGTCATTCGCGACCGCCTTGCCTCGCGGGTGCCACTTATCAACGATATTTCAGGCCACATCATCCACGCCGGCGGCAAGCGCTTGCGCCCAGCAACTGCACTGCTCGCAGCGGGTGCTGCCGGCAAGCTCGACGCCAATGGCCACATTCTGGCGGCAGTGATCGAGTTCATCCACACCGCAACGCTGCTGCACGATGACGTGGTCGACCACACCAACCTGCGCCGCGGCCGCATCACCGCCAATGCGCAGTGGAGTGATTCCGCCGCCGTGCTTTCGGGTGACTTTCTCTACTCGCGCGCCTTCCAGATGATGGTGGAGGTCGGCGACATGCGCGTCATGCAGGTGATGGCCGACACCACCAATGCCATTGCTGAAGGCGAAGTGCTGCAACTGCTGAATGCGCGCGACCCGGCGGTGGATGAAGCCCGTTACTTCAAGGTCATCGAGCTGAAGACTGCCGTCTTGTTCCGCGCGGCAGCGTCGCTGGGCGCGCTTGCCGCACAAGCCAGCGATTCCCAGGTCGCCGCGCTGGCGACCTACGGCCTTGAGCTGGGCATGGCCTATCAATTGGCCGACGACATCATCGACTTCACCGGCGACCCGGCTGAAAGCGGCAAGGCGGTGGGCAATGATCTGGTCGAAGGTAAGCCGACGCTGCCGCTGATCCACGCCCTCAAGCGCTGTGATGCGGCGACAGCCGAGGCCATTCGCACTGCCATCAAGACGGGCGAACTGGGCGACTTCGACACCACTCTCAATAAAGTGCGTGCCGCGATTGATTCGACGGGGGCCATCCCCTACACTCTCGCGCTCGCTGAACGGCACTCTGCCCAGGCGAAAGCGTCCCTTGGCGATCTTCCCGACTCGCATTACAAGACGGCGCTGCTGGCACTCGCTGACTTCACCGTCTCCCGCCAGTTTTGAACAATCAACACATCGGGGCGTAGCTCAGCTTGGTAGAGCGCTTGCTTCGGGAGCAAGAGGTCGCAGGTTCGAATCCTGTCGCCCCGACCAATCCTTAAATAGATTGGTCTGGAATACGGGATGCGTGCAGTGACGCCACAACCACCGCTCGTCCCGCCCGCTGCTGCCAAACCGCGCAGCTCCTTCCATCAAATCCTCAGCAACGCCGGCATTCTGCTGGGCGGCAAGGCCGTGAACGCCGTGATGGGGCTGGCGACCGTCGCGCTGGCAGCGAGGGCGCTGGGGGTTGAAGTCTTCGGTGTGTTCGTGCTGATCCACGCCTACATACAAACCGTGGGCGAGATCGCCAAGTTCCAGTCTTGGCAAGCTCTGCTCAACTACGGCACCGCTCCATTCACTGAAAAACGCTTTGCCCCGTTTCATCGTGTACTGCGATTCAGTCTGTTGCTGGATGGCATCAGCGGCCTGACCGGCATCGTGGTTGCACTCGCGGGCGTGCTGCTCATCGGCGGTGGGCTGGGCTGGCCCGCCAGTGAGCAAGCCGCCGTGGCGCTGTATGCGTTTTCGATCTTCTTCAACGTCAGTGCCACGCCAATCGGTGCGCTGCGTCTGGTGAATCGCTTTGACCTGATGGCCGCAGAAAGCAGCCTCGAATCCCTGATCCGGTTGATCGGTGCCGGGCTGGCTTGGTGGCTTGGCGCGGGGCTGCATGTTTTTTTGATGATCTGGTTCTTGGCCCGGTTCGTTGCCTTCCTGTTCCTGTTCGGCGCAGCGGCCTGGATGCTGCAAAAAAAGCACGCTCTGAGCGGCTTTCGCTGGCGTTTCGCCGGCACTTGGACAGAGGGCATGCCCGGCATCTGGCCCTTCGTGTGGTCGACCAATCTCAACACCACGCTGGGTCTCGCCTTCACCCACCTGGGCACGCTCATGGTCGGCGCGCTGTTGGGCGCCACGGATGCAGCGCTCTATCGCATCGCCAAACAGCTGGCCGACGCCGTGGCCAAGCCCGCCAAGCTGATCGTGCCCGCGCTCTACCCGGAACTCGCACGCCTGGCGATGAACCCGGATCGCGCCGCGCTGCGCAAGCTCGTCCGGCAACTGGCGCTGGCTGCGGGTGGGGTGGCAACGGGCTTGCTGGTGCTCGTCGCACTTTTCGGCGGCGCGCTGCTGTCGGTGCTGATCGGGCCGGAGTTCATTGCCGCCAAGCCGGTGATGCTCTGGCTGCTGACGGGTGCGGTCATCAGCATCTGGGCGGTGCCACTGGAGCCGCTGCTGATGTCCACCGGCAGTGCCACCGCAGCATTCTGGTTGCGACTCGTCGTGACCGTTTTTTACATTCCGCTGCTCTACTGGATGATCGTGACTCAGGCGCTGCATGGCGCCGGTGTCGCCGCCGTGATCGGCGCGGCACTGATGTTGCTCGGCCAGGTCTGGTTGGTGCGACGCTGGTTTGGCCAGAAACACCGTGCGGTATGATGAACATGCGCTGTCGGCAAGACGCCTCATCGCGCCGCCACCCAACACCCCATACCTATAAATAAGCCCGAGCAATGCAGGCGCCTACTCCGACTTCAAGCGGACTACCCCACTACCGACTGGCCGATTTCGCCACGCTGCCGCTTGCACTCGACTATGCGGCACAGGGTGATACCGGCATCAACTTCTATTCCGGCAAGGGCGAACTGCTCGAATGCCTGGGTTACCGGGTGCTGCGCGAGCAGGCACTGGTATTGGCGCAACAGTTTCTCGCCCAGGGCCTGAAACCCGGCGACCGGGTCGCGCTCATCGCCGATACCGATGGCGACTTTGCACGCGCCTTCTTCGCCTGCCAGTACGCTGGATTGGTGCCCACCGCGTTGCCTCTACCCGCCGCCTTTGGTGGCCGAGAGGCCTACGTCTCGCACATCCGCCACATGCTGGAAATCGCCGATGTCTCGGCCGCCATTGCACCCACGGCGCTCACCGAATGGCTGGCGCAGGCCGCCGATGTGCTGGCGTTGAAATACGTCGGTACGCTGGCCGCATTGCCGCCGACCAGCAGTACGGTGACGCTGCCGATCGCAGGCGAGGATGACTTCAGCTATTTGCAGTTCTCGTCCGGCAGCACGCGCTTTCCCCTCGGCGTCGCGGTCACCCAAAAGGCCTTGATGGCCAATGTGCGCGGCATCGCCCGCGACGGCTTGCAGATCGGGCCTGCCGATCGCTGCACCTCCTGGCTGCCGCTGTATCACGACATGGGTCTGGTGGGCTTCTTGCTCACCCCGCTGGTCTGCCAGATCTCGGTAGACATGTTCGCCACCCGCGACTTCGCCCGCCGCCCGTTGCTGTGGCTCGAACTCATTACCCGCAACGGCGGCACGCTCAGCTACAGCCCCACCTTCGGCTACGAGCTGTGCGCACGGCGCGCGCAGACGGCGTCCATCGAGGCGCTGGATCTCTCGCGCTGGCGCGGCGCCGGCATCGGTGGCGACATGGTGCGCCCCGAGCCATTGGCCAACTTTGCCAGCCGCTTCGCACCGCAGGGTTTCAAGGCCAGCGCCTTCGTACCGAGCTACGGCATGGCCGAAACCGCGCTGGCGCTGAGCTTCTCACCGCCGCAGCAAGGCATCCGTGTCGAAAAGCTGGATATGGATGTGCTCGAACGCGACCAGCGTGCGGTTATCGCCGCCGCCGACACCCCCCGCGCGCGCGACTTCGTACTCTGTGGCCCTGCCCTGCCGCTGCACACCGTCGAAGTGCGCGGCGAGAGCGGCGAGCTGCGCGGCTCACGCCAAGTCGGGCGGCTCTTCGCACGCGGCCCGAGCATGATGCACAGCTACTTTGGCCAGCCGGAGGCCACTGCCGCAGTGCTGTCTGAAGACGGCTGGCTCGACACCGGCGATCTCGGCTATCTCACCGAAAGCCAGATTGTGGTCACCGGCCGCGCCAAGGACCTCATCATCATCAACGGCCGCAATATCTGGCCGCAGGATCTGGAATGGACCGCGGAGCACGAAATCGCTGCCCTGCGCAGCGGGGATGTCGCCGCCGTCGCCATCGATGACGGCAATGGCGAGCGCATCGTGGTACTGGTGGAACACCGCCCCGCCGACGCGGCAGCACTCGAAGCACTGCGCAAGGAAGTCGCTGGCGTGCTGCGCCTGCGTCATGGCGTGGAGACCGATGTGGTGCCGGTGCCGCCACGGGCCTTGCCGCGCACGTCCTCCGGCAAGCTCAGTCGCGCCAAGGCCAAGCAGCTGTTTCTCAAGGGTGCCTTCGCGCTGCCCGTGCCTGCTGCCTGAAACCTCGTGCGTGCATCGGGAAAACTCACGCTTGGCGAAGTGCGCACCATCGCGGTCACCGGCGCGACGGGCTTTGTCGGCCGCCATGCCGTAGCCCGTCTTGCCAGCCTGGGCTGGCAGGTACGGGTGCTGGCCCGCAGCGATCCTGCACACGCGCTATGGCGGGATGCGCATCCCGACGTCGTGCTGGGCAGCCTCGAAGACCCCGCAGCATTGCAACGGCTGGTGCGCGGCGCCGATGCCGTGCTGCATCTCGCCGGGGCGATCAAGGCGCGTGACGCGCAGGGCTTCATGCGCGTCAATCGCGATGGCACCGCCGCCATCGCCGCAGCGGTGCAGCATGCGGCACCGGACGCGCATTTCCTGCATATCTCCAGCCTCGCCGCGCGCGAGCCGCAGCTCTCGGGCTACTGCGCCAGCAAGCGCGCCGGCGAAGAGGCGGTGATCGCTGCATTGGGTCCGCAACAGTTCAGCATCCTGCGGCCACCTGCGGTGTATGGGCCGGGCGACCGCGAGACGCTGGCGTTTTTCCAACTCGCCCGCCAGCCCTTGATCCCGCTGCTGGGGCGACCCAGCGCCCGGCTGGCGGTGATTCATGTCGAAGACGCCGTCAGTGCCTTCATCGCCCGTCTGGATGCCGGCCCCTCCGGCACGGTGCAAGGCATCGCCGATGCGCAACCCGCCGGCTACAGCTGGCAGCAGGTGCTGGCGGCGGCGGCCCATGCGGTCGGCAACCGCAAACCGCGTTTCGTCCAGGTGCCTCGCCCTCTGTTGAGTGGGGTGGGCTACGCCGCCGGCACGCTGGCCAAGCTGGCCGGGCAAGCCGCCATGTTCAACCCCGGCAAGTTGCGTGAACTGCTGCACGAAGACTGGAGCGCGCCTGAACCCGGGCTGTTCCGCGCGCCGGCGATTCCACGCTACAGTCTCGAATCGGGCTTCAGCAGCACGGCGAGCTGGTACTTTGAGGCGGGCTGGTTGTAAAACCTCGGGGCGGCACAATTTTTGATTGGTCGAGAGCACCCAGTTGACCCAGCACCGTTGCCTACGGCTGTGGCAGCTGAGTGATTTTTCCAAGAACTTTTTGTGACCAACCGCTTACAATTCCGCGCACGCGGTTTCAGGGACGCGCGTAAATGGTTGTTGTTGCAGCAATATGAGTGCAGGGATGAACGAGAGTTTGAGCGATACCCGAGAACAGATTATTCAAGGACTGCGGCAGATCGTGCCGGCATCCGCACAGGTGTCCGGGACCACCCACATCATGCGCGACTTGAACCTCGACTCATTGGCCGTGATGGACTTCATGCTGACGCTGGAAGACCGTTTCGACATCGTCATTTCGCTGGAAAAAGTAGCCGAGGTCGAAACCCTCGACGATTTGGTGAGTGTGGTGGATCAATTGCGCGCAAGGAAATTGAAATCGTGAGCATCCTCAATAAGTTTGCCCCTTTACGGCAGACCTACGACCAACTGCGTGCAGTCGGCCAGAACCCCTTTGAAATGGTGTTCGAGCAGATGTTCTCGCCCACCGAGGGCTTGCACAACGGCCGCCGCACCATCCTGCTCGGCACTAATAATTATCTGGGCCTCACCTTCGACCAGGACTGCATCGACGCCTCCGTCGAAGTGCTCAAGGCGCAGGGCACCGGCACCACCGGCTCGCGCATTGCCAACGGCAGCTACGGCGGCCACCGCCAGCTCGAAACCGATTTGGCCAAATACTTCAATCGCAAGCACTGCATGGTGTTTTCGACCGGCTACCAGGCCAATCTCGGCATGCTGTCGACGCTGGCCGGCAAAGGCGACTATCTGTTGCTCGACTCCGACAGCCACGCCTCGATCTACGACGGCGCACGCCTCGGCCATGCCGAAGTGGTGCGCTTCCGCCACAACGATCCGGATGACCTCGCCAAGCGCCTCAAGCGCCTTTCCGGCGAACCGGGTGCGAAGCTGGTGGTGGTCGAAGGTATCTACTCGATGCTGGGCGACGCCGCGCCGCTCAAGGAGATTGCCGCCGTCAAACGCGAAATGGGCGCCTGGCTGATGGTCGACGAGGCGCATTCGCTCGGCGTGCTCGGTGATAACGGCCGCGGCCTGTCCGAATCCGCCGGTGTGGAAGCCGATGTCGATTTCGTGATCGGCACCTTCTCGAAGAGCCTCGGCAGCGTCGGTGGGTTCTGCGTCTCCGATCTCGAAGGTTTCGATGTACTGCGCGTCGGTTGCCGCCCCTACATGTTCACCGCTTCGTTGCCGCCGTCGGTGATGACTTCGACCATCACTGCACTGCGCCGCCTGCAAGAGTCGCCTGAGCTGCGGACCAAGCTGCACGCCAACGGCAACCGCCTCTACAACGGCTTGAAAGATCTTGGCTTCAAGCTCGGCCCGCAGCCCAATCCGATCGTTTCGGTGTCGCTCGAAGACCCGATGCTGGCGGTGACCTTCTGGAACCGCCTGCTCGAAGGCGGCGTCTACCTCAACCTCGCCTTGCCGCCCGCCACGCCGACCAACGCACCGCTGCTGCGTTCCAGCGTCAGCGCTGCGCACACCTTCGAGCAGATCGACCGCGTGGTGCAGTTGTTCGAGACCGTCGGCCGTCAGCTGGGCGTGCTGCCCGCACTGCCGCCGATGCGCCGCGCCAAGCCGGCAACGGGTTCGGGCGTGTTCCCGGCCAACGCCGAACTGGATCGCGCCATCGCCGTCGGCGCTCGGTAAAGCTTCACAGCATTGAAAAAGGCCCGGTTTACCGGGCTTTTTTCGTTAGCGCAGCACGCCGCGACGCCAGAGCGTCCACAAGACCTTGGGCGCTGCCAGCAGCGGATGCCGCCGCTGCCAGTCCGTCAGCGGAATGCGATAGCCGCTGTGACGCTCGACCTTCCACGCCACGTAGTCGGCACCGCCCGCAAACGTGAACACGCTCTTGGTGAGCCGCAGCAGATTCAGCGGCTTGCCCCAGCGCGCACGGCGCGCCCAGGCGTGTTCGGCCTTGGCGCGCTCCTCGGCACTGGCATCCGGCTTGAGCTGGCCTGAAGCGTCCTGCACAAAGCCGGCACCTGCCATCTGCCAGCCCAGGCACAGCGCCTGCTCATATCGCTGCGGATCGTGTGCCGCGAGACTTGCCGCGCGGCTGGATTTCTCCACCCGCAGCTCCGCCGCGTAGGTGCGTGCGAACACGGCGTCCCAGTAGTCCTTGGCCTGCCCCTGTTCTGGCCCGAGCAGGGCTGCCCAGCGACTGGCCGTGACGACCGCCTTGGCAACCGCCGCACCCGCTGCGGCAGCGGCCGCGCCATCACGCGACCAGATCAGCCGCGCGGGTTGTGCGAAGCGCGCCCACAGCGTGGTATCGAGCCCTGCACCGGCCACGCCCTGCTGGAACTGATCGAGACGCAGCACGGCCACTTTCGCGCGCAGCGTGCGGCCTTCGAAAACCCATTCGTGATACCCGACATTGGGCGGCAGCAGATGGTTGCCGAAGGCGGCCAGCGCCGAGGGATGCCAGTCGCGCAAACTCGACAACAGGATGTAGAAATCCAGCACGCCTTCGAGATCGCCCGTGCGCAGATTGCTGCCGTAGAACAGCACCGCCAGCGCGCCCTGCCCTTGCGCGGCGAGGTGCGCGGCAAAGGCCGTGACGGCCGGTGGCACCGCTTCGCGCAGCTCGGCGGCGATCAGCGCATCGAGTGGCGTGGCCATTGCGGCCGCTTCAGGCGGGTGCATGGAACCGCACCAGCGGCCCGGCTTGCAGCAGCAACTGGCCCTGCGCATCCGGGGCAAAAGGCTCGCCGTCGACGATGAGCGGCTCGGCCATCGTCAGGGTGATTTGCGCGGCACGGCCACTGCGGTAAGCCCCGCTCGCCAGCGCCCAGGACTTGGGCTTGCCCCGCAGCAGTGTCGGCAGCACCCGGCCAAAACGCGGCGCGGGGGCGTCGATATCGAGCCAGTGCAAAGCGCCTTTGGCATCACTGGCGGACCAGAACGGCCACAGGCCCATGAGCAGCTTGTCGAGACTGGTGGCCAGCAGCACGAAGCGCGGCGTGCTGACTGGCGCGGCGTCATCGATGGCGACGGTGACCGTGCTGCCGCGCTGCCAGTCGTTGTCCTTGCCGCCGGCCAGCACCTGCCAGGCGGCACCGGCGATGGTGGCCGAGACCGCCCAGCCGTGGAAAAACCCCTTCTCGCGCAGCCCGCCGGTCGCCATCGCCACCGCGCGCGCGTAGTTGGCGCAGCCGACAAAGAAGCCATACACCGGCGCGTGCGAACCATCGGGCCAGCACACTTCGATGGGCCGACGCTCGGAGATTCGCGTGGGATGCGCGCCGCTCAAGGACTCATACCAGTGCAACACCGCACGCTCACCACGCTTGAAACCGCCCACATCCGCGACGGCCAGATTGGTGTTGCCGGAGGCGCACAGCGCAATCGTCGGCCAGTCGCTGCCATAGGCTGCGGGCAGCGCGCCCAGCACATCGCGCAGCGTGCCGTCGCCGCCATCCACCATGAGATGGCGGATGCCCTGCGCGGCAAACTCCCGCACGGTCTCGGCCAGTGCCTCGGTGGTGAAAGGCAGCGCGATCGTGACCTCCGGCGGCACGTCGCGGTCCTTCAGCGGCCCGGCCCTGTTGCGCTGGCTTTTGGGGTTGCGGATGACCCCGGCGCGGATCACGGCGGTCACGGCGCGCGCATCAGGGCGTGGATGCCGCAAAGGGTGATGACTGTTTGAGACATGACGAATCCGTGCGGGCGATCCAGCGGCTTATCATCGCCGCCAGATCGAAAAATCAGTCCGCGATTATCCATGACCTTGCTGCGCCTCGCCCATCTCTCGGACCCGCACCTGACCGTGGCGCTGGATGACGTCGAACCGCGCGAATGGCTGGGCAAGCGCGCGATGAGCCGGCTCTCGTGGGCGCGCGGCCGCAAACATCTGCAAAAGCCCGAGGTGCTGGCCGCCGCCATCGCCGACATCCACGCGCATGCGCCGGATCATCTGGCCATCACCGGCGACGTCACCAATTTCTCGCTGCCGGTGGAGTTTCGCGCTGCCGCTGCCTGGTTCGCGACGCTGGGCGCGCCTGCGGATGTCTCGGTCATCCCCGGCAACCACGATGCCTTGGTGCCGGTCTCGCACATAGACGGCTGGGCGCACTGGCAGCCACAAATGCAGGGCGATGCAGAGGGCGGCTCACTGCTGCCCTACGTGAGAGTGCGCAACGGCGTCGCACTGCTGGGATTATCGAGCGCAGTGCCCACCGCCCCCGGCTTTGCCAGCGGCACGCTGGGGCCCGCGCAATTGCAATGGCTGGCCGCGCAACTCCAGCAACTCGGCACGCAGGACCTGTTCCGCATTGTCATGCTGCACCACCCGCCCGCCGACGGGGTGGTGCCCGCGCGCAAGGTGCTGACCGATCGCGCTGGCCTGCGTGCTGTGCTTGCAGCGCACGGCGCTGAACTCGTATTGCACGGCCATTCCCGCGACGCACGCTTCGACCCGCTGCCCGGCCCACGGGGCTTGATCGCGAGCTTCGGCCTGCCGTCGATCTCGGCCATACCCAACCCCAGGGACGAGGGCGCGCGCTGGCATCTGCTGGAGATCGCCAAGGCAGAAAACGGCTGGCGGCTGACGGTGACCGTGCGCGTGCTCGATGACACGCAGCAGGGCTTTGCCACGGCGGCGCGCTACACGTTGCAGATCAGTAAGTGAGCTTGATGTAGATCGGGTTGTTGCCGGGCTGGGTGTCGAAACGCACTTCCTTGAACGTCGGCAACCCGAGCTTCGTCACCGGGTTGTTGGAGAACCCGTAACCCTCGGCCGGCAGGCCAACGAAATTGCGATTGAAGTCGTGATCGTCGTTGGCGTCGTGATACACCGCCACCGCATAGTTGCCGGCTGCCGGCAGCACGAAACAGGCCTCGGTCATCGGCAGCACAATCGACACCCGCAGGCGCAACAGCTTGCCGCCTCTGGACAGGAAGCGGTCGGCGTCGTCCGGATACACCGTGACGGTGAGGTTGCCCTTGTCGGAGCGCATGCCGGTGACGCGCACCGAAAGATGCCGCTCCGCATTGGTCACCGCGCAGGTAGGCGCCGGCTCTGCGGCATGCACGACTGGCATGGCGCCCGACAGCAGGCCGAGCATCAGCACGCTGCGCCGCCAGATGCCGCGCGTTACTCTTGCGTCCATCAACATTCACTCTCCATGTCCAACGCTATTGCTCTCCGCTGTGGTCACCCGCACAAGCTCGTTGCCGAGGCGCCCTCGAGGCGACGGCCGATGCGGCCGCTCACTTTGGGTTGGCGGATGCCGATGCGCAAGCACTCTGTGACCGCGTTTGCGCGCCCGAGTGCCGCACACCGCATCACTACGCGCAGCGACGCCCATCGGATCACTGCTTGATGCCTTCGATTCTCGACCGCTATCTGTTGCGCCAGCTCGGCGGCAGCCTGCTGGTGTGCCTGGGCACCGTGCTGATCGCGCTGCTGCTGGAGCGGCTGCTCAGGCTGTTCGACATCCTCGCGCAGAACAACCAGGCGCTACCGGCCGTGGCCAAGCTCATCGCCTGTCTGGTGCCGCACTACCTCGGCCTGGCGCTGCCCGCGGCGTTCTTCGTCGCGCTTTTTCTGGTGATCGCCAAGCTCTCGGACGACAACGAGCTGGATGCCTATCTCGCCGGCGGGCTCTCCATCAGCCGCCTCACCAAGCCTTTTCTGATCACTGGCTTGCTGCTGTCTGTGCTCAGCATCGGCCTGTTCGGTTACCTGCAACCGTATGCGCGCTACACCTACCGCGCGGTGCTCAATGCCGCGCTCAACGCCGGCTGGGATGCCCGTCTGCAAGCCGGCACCTTCGTCAGCCCCGGCCGCGGCTACACGCTCACCGCCGATGGCGTGGATGAGAGCGGCCGGCAGTTGCAGCGCGTATTCGTGCACCGGCTCGTCAATGGCCAGGACCAAGTCACCACCAGCGAAACCGGCGTGCTGCAACCCAGCGCCGACGGCACGCAGCTGACGCTGACCCTCGACCACGGCGAGCACCTGCGCCACGAGAAGACCGGCAACTGGCTGTTCGCGCAATTCGATCGACTGAGCACGTCCACCGAGTTTTCCTCCGGCGCCCCGGACTTCGGCCCGCGTGGTCGCAACGAGCGCGAGCTGACACTGCCCGAGTTATGGCGCGGTGGTGTCGGCACCGAAGGCGTGGTCGCCCCCAACACCGACAAGATCGCGGGCGAGTTGCAGGGGCGGCTCGCGCGCATCGTCTCGCTGCTGCTGCTGCCGCTGCTCGCGGTGCCGCTGGGCATGGCGGCCAAGCGGGGCGAACGCACCGGCAGCATGATCGTCGCCGCCGTCCTGATGCTGCTGTTCAACCACACGCTGCAACTCGGCGAGAGCCTGTCGGAGTCCGGCAAGGTGCCCGCGCTGGTCGGCGTCTGGACCCCCACGCTGGTGTTCGCCGCCCTCAGCGTCTGGATCTACAGCCAGAGCCTCGAACGCCCCGGCGACAACCCGGTGTCGCGTCTGCTGGCCGCCCTCGATGGCTTCACCAGCCGACTCGGCGACGCCCTGCGACCCAAGCCCAAGGCGGCACGCCCATGAGGGCCTTGCTGCTCGGCCCGCTGCCGCGCTACCTGCTGCGATTGCTGGCACTGCGCGTGCTCTCGGTGCTGATCGCACTCGGCGGCCTGCTGCAAATCCTCGATCTGCTCGATGCCACCACCGAGATCATGGCGCGCGGCCAGGGCATCGGCGGCGTCGGCCACTACATCAGCCTGCGCGCGCCCACATTGCTGCTGCAGGCGTTGCCGCTCGCCGCACTCATCGGCGCGGTGTTCGCCTTCAACACGCTCGCCAAACAGCACGAGGTGATCGCCATGCGCGCTGCGGGCCTGCCGTTTCGCCGCGTCGTGCTCATCCTGCTGCCCGCCGTGCTGCTGATCGCCGCCACGCAATGGCTGCTGGCCGAAGTGGTGGTGCCGAGCACCCAGCGCGCGCTGACCAACTGGTGGGCCTCGCTGCCACCACCCAAGGACGACACGCCCGATACCGAACTGCTGTGGTTCAAGAGCAGTGGCGTCGTCATCGGCGTGGCACGCGTGCATCCCGATGGCCGCGTGCTCGAAGGCGTGCGTATTTTCCGCCGCGACGACAACGGCCATCTGTTGACGCGCACGCTCGCCACCACCGCCCGCTATGCCGACCGGCACTGGACCCTCACCGACGCCGCCATCACCGATTTCGCCACCGCCAAAACCGCTGCACCTGTCGCACAGCTGGCCTGGGAAACCGCGCTGCGCCCCAGCGACGTGCAGCGTCTTTCGGCTGCCGAGCCTTACGTGTCCGGCGGCCTTGCGGCTGCGGTGCTGACGGGTGAAAACACCGGCAGCAAGACGCCAGCCTTCTACCGCACCCGCGTGCAAAAGGCCCTCGCCGATCCGGTGATGGCACTGGTGATGCTGCTACTCGCCACGCCGGTGGCCGTGGCGCTCACGCGTGGCGCCAAAGGCGCACCCATGCTGGTTTCGCTCGGCACCGGCCTGCTGTTTCTGCTCACGCATGGCCTGTGCAGCGCGCTGGGCGAAGCCGGGCTGATCGAACCGCTCGCCGCCGCCTGGATTTCACCGCTGGCTTTCGGCCTTTTGGGCCTCGTTTTTCTGCTTCGACTGGACCGGCATCAATGATCTCTGAACTGCAAATCATCCCTGTCGAAGGCAAGGCGCTGATGCAGCGCTTCATCCGCGTGCCGGCCACCTTGAGCGCGCACGATCCGCACTGGATCACGCCGCTCGACATGGAGCGCGCCGAGTCGTTCTCGCCCAAGCACAACCCGCTGTTCGACCACACCGAGGTGCAGTTCTGGCTTGCCGTGAAAGACGGCCGCGATGTAGGCCGCATCAGCGCGCAGATCGAAGCCAGCAATGTGCAAAAAGGCGACATGACCGGCTACTTCGGGCTGATCGCCGCGGAAGACGATGCCACCATTTTCGCGGCACTTTTCGCCACCGCCGAAGCCTGGCTGAAAGCACGCGGCATGACGCAAGTGATCGGCCCCTTCAATCTCGGCATCAACGAAGAAGCAGGCCTGCTGGTGGACGGCTTCGATACCCCGCCGATGCTGCTGATGGGTCACGACCAAGCCTACGTGGGCCGTCGCGTCGAGGGCGCGGGCTACACGAAGGCGAAAGACATCTACGCCTACCTGAGCCACATCGCCGATCCGATGCCGCGTGCTGCGCAAGTGCTGCTCAAGCGTACGCTGCCCAAGGGCCTCACCCTGCGCACGCTGAGCTTCAAGCAGTACCGCAAGGACATCGACGACATCACCGACATCTTCAACCAGGCCTGGATGGACAACTGGCGCTTCGCGCCGCTCACTACAGCCGACACAGACCATCTCGCCAAGGCGCTCAAGCCCATCCTGGATCCGCGCCTGGTATGGCTGGCCGATATCGACGGCGAGCCGGCGGCGTTCGGCGTTTGCCTGCCCAATCTCAACGAAGCGCTGGTAGGCCTCGACGGCAAGCTGCTGCCGCTCGGCTGGGCCAGGCTGCTCTATCGCCTGAAAGTGAAGCGTGTGAAGACCTGCCGTGTGCCGCTGATGGGCGTGAAGCGCAAGTTCGCCAACACCTTCGTCGGTGCCGCCATGCCCTTTCTCATCATCGACGCCATGCGTCGCGAGGCGCTGAAACTCGGCTACGAGAAAGTCGAGCTGAGCTGGGTGCTCGAAGACAATCTGCCCATGCGCCACTTTTGCGAACACTTTGGCGCGGCGCCCTACAAGACCTATCGTCTTTACGAGAAATCCTTGTCGTGAGCGGGCTTTCCGTACTCATCCTCGCCGGTTCCCGCGGCCCCGGAGACCCGATGGCGGTCGCGACCGGCGCCCTTCACAAGGCGCTGATCCCGGTCGACGGCACGCCGATGCTGCTGCGGGTGATCGCCGCCCTTGCCGCCACACCGGAAGTGGCGAGGCTGATCGTCTGCATCGAAGCACCCGACCTGGTGCGCGCCCTGCCCGGCCTCGATGCGGCCTGCGGCGGCAAGCCGCTCGAACTCTTTGCGGCTCAGGGCAGCCCGAGTCGCAGTGTGAGTGCTGCACTCGCCTACTTCGGCACGCCCATGCTCGTCACCACCGCCGACCATGCGCTGCTGAGATCAGAGTGGGTGAGCCACTTCCTGCGGCACCAGCCGCGCGATGCGGATGCAACCGTCGCCCTCGCCCGCAGCGACGTGGTGATGGCCGCAGCACCCGACACCAAGCGCACTTTCCTGCGCTTTGCCGACGGCCATTACTCCGGCTGCAACCTGTTCCATTTCGCCACGCCGCGCGCTGCCCAATTGACGGCGCTGTGGGTGCAAGTGGAGGCGCTGCGCAAACAGCCCCTGAAGATGCTCGGGCTGCTGGGTTTCAGCTATGCCCTGCGCTACCGGTTCGGCCAGCTCACGCTCGGCGCGGCACTCGCGCGGCTGGGCGCACTGGCAGGCGGCGTGCGTGCTGCCGTCGTCGAGATGCCCTTTGGCCAGGCCGCAATCGATGTCGACAAGATGGCGGATCTGGAGTTGGTGGAACGGCTGTTGAACAATCCATCCACACGTTGAAAGCACCCTGAAAATCATCAGAGAAAACGCATGCGTCTGAAAATCATGGGTGATAACCCGACCCAGCTCTGGGGCCTTACCGGCGCAGAGCGCATCGCCCGCATTGCCGCCGCGCGCAAGGTTTCGATCGAGCCGGCCGATGCACATACCGAGCTGATCGCCAACGCGACCTTTGCGTTCGACCCGGCCTGGTTCGCCCATCTCGTCGGTCTGCCGGGCACCGTGCTGACGCGGCAGGGCATACCCGTGCTCGCGCATGTGCGCTCGGCTGCGGAGCATGCGGCCGTCGGCCGTGCCATCCGCGACGGCAAGCCACTGGGTGAGAGCACCCTGCAAGTCATTGCCGCCGAAACCGCCGGCACCATCGAAGACCCGGTGCTGCGCAAGCGCGAGCAGCCCTTCGTGGATTTCCTCACGCCGCAGACGCTTAGGTCGTTGGAGCGCGCCAGCTACTTCGGCGCCTACAAGGGCGTCACCGATGTGCTGACCAAATACCTGTGGCCCGAATGGGCGCTGGTGCTCACGCGCATCGCAGCCAAGCTGGGCATTTCGCCGAACATGGTCACCACCATCGGGCTCGCCTTCTGCATCACCGCCGGCGTCGCTTTCTATCAGGGGCACTACTGGCTCGGACTCATCACTGGCTTGGTGAGCATGGTGCTCGACACGGTGGACGGCAAACTCGCCCGCTGCACCATCACCTCCTCGGCCTGGGGCAATATCTACGATCACGGCATCGACCTCATCCATCCGCCGATCTGGTGGTGGGCCTGGGCTGCGGGGCTGGCGAGCTACGGCACGCCGCTGCCCGCCACGACGGTGTGGATCGCGCTCATCGGCATCGTCGGCGGCTACGTGGTGCAGCGAATGATCGAGGGCGCGTTCATCAGCGGCTTCAAGATGCACATCCACGTCTGGCGCAAGCTCGACTCGCAGTTCCGGCTCATCACCGCGCGGCGCAATCCCAACTGGGTGATCCTGCTGGCGGCGCTGTGCGTGGGCAGGCCCGACTGGGGCTTGCTGGCACTCGCCTGGTGGACGGTGTTGTCCTGTGCCTTCCATCTGGTGCGGCTCGGGCAGGCTTATGTCTGCAAGGCCCAGGGGCGGCCCGTGGTGTCCTGGCTCACTGCGCAGTAGCACCCGGTTGCTGCGTGGCATCCGCCTTCCGATCCGCGACCTGAGCGCATGAAAGATCCCGTCCCACCGCCCTTGTCGGTCGCGATGTTCTTGTACGAGCCGGGCGACGGCGGCCTGGATCGCGTCGCCATTCTCATGGCAAACGGGCTTGCCGAACGCGGTGTGCAAACCGAGCTGTGGATGATCCGCGACCAGGGCCCGATGCGCTCGCTGGTGTCGCCCAAGGTCACCGTGCGCATCATCCCGGTGCCCGCCATCGGTAGCCGCAGCCTGCAACTACTTATGCAACTGCCGGCGCTCATCCGCACCCTCCACCAGCGTCGGCCGGATGTGCTGATGTCGGCAGGCAACCAGAGTAATTTCGCGATCACGCTTGCCGTCAAACTGGCCGCCTGCGGCACGCTGGCCGTGAGCAAGATCACCAACCCGATGCGCCGCCCCGGCATGCGCGGCATAAGGCTCGCGATACGGCGCGTGCGCTTCGGGGTTTCGGCCCGGCTCGGTGCGCTGACGATGACCTTGAGCGAGGCCGACGCGCGCGCACTGGCGGCGGAGTTTCCGGCCATCGGCTCGCGGTTTCAAAGCATTCACAACCCTTATGCGACCGCCGGCATGCTGGCCGCCGGGCTGGCACGCACAAAGGCCGCCAGCGCCACGCCGCAACTGCTTTCGGTCGGCCGGCTGATGCCGCAGAAGGATCACGCGACCCAGCTCGAAGCGCTCGGCCTGCTGCGCGCACGGCAGTGGACGCTGGTCATGCTCGGCGATGGCCCGTTGGCCCCGGCACTGAAAGAGCAGGCCCTGCGCCTGGGCATTGCCGACCGCATCGAGTTCAAAGGCTTCGTGCTCGACCCGCTGCCTTGGTATGCGCAATCACAGCTGGTGATTCTCTCCTCGCGCTACGAGGGCCTGCCTGCCGCACCCATCGAGGCGCTCGCCTGCGGATGCAGCGTGGTCACCACGGCTTGCTCGCCCGGCCTGAGCGAGCTGATGGCGGCGACGGGCTTGCCCGCGCCGGTGCCGGTCGGCGATGCGGCCGCACTGGCGGCGGCGATCGAATCGGCGCTGGATGCACCACCCTGCCCCAGTGCGTTGAACCGTTTCGCGCTGCGCTATTCGGTGGATGCCGCCGTGGACGATCACCTCGCCATCGTGCGCCGCCTGGTGCTGAGGCCCTAAGGAGTTTCGAGCGCTTCCAGAATGTGACCCACCACGCGCGCCACGGCGGCGCCACTGGTGTCGCCATGCCAGCCCAGCACGAACTCTTTTTGCAGGGCAGCAAACTGGGGGTGCTGCGCGGGCGCGCGATCCAGCGCGGGCAGCAACTGGTCGAGTGAGTCGATGACCTCGCCGCAGTTCCACAGCGCGTAGTCGGCGCGGCTCTGCCACTCCACGCGCGGGCTGTTGAGAAACACGCAGGGGCGTGGCTGCGCCATGAACTCGACCGCCTGGCTGGAGGTATCACCCAGATAAATATCGGCAGCGGTGGTGTAGCTGCCATCCACCATCGCGAAGCTGTCGATGTCGCAATGCACGTGCGGGTGCTGGGCGGCGGCTTCGAGAACGGCGCGCAATTCCGGCGCACCTTCGATGAGTCGCTGGTGCGGTGCCAGGATGACGTTGTAGCGCGTCTGCTCCACCAACTGCCGCACGATCTCAGCGCCCCAACCCCACCACGAGGAGCGGTGCTGCTGCCAGTGCGGCGAGTACAGCACCGTCGGCCGCGCTTCAGGGAACACCGGCGGCCGCTGATGCGACTTGCCGAAGGCGGACTTCACGTAGCCGACCACAGGCACATAGCTCGCGTCGTAGCCGCGTTCAAGATAAGTGCGCTGCTCGTTCTCGCTCGGCACCGGCATGCGCCAGGCGGCACGGCGGCGGCGGCCATCGCGCGCACCCATTGAACTCGCGCCATGCAGGATGTTGAGAAAGCGCGTGCGCAGCGGCAGCAGCGTCGGTATCCACAAGCTCGTCTGCTCAGCCGAGACCACCACCGGCGTGCGCAGCAGATGCGGCACCAGCCGCGCCAGCATCAGTAGCTTGTTGGGCAGCGGCGGATTGCGACCATCTTCATAGCCGTGCAGCACGCGATAACCCGGCGCGCGGCGGATGCGGATGGGTGCGGGGCCAAGCGTGGCCGTCCACTTTCGCAACAGCGTTTCGTGCACCGAGGTGCTGACCCAGAGATCGATGCGCACATCGGCATGCGCCGCCAGTGCCTCGACCACCGGATAAAGATGCGGGATCAGCAGCGTCTCGCCGAGAAAGAAAAACGCGACCGGGCCTTTCATCGCCGCTGTCTCCGCATCGACTGCCCATCGTGGTTCTGCACCCACTGCTCGATGTCTTCGGGGCGATCGATCTCGCACCAGAGGCCGCTGTGGTTCTCGATCGCGGTCACGCCCGCCGTGCCGGCCAGCTTGTGGATGACGGCATGGTGATAGGCGTTGTGGCCGTTCTCTTCGCCAATGACGGCGGCCAAGGCCGCGCGATAAGCGCCGCCATCGGCATCGGGGCACAGCACCACGCCCAGCGAGCGATGGCTGCTGCGGGACGCAGGCAAGTCCTTGCCGACGGCGTGCACCTTGTGGGCGGCGACTTCCACCCGCATGTCGTCTTGCTCGGCGTGCACCAGCCGTTCCACCAGCAGGTTCACGCCGGGGCGCATGTCGCGCAGGGCGTCCCGGATGACGGAGGCATCAAAAATGGTGTCGCCATTCAACAGGCAGAACGGGCCGCCAAGAACCTCGCGTGCCGCCCACACGCTGCCGATGCTGCTCGACACCGACCAGAACGGATTGACCATCAGCTCGACATCATCAGGCCGGCCGGATTGCGCCAGATGCTCGGCGATCTGGTTCACGCGATAGCCACCGACCACCACGATCCGCTCGATGCCCGCAGCGCGCAGTGCGGCGATCTGGTGATCGAGAATCGTGCGCCCATGCACCTCGACCAGGCACTTGGGGATTTCCAGCGTCAGCGGCAGCAGCCGCGTGCCCTGGCCGGCACTGATGATGATCGCCTTCATGCGCGGGCGGCGCAGTGGCGGGTAGGCTGGAGATTCATGTCGGCAGGTGTTCGATTCAGCCCGCGATGATGCCAGAGCGGCACGGCCTTCGGCTTCAAGCCGCCTGTGGCACCGCGCGTCCGATGAGCGTGGCGAAGTCGGTCTCTGCCAAGAGCGTGCCGTAGACCAAGCCCTGCGCGCCGCCGAGGCGCGTGGCGCAGAAGGTCTCGGCCACCACGGCATTGCCACCCTTGAGCAGAATGGCCGCCTGCAAGGCCAGCGCCATGCGCTCCACGATGCGGCGGGCGCGCACTTCCAGCGTCGCGGTGTCTTCAAACGCGGCCGCGAGCCAGCCCAGCTCGCGGTCGAACTCGGCATTGAGGCCGCGTGCGCTGCCCAGCTCCAGAAAATACGCCTCGCGCGTCTCCGGCTCGCGCGACAGCGCGCGCAGCACATCGAGACACTGGATGTTGCCGCTGCCCTCCCAGATGGAATTGAGCGGCGCCTGCCGATACAGGCGCGGCAGCGGGCCGTCCTCTACGTAGCCGGCACCGCCGAGGCATTCCTGCGCCTCGTTGACGAAGGCCGGCGCGCGCTTGCACACCCAGTACTTGCCGATGGCGGTGGCGAGCCGCGCCAGTGCCGCCTCGTGCGGGTCGGTAGCACTCGCATCCACCGCACGCGCAACGCGGAAGGTGAGCGCCGTCGCCGCCTCCGACTCCAGCGCCAAGTCGGCCAGCACGTTGCGCATCAGGGGTTGATCGATGAGCTTCTTGCCGAAGGCCGCGCGGTGCTGCGTGTGGTGCAGCGCCTGCACCAGCGCCTGCCTCATCAGCGAGGCCGAGCCGATCATGCAGTCCAGCCGCGTGAGCGCGACCATCTCCAGAATGGTGGCGATGCCGCGACCCTCCGGCCCCACGCGCTCGGCCCACGCGCCTTGAAACTCAACCTCGCTGGAGGCATTGCTCCAGTCGCCCAGCTTGTCTTTGAGGCGCTGGATGCGGATGGCGTTGCGCGTGCCGTCCGGCTTCATCTTGGGGGCGAGAAAGCAGGTGATGCCGGCATCCGTATAGGCCAGCACCAGCCAGGCGTCGCACATGGGCGCGGAGAAGAACCACTTGTGGCCGACGATCTCGAACTGTTCATTGCCCGCATCGCCGATGCGGGAGCCCTCGGCCAGCACATACGCCTTGGTCGTATTGGCACGCACGTCCGAGCCGCCCTGCTTCTCGGTCATGCCCATGCCGACGGTGAGCGTGGTCTTGGCAAGCGCGGGGCGCACGACCGGGTCGTAGTCCGCCCCCGCCACGCGCGGCACCCAGGCTTGAGCCAGCGCCGGCTCGTGCTGGAGTGCGGCGACGCAGGCATAGGTCATGGTCAGCGGGCAGCTCGTGCCCTGATCCGCCTGGTTGTGCAAAAACGCCAGCCCCGCCCGCGCCACATGCGCGCCCGCCCTGCCCGCATGGCGCCAGGCATAGCCCGCCACCCCATGCGCGATGCCGAGCGCCATGATGCGGTGATAGGCCGGGTGAAACTCGACCTCATCCAGCCGATGGCCGTAGCGGTCGAAGAGCTTCAGCTTGGGCTTGTTCTCGTTGGCTGATGCGCCCAGCTCCATCAGCTCGCCGCCGGCGATGGCGCCGTACGCCAGCAAGTCCGCCTCACCCCAACCGCCGCCCTCGCGGGTGACCGCCTCGCGCAGCGCGACGTCGCTGGCGTAGAGGTTCACGTTGCGCAGCGGCGGGGCTTGGTTGTCGACGGTGTGGGTGAGGAATTGGGCGGCGACGGTCATGGCTTGATGAAGGATGGAAACCTGAACCGATGGTAGTGCCTGCCGCGCCAACCGGGATTGCCGTTGCCCTACCTCCGGCCTAAACTAGTCTTACAACAGACCAGTTGGAGAGCAGCATGGAAATCGGCAGCTACGAAGCAAAGACGCACCTTCCCAAGCTCTTGGCCCGTGTCGCCAAGGGCGAGCGCATCACCATTACCAAGCGCGGCAAGGTGATTGCAGAACTCGTACCCCCTGGTGGCGTGAACCTCGATGCCCGCAGAAAGCTGATTGATGACCTGCATCAGCTGGGTGAAACAATGCGGGCTCGCGGCGTGAGAATCACGCGCGAAGAAATCGTCGCCTGGAAAAACGAAGGGCGTCGTTGATGGAAGTGGTGTTCGATTGCAGCGCGATCATGTCCTGCCTGGCGCCGGACGAAAAATCGCCGCCGGAATGGCGAGAGTTACTGAGCACTGCCACGCTCGTCGCCCCCTGCATGCTGCCCACCGAGCTGGTCAACGCCATCATCACGGCCCAGCGGCGCAAACGCATGTCGGCCGACGAGGCCCAGCAAGCCCTGGCAATTGCCGGTGCGCTCGACTTTGTTTGCGAAGCGCCCTCGATGATTCGTAGCAGCACGGCTGTGCATCAGATTGCGATGGAGCATCAGCTCACTGCATACGACGCCAGCTACCTGGAACTCGCCCTGCGGCGCCGCTTGCCATTGGCCACGCTGGATGGCGATCTCATCAAAGCAGCGAAGAAGGCCAAGGTGAAATTGGCGTGAGAAATAAAACTCAAAGTGATGCTTTGCCAAGCCACTGACCACGCCATGCGCACCACACTGACCCTCAATGACGACTTGCTTTCCAAAGCACAATCACTGACCGGCATTCAGAACAAAACACGGCTCGTTCACGAAGCCTTGCTGGCCCTGGTCGAGCGGGAAAGTGCTCGTCCGCTTGCCGATCTGGGTGGCAATGAGAAAACGATTCTTGAAGCTGCCCGCAACCGCGTAGCACTTGCTCAGCGCGGGGATTCGTCAGCCGCGATACGCACCGAGAAACGTTCAGCAGAGGAAATTAAGGGCTTGCTGAAGACGACCAAAAATCGGCGCAAAGTCAGCCTGAACAGTATGCGTATTGGCTAACGCCAAGACCGCAGCAGAGCAACGCCGGGCCAGATGCCGAGCGCCATGATGCGGTGATAGGCCGGGTGAAACTCCACCTCGTCCAGCCGGTGCCCTTAGCGGTCGAAGAGTTTCAGCTTGGGCTTGTTCTCGTTGGCCGTGGTGCCCAGCTCCATCAACTCGCCGCCGGCGATGGCGCCGTAAGCCAGCAAGTCCGCCTCACCCCAGCCACCGCCCTCGCACGCGGCCGCTTCGCGAAGTGCTACGTCGCTGGCGTAGAGGTTCAAGTCGCGCAGCGGCGGGGCTTGGTTATCGACGGTGTGGGTGAGGAATTGAGCGGCGGTCGGCATGATTATCAGCAACTCAATTAGGTGGTGGCCATGGTAGCTCCGCTATGCATGCCGTTGTGTTGGCACAATACTGAAAGCGGGGCGTAGGGAACGCCTCGTAAATCTTAAATAAGGAAGGGAAAATGGCTCTAGATCTATCCAACACGCTCGTCGTGGGAATAGCGACGACTGCACTCTTTGACATGACGGAGTCAGATTCGGCGTTTCAAACAAAATTCAAAAGCGACAGGGAAACCGCTGTTGCCGAGTATCGAGCCTATGCACTGTCGCATGAAGCAGAAGCTCTTCTGGATGGAACAGGAATGCCGTTGGTGCGCGCTTTACTAGCGTTGAACAAATACAAGAAAGAGGGCGAGACGCCGTTAGTGGAAGTCGTAGTGATGTCACGAAATAGCCCTGAGACTGGCGTGCGCGTTTTCAACAACATTAGAGAGCGAAACCTTGCTATCAGCCGGCATGCGTTCACTGGTGGCGAATCGGTTGTGCCCTATCTCGACGCGTTCGACGTGGACTTATTTCTGACCACAAACGCCGGTGATGCACAGAAGATTATCGACGTAGGAAACTGTGCAGCAGCGGTTGTGAAAACCCCTCCTAGTGACCTTGAAACAATTCCGGAGGGTCAGGTTCGAATAGCTTTCGATGGTGATGCCGTGCTTTTCGATGACAGCAGTGAAATCGTTTACAAGGCAGAAGGACTTGCGGGATTTCATAAAAGCGAAGACGCAAAGAAAGACACTCCGATGGCCGAAGGGCCGTATGCACAATTTCTTTTGAAGCTTGCAAAACTTCAGAGTCGCTTACCCTTCAGCGTCGAGTTCTCGCCGGTTCACCTTGCGTTGGTTACGGCGCGAAATGCTCCAGCGGAACTGCGTGTGATCAAGACTCTCAGGCATTGGGGCGTCTACGTAAATGAAATTTTCTTTCTCGGCGGGGTGGAGAAAGCAAAGGTCTTAAAAGCATTTCGTGCCCACATTTTTTTTGACGATCAGGATTTGCACCTCGACCCTGCGGCACGCCACATACCGTCCGGTAAAGTGCCCTACAAATCATCTTCGCCTCTCAACGTTCCCACGCCGCAGTCAAATGCGGAACCAATCAAAAAGCTTCAAATCGAGGCTCTTGTGCCAGTAAAACCCTCCGACGAAGCTGGATGACATTTAGGCGGTCCATTTAAGACAGCAAACAGCGACTAGGCTCGCGCAAAAGCTGATAATCGCGACCTATTTCTGATGTCCGAGTTGCCTTCCGATGGCGTTGCTGCCTCTTTCTGATTTCCACGTTTCTACCGACGATGACGCCGTCAGGCCACTGCCCGCTAGCGCCCTAGCACTGGCCGTCGCCAGCAAAGTGCAGCACCACGTCGGCCTCGTGGTGGCAGTGGCGGGCGACGAGCAGCAGGCGTATCGGCTGGAGGCGGAGCTGCGCTTCTTTCTCGGCAGCAGCGGCGATGCGGGCGATTGGCCGGTGGTGCATTTGCAGGACACCGAAACCCTGCCCTTCGACCCGTTCTCGCCGCATCAGGAAATCCTCTCGGAGCGCCTTGCCGCCCTGCACCGCCTGCCGGACACGCACCGTGGCGCGCTGATCGTCACCGCCGATGCGCTGCTGCAGCGCCTGCCGCCGGTGGCCTGGTTGCAGGGGCGCACCTTCTTCTTGAAGCAGGGGCAGAAGCTCGATGCGATCAGCCTGCGCGAGCGGCTGGTGGCGGCGGGCTACGCGAGCGTGTCGCAGGTGCAGAGCCAGGGCGAGTTTGCGCTGCGCGGCTCGCTGCTCGATCTCTTCCCGATGGGTTCGCCTGAGGCTTTCCGCTTCGACTTATTCGATGACGAGATCGAGTCGATCAAGCGCTTCGACCCGGACACACAGCGCTCGCAGGGCGCGGTGAAGGAAGTGCGCCTGCTGCCGGCGCGCGAGTTCCCGACCGACCGCGAGGGCATCGAGACCTTTCGCCGCAACTACCGCGAGTACTTCCCCGGTGATCTGACGCGCTCGCGCATCTACGCGGAGGTGAGCAAGGCGCTGATGCCGGGCGGCATCGAGGCCTATCTGCCGTTGTTCTTCCCCCAGCGCGAAACCGCAGTGCTGGCGGACTATCTGCCCAAGGACAGCCTCTGGCTCGCACTCGATGATCTCGATGCGCGACTCGCCGCCGACTGGCAGCAGATCGACGAGCGCCGCGATCGTTACGACGGCAATCTTGAGCGGCCCTTGATGCAGGCGGCGGATGTGTTTCTGTCACCCGCGCAGGCCGCCGAGCAGCTGGCGCGCTTCCCGCTGCAGCGCGTGGGCACGGCGGACGATGACGCGCAGCCCATGCAGTTGGTCGCGGGTGGCGGCGAAGAGATCAAGACGCTGCTGCGCGAGCGCACGACGACGCGCTTTCTGTTTCTCGCCGAATCGGCCGGCCGCCGCGAGGCGGTAGTGCAGTGGCTGAAACCGTTGGGCTTGATCCCGCGCGCGTACGAGTCCTTTGCGGACTTCATGACCGACTCAGCGCGCGTGGGTGTTGCGCTGGGGCCGGTGCAAGACAGCTTGCTGGTGCCGACGCTGGGCATCGCCCTCATCGCCGAAGCGCAGTTGTTCGGCCTCACCGCGCCGCAGCAGCAGCTCAAGCGCCGTGCGAAAGCGCGCGACCCGGAGACGATCCTGCGCGATCTGTCGAGCCTCGTGGTCGGCTCGCCGGTGGTGCATGTCGAGCATGGCGTCGGGCGCTATCGCGGGCTCATCACGCTCGATTCCGGTGGTGTCACCAACGAGTACCTGGTGCTGGAGTATTCGGACGGCGACAAGCTCTATGTGCCGGTCGGCTCGCTGGCGCAGATTCATCGCTACACCGGCAGCGAGGCCGAGGCCGCACCCCTGCATTCGCTCGGCAACGAGCGTTGGGAAAAAGCGCAGAAGAAGGCGCGCGAGAAGGCGCATGACGTCGCCGCCGAGCTGCTGAAGATTCAGGCGCGGCGCTCTGCCAAGCCGGGCCTCAAGCTCGATCTCGATAGCGTCGACTACGAGCGCTTCGTTGCGGCCTTTCCCTTCACCACCACGCCCGACCAGCAGACCGCCATCGATGCGGTGCTGGCTGATCTGCAACTCGAAAAGCCGATGGATCGCGTCATCTGCGGCGATGTCGGTTTCGGTAAGACTGAGGTGGCCTTGCGCGCGACGTTTGCGGTGGCGCGTGCGGGCCGGCAGGTCTGCGTGCTGGCACCGACGACCCTGCTCGCCGAGCAGCACGCCAAGAACTTCAGCGACCGCTTTGCCGAATGGCCGATTCGTGTCGCAGCACTCTCGCGTTTGAGAACGACCAAGGAACAGAACGCCGCCCTGCAAGAGCTGGCTGAGGGCAAGCTCGATGTGGTGATTGGCACGCATCGGCTGTTACAGCCGGACATCGCCTTCAAGGATTTAGGGCTCGTGGTGGTGGATGAAGAACACCGCTTCGGCGTGCGCCACAAGGAGCGCCTGAAAAACCTGCGCGCCGAGGTGGACCTACTGACGCTCACCGCCACACCGATCCCGCGCACGCTCAACATGAGCCTTGCGGGCCTGCGCGACATGAGCATCATCGCCACCCCGCCGCCATCGCGTCAGGCGATCAAGACCACGGTTGCCGAGTGGGACAACGGCCTCGTCTACGAGGCCTGCCTGCGCGAGCTGAAGCGCGGTGGGCAGATCTACTTCCTGCACAACGAAGTGCGCGACATCGAGCTGTTCGCCGACAACATCCAGAAGCTTGTCCCAGAGGGCAAGGTGCGCTTCGCGCACGGCCAGATGCGCGAGCGCGAGCTGGAGCAGGTGATGCTCGACTTCTATCACAACCGCTTCAACATTCTGGTCTGCACCACCATCATCGAGAGCGGCATCGACGTGCCTTCGGCGAACACGATCCTGATCGACCGCGCGGATCAACTTGGCCTCGCACAGCTGCACCAGCTGCGCGGTCGCGTCGGACGCAGCCATCACCGCGCCTATGCCTACATGCTGGTGCCGTCAAAGCGCTCGCTCACGCCGGATGCGCAGAAGCGGCTCGATGCGATTGAAGAACTGGGCGAGTTGGGCAGCGGTTTCGCACTGGCCACGCACGATCTGGAGATTCGCGGTGCGGGTGAGTTGCTCGGCAGCGAGCAGACCGGGCAGATCGAAGAAGTCGGCTTCACGCTTTACAGCGAGCTGCTGGCGCGCGCGGTGCGGGCGATCCAGAAGGGCAAGCTCGACGACGAGCCTTTTGGTCACTCGGCCTGCGAAGTGGACCTGAGCGCGTCGGCGCTGATCCCAGGCGAATACGTGGACGACATCGCCACCCGGCTCACGCTGTACAAGCGCGTTTCCGAGGCCAAGGACGAAGACGCGCTGCGTGAGCTGCAAGTCGAGTTCATCGACCGCTTTGGCCTGCTGCCGACGCAGGTCGAGCGCCTGTTCGACCAGGCCAGCCTGCGGGCCAAGGCCGAGCCGCTGGGCCTGAAGAAACTGCGCGCCCACGCCAAGGGCGCAGTGCTGGAGTTCGGGCCCAACCCCAAGATCGACTCGATGAAGCTCATCAAGCTCATGCAGGCGCAGCCCAAGGTCTACAAGCTCGAAGGCCAGAAGAAACTGCACATCACGGCCGAGATGCCCACGGTCGAAGGCCGGGTGGAGAGCCTGAGCAAGTTGCTGACCTCACTCGCGGGATGACACGGCTCGCCGTAGCACTGCTGGCCATTGCGCTGCCGCTCAGTGCAATGGCCGAGCGGCTACGGGTGGATGTGCTGATTTTCCTCAACCCGCTCTCGGCGGACGAGCAAGGCACCGCACCGCGCCACCCGGATGACGAGCGCGCGATCGACCTCGACGATGCGCCCGGCCTGGCCTATGCCGGCATCGCGCTGCTGCCCGACAACGCCAGCACGCTGGCGGCCGAGTGGGCCACGCTCAGCGCCAGCAAGCGTTACAAACCGCTGCTGCGGCTCAGCTGGGTGCAGGAGTCACCGTCGTCCGCGAATGGCCCGGCGCTGCGTCTTGAGTTGCCGGGCGGCGATCGGCTGAGCAGCCTCAGCGGCTGGTTGCGCCTGCAAGGTGGCCGCAATATCTCGCTCTCGGCCGATCTCGAATCGGTGCAGCCGGGGTCGGCTCGCCAGCCGCTCGGCCTGCGCCTGCAAGAGCGCCGCACGCTAGGGCTGGACACGCTGCACTATCTCGATAGCCCCCGCATCGGCGTGCTGGCGCGCGTCACCGCGGCCCGCTGATGCGCCTGAAACTCAGGGTTTGAGCACCCAGACGTTCTGCAGGCCCAACTTGGTTTTCAGCTCGACGGCCGTACTGCGCGCCTGCGCATCGCTGGCAAAACCACCAATCTGCACGCGATACCAGCTCTTGCCGTTGACCGTTGCCGCCTGAGTCTTCACGCCCGCATAGCCTGCGGCGCGCAGGCGCTGTGCCTCGCGCTCGGCGATGGCAGCTTCGGGGTACGACGCCACGTTTAAAGCCCAGGTGCCGCTGCCTGCAACCAGCGGCTTGGCGATGACGGGGGCGCCGGCTTTTGCCGGCGTTACGGCGGGCAGCGTCTGCACCTGTCCGATGATGATCGGTGCGGTGGCAGTGGCTGCGGGCGGCGCGGCTTTGCGCGGCTCGGCCACTACCGGCGGCGGCGCGGGTGCGGCCACGATGGGGGCGGGCATAACCGGCACTGCCGTTGCTGGCGCGGGCGCAATGGCAACCGGCGGCGACACGCTGGTGATCGGCGTGGGCGCAGTGGTGATGATGGGCTTCGCAACCGGCGGCGTAGCCGGCTCGGCAGGCAGGGTGTCGCGTGCCAGCAGGGTGGCTGCTGTCGCTTCGATGCTGAAGGCGCGGCGCACGGCAATCCAGTCATCGGGGTTGCGGGGCGTCACTTTGGGGGCGCTGTTGGGGGCGAGCTGCACGCAGGCGGGCGGCTTGATGGTTTCCAAACTATCGCTGCCGGCCGCTTGCAGGGCGATCTGCCCGGCGGCGACGCAAACACGCTGCTGCTCGCCCAGATTCTGGAAGAAATACTCGCCGCTCGACAGGCTGATGCGATGGCCCGACATGTACACATACAGCGGCCAGTTGCTGGACAGCTGCGGGTGTTTCCACACCACCCGGAAGTAGCCCTTGCCGACACTGAAAATGCTCTTGAGGTCGCGCGCATAGGCGGCAAACGGCAGGCGCTCCACACCCACTTCGGCATTCGGCCCCACCTCCACGAAGCCGTGGCGGCCCAGGCGCAGCGTCATGCGGCCAGAGCGCTCGGTGACGATCAGGTCTTGCTCCTGCAAGGCATCACCGGGCTGCAAGGCCAGGCGCTTGCCGTCGCGCTGCACACCGGCCACGCCCGAGCTTTGCTCGATGAACAGGATGGCTTCATCAGGGGCCGCCTGCACCAGCGGCGGCAGTGACGACAGCAAGCACAGCAACACGGCACCGCCGAGGGTTTTGATGAAGCGAGGAGTCATTTCAGTTTCAGGATGTCATCAAACGATCGGGCGGGACCAATGCCGTACCCTTGTGCCCAATCGACGCCCATGAGTTTCAGTGGCTCCAGCAAATCGAGCGACTCCACATGTTCGGCAATGGTCTTCAGGCCCAGCTGGTGGCCGATGCGGTTGATGGTTTCCACCATGCCTCTGTCGATTTGTGAATCCCGCATCGACCGCACAAAGCTACCGTCGATCTTAAGGAAATGCACGGGGAAGTTCTTGAGATAGCCGAACGAACTCATGCCGACGCCAAAGTCGTCCAGCGCAAACCGGCAGCCGCGCTCGGTCAGCCGCGCCACAAAGCGCGAGGCATCGGTGAGGCGCGAGATGGCGGCGGTTTCGGTCAGCTCGAAACACAGGCGCGCCGGGTCGACGCCGGTGGTCTCGATCTCGGCGATCATGAAGTCCAGAAAATCGGGGTCGCTGATCGACTGGCCCGAGATGTTGATGGCATAGAGGATGCCCTGATGGACCTCGGGTGCGAGTGTGGCGAGCTTGCTGAGCGCCTCGTGCGCCACCCAGCGGTCGAGCGCGCTCATCATGAAATAACGCTCGGCCGCCGGCACGAATTGGGCGGGCTTGATGAGGCTGCCATCCTCGCCCCGCATGCGCACCAGCAATTCGCGATAGACGACGGTATCGGGCTGCTGCACCGACACCACGTCTTCGCACAGCAGGAACAGGCGGCCGTCTTCGATGGCGCGGCCCACCTGCCCCACCACGCCCATCTCGATGTGGTGCAGTGCGGCCTCGTCGTCGCGGCCCATGAAGCGCGCGCGGTCGCGGCCGCCCTCCTTGGCGGTGTGGCAGGCGGCGTCGGCCAGCGACAGCACCCGGCCAACGTTCTCGATGCTGGCGTCGAGCTGTGCCACACCAATGGAAATGGTCACCGCATGCCGCCGGTCGAGCCACTCGAAGCGATAGCGGCGCACCGCATCGAGCAGACCCTGCACGATGCCCTCGACTTCAGGCAGACGGCAGGCGGGCAGCAGCACGCCGAACTCGTCGCCGCTGAGCCGCGCCAGTACATCGCCCTCGCGCAGCCGCACGCGCAGCTCGCCGGCGAGTTCGTGCAGCAGCTCGTCGCCCGCAGCGTGGCCAAGCACGTCGTTGATGAGACGGAACTGGTCGATGTCCATCATGCACACCACTGCCGTCTCGCCGTTGTGGCGCGCCCGCGACAGCGCCGAGCGCACCCGCAGCTCGAACTCGTCGCGGTTGAGCAGCCCGGTGACCGCATCGTGGGTGGAGCGCCAGGCCAGTTCCTCCGACAGCAGCAGACGCTGGCTGACATCCTCGAACAACAGCACCGCGCCGGTCGAGCCATCGGCCATCGGCACCGGGTTGACGCGCAGGTCGATCGCCAGGCGACGGCCATCACGCGCGACCAGCTGCGCCTGATGCCCGGACAGGGTGCTGGCCGCGCCGCTGCGCAGGCAGTCGTCCAGTGGCGAGAGCAGCCGCTCACCCATCGGCGACATCACCCGCAGCACGTCGTTTGCGAGCCGCCCCGCAGCGTCGATATGCCGCCAGCCGGTGAGCCTTTGCGCGACGGTGTTGAGCGTCTGGATGCGGCCAGCGCTGTCGCAGAGGATCAAGCCCTCGCTCATCACTTCGAGTGCGGCCTGCAAGCCCACCGATTCGCTGGCGGCGACCACGGCAAAGCCCTCGATGGGCTCCAGCTCGATGTGCGCGCGGATGCTCTGGCCCTGATGCAGATTGAAATGCAGGCGCATCGGCAGCGGGCCGCTGGGGCGTCGCAGGGTGACTTCCAGCGTCGCCACGCTCTGGCTGACGCCATCGCCCGCCAGCGGCAACAGCGCGGCGATGATCGCCTCGCGGTCGGTGGCGGCACAGAGATCCTGCACGCGCTGGCCCGCCAGCTGGCGGCGGTCGGCTTCCAACAAACTGGCAAATGCCATGTTGAGGTCGAGCAGGCACCCCTTTTCATCCAGCAGTGCGGAGGCGCGCAGCGACGACGAAAACGCCCGGCGATAGACGCTGATGTCCACCTCGCTGGCGGCGGGCAAGATCACCGTCGATGCCACCAGCGAGCTGCGGTCGGCCTGGCGCAGAAAAATACCGGGGGCGAGCGGCCGCAAGGCAAACAGGTCGCCATGACCCTGCACGGTCTCACCGGGGCCAAGCAGCAGCAGGCCACCGGGCTTGAGCGCGCCGTACCAATGCAGCAGCAACTGGCGACGTTCGTCGTCCGACAGAAACCGCAGCATGTTGCGGCCGCTGACGACGTCCATCGCCGGGGCCGGCGGCGCTGCCATCAGCACTTGCTCGTTGAAGGCGCAGTAGCGCAGCAACTCGGGCTGCACCTGCGCGCCGTGGGCCAGGCTCTGGATGAAATGCAGCTTCAATACCGGCGGGATCTGCTGCGCGAACGCTGGCGTCAGCAGGCCGGACTGCGCCAGCTGCAAGGCGCCGCCATCGATCTCGCTGCCGTGCACGACAAAATCCTGCGCGCCTTCGAGCGCGGCCAGCAGGCTGAGGATGCGCAAGGCCAGCGCGTAGACCTCCTCGCCCTCACCGCACTCCACCACCCACAAACGCAACTTCTCGCTCTGGGTGCGGGTGGCCGCCAGCCGCAGGCTGAGCACGGCGGCGCCATCGGCGTCGAGAAACAGATCGCCGTCTGATGCCAGCAGGCAGCGCGCGAGGCGGCGCGGCTCCACCGCGTCTTCGGCGATCAGCTTGGCATAGGTTTTCAGGCTCTCCTGACGGCGCGCCCGCAGGCGGCGGCCCAGGGCACGCAGCGCAAGGTCATGCCGGCAGCTGCCCAGATCGACACCGACGTTTTCACGCAGGGCCTTGGCGATCTGGTTGAACAGCCCGCGCGATAGCGTGGTCGTCGCGCGCGCACTGACCCCGCCTTCGCGGAACGACAGTTCGCGCAGCGTATCAATCACCAGCGGGCACCCCTGAGGAAAGCGACCGACGCCTTGCGTCGCGCTTGCAGCCCCGCTGCTCGGTAATCAATCTCATTCATATGCTGATAGTAACGGCCGTCCCTGTCCGAACTTCGCATCCGCGGCGATGCCGCTATGGATTATTTGCACCCCTGCAAATGTCCTGCGCTTCTGTTGCCTCTCAGCCTGCGAGACCGGGCAACGCGGCGGCCAGCAGGCGCTGCACCTTGCTCATGCCGGCTTCGATGGAGGCGTGGATTTCGTCATGGATGCCCAGCCCGGCGGGCGATAACCCGGCGGCCCAGTTCACGGATACCGCGATGCAGGCATAGCCAAGGCCAAGCTCGGCGGCGAGCGCTGCCTCCGGCATGCCGGTCATGCCCACCATGTCGCAGCCATCGCGCAGCAGGCGCTGGATTTCGGCCGGGGTTTCGAGTCGCGGCCCCTGCGTCACGGCCATCACGCCCTGGCCGCTGACAGTGACTTCCGCGTGGCCCGCCGCGATGAACAGCGCGCTGCGCAGGGCCGGTGTGTAGGGGTGCGTCATTTCGACGTGTTCGAGCTTGCTGCCCGGCTCGCCATCCGAATAGCTGTGGGCGCGGCCGTGGGTGTAGTCGACCAGATCGATCGGCACGGCAATCTCGCCGGGTGCGAACCACGGTGCCATCGCACCGACGGCGGCGATGGCGATCACCTGCGTGACCCCGGCATCGGCCAATGCCTTGAGGTTGGCGCGGTAGTTGATGCCATGCGGCGGAATCTTGTGACCCTCGCCGTGACGGGCGAGGAAGATCGCCTCGACACCGGCGATGCGGCCGACGATCAGTGGTGCCGAGGGCTTGCCGTAGGTGGTGTAGCTCTCCAGCCGTCTGATGATCTCAAGGCCCGGCCAGGTGTTCATGCCGGTGCCGCCGATGACGGCAACCAACGGCGGGGATGGGGGATGGGGGATGGGGGATAGGGGATGAAGATTCATCTCGTCGGCGGTGCGGTGCGCGATGCCCTGCTCGGGCTCGCCGTGCACGAACGCGACTGGGTGGTCACACAGGCCACGCCCGAGGACATGATCGCCGCAGGGTATCTGCCCGTGGGCAAGGACTTCCCGGTGTTCCTGCACCCCAAGACCAAGGACGAACACGCGCTGGCACGCACCGAGCGCAAGAGCGGACGCGGGTATCACGGCTTCACGTTTCACACCGGCCCGGAGGTGACTCTCGAAGACGATCTGCTGCGCCGCGACCTCACCATCAACGCCATCGCGCAGGATGGAGACGGCCGGCTGTTCGACCCGCACGGCGGCCAGCGTGATCTCGCCGACAAGGTCTTGCGCCACGTCTCGCCCAGCTTTGCCGAAGACCCGGTGCGGGTGCTGCGCCTGGCGCGCTTCGCCGCGCGCTTCGCACCGCTGGGCTTCACGGTCGCGCCCGAGACGATGGCGCTTTGCCGCCAGCTGGTCGAAGCTGGGGAAGTCGATGCGCTGGTGCCCGAGCGCTGCTGGCAGGAGATGGCGCGAGCGCTGATGCACGACACGCCGAGTGTGTTCTTCAAAGTGCTGCACGCCTGCGGCGCGCTGGCCCGCATCGTGCCGGAACTCGCCGCACTCGATGGCGTGCCGCAGCGTGCCGACTACCACCCCGAAGTCGACAGCTTCGTGCACACGCTGATGTGCGTGGACGTCGGCGCCCGCGAGGGCTTCGGCCTTGAAGTGCGCACGGCGGCGCTGCTGCACGATCTCGGCAAGGCCGCCACGCCGATGATGGAATGGCCGAGCCACAAGGGTCACGACGCGCGCGGCGTGCCGCTGGTGGAGCGCGTTTGTGCGCGCCTGAAAATACCCACCGCCTGCCGCGAGATTGCGGTGCACCACACACGCGAGCATCTGCTGGTCCACATCGTGCGCGAGCTCAGACCCGCGACCTTGCTGGAGCTGCTGGAACGCCTCGATGCCTTCCGCAAACCCGACCGCCTCGCGCGCGTCTGCGAAGCCAGCCTCTGCGATGCGCGCGGGCGGCTGCACTTCGAGCAGTGTGCGTATCCGCAGGTGGACTATCTGCATGCGGCGTATCAGACCGCATCGGCGGTGCCGGTCCAGCAGGTGATTGCCGATGGCTTTGCCGGTGCGGCCGTGAGCGCTGAACTCAAGCAGCGTCGCGTCGCCGCGCTCACGGATTTCAAGACCGCCCAAAAGCGTGCCAGCACTCCATCAGCAACTAGGGTGTGTTGACATACAAATGCTCGCA
>JAUSQI010000103.1 GCA_030652575.1 Stagnimonas sp. | reverse complement strand
TCGCACCTGATCGTCGGCCGCGACCACGCCGGCGTGGGCGACTATTACGGCCCGTTCGACGCCCAGAAAATCTTCGACGAGATCCCCGCCGATGCGCTGGAGACCAAGCCGCTGAAGATCGACTGGACCTTCTGGAGCTACCGCACCGGCGGCATGGCCTCGGCCCGCACCTGCCCGGGCGATGCGAAGGACCATCTGCTCATCAGCGGCACCAAGCTGCGCAAGATGCTGAGCGAGGGCGACGAAGTGCCGGTGGAGTTCTCGCGGCCCGAGGTGCTGGCGATCCTGCGCGAGTACTACGCCGGACTCGAAGAAGGCCAGAAGGTGAAGGTCGAGTTGAAAGGCCATTCGGCACGCTGATGCCGGGGCCCTGCGGGGCTTAGACAAGAACCCCTAAAGCCCGCAAAACCGGCCCTGCGCTTGAACTAGCGCCCGAGCGGCTCGCTACACTGATTCCCTTCGCCTGCATCGCATAGGGATTCGACGATGACGCCTGTTTCGCGCAATTTGATAACGCTCACCGCAGGCCTGCTGGCCGCTGCCGCCGGCACCGTGCATGCCCAGCCGCGCGCCAATGCACCGACGTTTGCCACCATCAGCAGTGGCGAGGCGCAGGCCAATCGCACCGCCGAACTGCTGGCGGCCACGCAGCAGCGCAACAGTACGCCCACCTACACCAGCAATCCGGCGATGAATCGCTTGGGGCAGAGCTTCACGGTGACGCGCCAGACGCAGGCCGACAACACGATGCTCGCCAAGGCGGCACCGATGCCGCAGGCCGCGCAATACACCGCCACCAGCAACTACACCAACAACGTGCCGCCGCCCGTTTCGGGCTATGCCATGTCGGCCGGCAGCAACGTCATCCCCGCCATGCCCGACGCCCGCGCGGGCGAGTGCTTCGCGCTGGTGAAAATGCCCGAGCGCTTCAACACCTACCAGAAGGAATACGAAGTGCGCGCCGCCAGCGAGCGCATCGAGACCACGCCGCCGCGCTACGAGCACGTCACCGAGCAGTTCGTCGCGCAGGAGGCCTACGAGCGCGTGGAGGTCGTGCCGGCGCAGTTCCGCATGGTGACCGAGCAGGTCGAGGTGGCGGCACCCTCGTCGCGCTATGTCTCCAGCGAGCCCGTCTATGAAACCATCACCGAGCAGGTGCTGGAGCAACCCGCCCGCACGGCGTGGAAAGTCGGCCGCGGCCCGGTCGAGCGCATCGACAACGCCACCGGCGACATCATGTGCCTGGTCGAGGAACCGGCGATTTACAAGAACGTGACTCGCCGCGTGCTCAAGGCCCCCGCCGAAGCGCGCGAGGTCAGCGTGCCCGGCCAATACACCACCGTCACTCGCCGCGTGCTGGAACGCCCCGCCGAAGTGCGCCGCGTGGTGGTGCCCGAGCAAGTGGCCACCCGCACCGTGCGCCGTCAGGTCGAGCCGGGCGCGATGCGCCGCATCCCCATCCCGGCCCAGCTGGGCACCACCACCGTGCGCGAGCTGGCAGAGCCCGCGCGACTGGAATGGCGCAGCGTGCTGTGCGAAACCAACATGACCACCGGCAACATCCAGCGTGTGCAGGCTGCATTGATGCGCGAGGGCTTCAACCCCGGCGCGGTCGATGGCCGCCTCAACAGCCAGACCATCAGCGCCCTCAATACTTACCAGCGCGCGCGCAACCTGCCGGAAGACCGTTACCTCAATATGGAAACTGTGCGGGCATTGGGCGTGATGTAAACACGCTGCGCCACACCCAGAGCCCCGCCTTCGAGTGGGGCTTTTATGGCTTCAGCAAAGGCTTCAGCGTCGGCCACACGGCATCGAGCAGCGCCGGCTGTGCCCCTGCGGTAGGGTGAATGCCGTCGTCCTGAAACTGCGTCGGGTCGGTGACGATCGGCATCAGGAAGAACGGCACCAGCGTCGTCTTGGTCGCAGCGGCCACCTCGCCGAACGCGCGGGTGAACTGCGCGGTGTAGGCCGCACCGTAGTTGCTGGGTATGCGCATCTCGAACACCACCGTCTGCGCCTTCCTGGCCTGCGCCATTGCCACCAGCTTTTGCAGATTGCCCTTCATCTGCGCCACCGGCTGGCCGCGCAGGCCGTCGTTGGCACCGAGTTCGATCAGAACGATGGCGGGTTTGTGCTTGTCCAAGGCCGCAGGCAGGCGGCTCAAACCACCGGCCGTGGTGTCGCCGGAGATCGAGGTATTGACCACGCGGTAGTCGTGCCCTTGATCTTTCAAACGCCGCGCCAATAAAGAAACCCAGCCCTGTTCAGCACTGATGCCGTAGCCTGCCGACAGCGAATCGCCAAGGACCAGAATCACCGGCACCTCGGCGGCACGCGCCCCGAAGCTGACCACACACAGCAACAATACCTGCAAGATTTTCATGACCTCTGCCATCCAAGTTGTGGGCCTCACCAAATCGGTGAAAAGCGCCGATGCGAGCCAGCCGCTCGTAATCCTAAAAGACGTGTCGCTCACCATCGAAGCCGGCGAGAGTGTCGCCATTGTCGGTGCCAGCGGCTCGGGCAAGACCACCCTGCTCTCGCTGCTGGCCGGTTTGGACACGCCAACTGCGGGAACGATCCATCTCGACGGCTTGCCCGTGCATGACCAGGATGAAGACTCCCGTGCCGCACTGCGGGCCGGGCGGGTCGGTTTCGTGTTCCAGTCGTTCCAGTTGCTGAGCGGCTTCACCGCGCTTGAAAACGTGATGCTGCCTTGCGAACTCGCCGGACAGAAAGACGCACGCGCCAAGGCCACCGCTGCGCTCACCGCCGTGGGCTTGGGCGAGCGGCTCGGCCACTACCCGCAGCAGCTCTCGGGCGGCGAGCAGCAGCGCG
>JAUSQI010000167.1 GCA_030652575.1 Stagnimonas sp. | reverse complement strand
TGCACGCCCTTGTTCTTGAAGGCCGAGCCACAGAGCATCGGGAAGATTTCGAGTGCCAGCGTGCGCTTGCGGATCGCACCCTTGATCTCGTCTTCGGTCAGCTCGCCACCTTCCAGATACTTGTTCATCAGCTCGTCGCTGGCTTCGGCCGCAGCCTCCACCATGTTGGCGCGCCACTTGTTGGCGGTCTCGACCAGATCAGCCGGAATTTCGCCGTAGGTGAAGGTGATGCCCTTGTCGGCCTCGTTCCAGATGATGGCTTTCATCTTGACGAGATCGACCACACCCTCGAACTTTTCTTCGGCACCGATCGGGATCTGGATCGGCACGACATTGGCGCGCAACTTGTCCTTGATCTGCTTCACGACCTTGAAGAAGTCGGCACCCATGCGGTCCATCTTGTTGACGAATGCGAGGCGGGGCACCTTGTATTTGGTGGCCTGGCGCCACACGGTCTCGGACTGCGGCTGCACGCCACCGACCGCGCAATAGAGCATGCAGGCGCCGTCGAGCACGCGCATGGAGCGCTCGACTTCGATGGTGAAGTCGACGTGCCCGGGGGTGTCGATGATGTTGATGCGGTGGTTGTCGAACTGACCGGCCATGCCCTTCCAGAACGTGGTGGTGGCAGCGGAGGTGATCGTGATGCCGCGCTCCTGCTCCTGCTCCATCCAGTCCATGGTGGCCGCACCGTCGTGCACTTCGCCAATCTTGTGGTTCACACCGGTGTAGAACAGCACGCGCTCGGTCGTGGTGGTCTTGCCGGCGTCGATGTGCGCGGAGATACCGATGTTGCGATAGAGGGTAATGGGGGTAGCGCGGGCCATGGTGAACTCTTGGGTCTGGGGTTGCTGGAGGGATCGAGTCGCTAAGACTGCGATCTTCAAATGACAATCCGCAGCTTTTGAGGGCCGCGGATCGCATACAGCGAAAACATGGGGACAGCGGGCTGGATTACCAGCCCCGCCGTTACCAGCGGAAGTGGGCGAAAGCCTTGTTGGCTTCGGCCATTTTGTGCGTGTCTTCGCGCTTCTTGACGGCCGCACCGCGGTTCTCTGAGGCATCGAGCAGTTCGCCGGCGAGGCGATCCATCATGCCCTTCTCACCGCGCTTGCGCGCGGCATCCACCAGCCAGCGCATGGCGAGCGTGTTGCGGCGAACCGCACGCACTTCCACCGGCACCTGGTAAGTGGCACCACCGACGCGGCGAGACTTCACCTCGACGGCGGGGGCGACGTTGTCGAATGCCGTCTGCAGCACGGCAACCGGATCGTCGGTCTTCTTCTTGGCGGCGATCTGGTCGAGGGCGCCGTAGATGATCTTCTCGGCGACGGCCTTCTTGCCGTCCTCCATGATCATGGCCATGAACTTCGAGAGAATGACGCTCTTGAATTTCGGGTCGGGCAGGACTTCGCGTTTTTCTGGGGTGCGGCGACGTGACATAGCTGTTCTCTCTTACTTCTTCTTGCCAGCTGCGGGCGCAGCACCGGCCTTGGGACGCTTCGCGCCGTACTTCGAACGGCTCTGGCGACGCTTGTCCACACCCGACGCGTCGAGCGCGCCGCGAACGGTGTGATAGCGAACACCCGGAAGATCTTTTACGCGGCCACCACGGATCATGACGACCGAGTGCTCCTGCAGGTTGTGGCCTTCACCACCGATGTAGCTGGTGACTTCGAAGCCGTTGGTCAGGCGCACGCGGCAGACCTTACGCAGAGCGGAGTTGGGCTTTTTCGGCGTCGTGGTGTAGACGCGGGTGCAGACACCGCGCTTTTGCGGGCTGCCGGTCAGAGCGGGTGCTTTGCTCTTGTAGACCTTGCTGGTGCGGCCATCGCGCACGAGTTGGTTGATTGTTGGCACGGTATTCCTGATCCTACGAAGGTGCTGCGAGACCCGTCCACGCGCTCTGCGGATGTGGACAGCGTTGAAGACAACAACGGGCCAGCGAGCCGGCCCGTTTTTGAGGTCGCGAATAATAGGTGCGACCCTGCACAGTGTCAATACAGGGAGCGGCTTCCGCGAAGCAACGCTGCTACAGTATTAAGGACTCGTGATTTCCAACCTTGTAAGCGGAGTAGCCGACATGCGTTCGACCCTCTTGGCCCTGGTCATGTTGCTGCCAGCCCTGCCTGCAGCCTACGCCGATGTGCTTGAGATGCCCGACGCAGGCCTCAGCACCCCGGTCATAAAGCCCAGCAAGGGCAGCACCATGAAGACCGTGCTGCAGCAGTTCGGCGCGCCCAGCACCAAACGCGCGCCGGTGGGCGGTGGTTCCAAGCATCAGCCACCGATCACCCGCTGGGACTACCCCGGTTTCTCGGTGTTTTTCGAAAACAATCACGTCGTCGATGCCGTAGTGCCCGGCCAACCGCCGGCCTTGCAGCGCACCGACGAGCTGCAATCTAGTCAGCGCTAAATACAGGCTTGATGCTGGACAAGGGCGCTGAGGCGCCCTTCTTAATTTTGATGTCAATAACACTCCAATGACCACTTTTCTGCCGCCCGAGTGGGCACCGCAATCCGCCATCCAACTTACTTGGCCGCGCGCTACTGGGGACTTCGCCGACTGGTTCGATGCCGTGCGCGCCAATTTCGTGCAACTCGCCGTGGCCATCTCGCATTATCAGAGCGTGCTGATCGGCACGGAAGAAGACGTAAACAGCCTTCGCGCAGACCTTGTTGCCGCCGGCGCCGTTGCCGAGAACCTGCGGCTCTACGTCGTGCGGAGCAACGATGTCTGGGCGCGCGACCACGGGCCGATCACGGTGTTGCGCGATGGCAAGCCGGTGCTGCTCGACTTCACCTTCAACGGCTGGGGCGGCAAGTTCGAAGCCGCGCTCGACAACACGCTGACCCTGCAGTTGAAGAAGCTAGGTGCGTTCAACGCCCCGGTCGAATCGACGGCGTTCGTGCTCGAAGGCGGCGGAATCGACGTCGACGGCCAAGGCACCTTGCTCACTACCACGCGCTGCCTGCTGGCCGAGACGCGCAATCCGCACCTATCCAAAACCCAGATCGAAGACGAGCTGAAGGCCAAGCTCGGCGTCACGCGCATCCTTTGGCTCACACATGGCGACCTCATTGGCGATGACACCGATGGCCATGTCGACACCATTGCCCGCTTCTGCAATGCCACAACCATCGCCTATCAGGCTTGCGAGGATGAGCGCGATGCGCACTACGAGGATCTGAAAGGACTCGAAGCCGAGCTGCAAGTCTTGCGGCAACCCAATGGCCAGCCCTACACACTCGTCGCATTGCCATTGCCGCCCGCCATCCACGACGAGGATGGCAAGCGTCTGCCGGCTGGCTATCCGAACTTTCTGATCTTGAATGGCGCGGTGCTGATGCCCACCTACGGCGATGAAGCAACTGACGCCGAGGCGCTGCGCCGCCTGAAGCCACACTTCCCCGGTCGCGAGGTCATCTGCCTCGACTGCCGCGCCCTCATCAACCAATACGGCAGCCTGCATTGCGCCACCATGCAGCTGCCCGCCGTCAAAGGAATCTGACCATGTCTCTCAAAACCCTGCGTGCCGGTATCGTTCAACAACCCTGCACGGCGGATCGCGCCACCAATCTGCAAATGTCCGAAGAGGGCATTCGTGCGGCGGCGGCCGGCGGTGCGAAGCTGGTGCTGCTGCAAGAGCTGCACACCTCGCTTTATTTCTGCCAACACGAATCAACCGATCTGTTTGATCTGGCCGAGCCCATCCCCGGCCCCTCGACCGAATGGCTGGGTGCGCTCGCCAAGGAACTGAAGGTGGTCATCGTCGGCAGCCTGTTCGAGCGCCGCGCACCAGGGCTGTACCACAACACCGCCGTCGTGCTCGAAGCCGACGGCTCACTCGCCGGCATCTACCGCAAGATGCACATCCCGGATGATCCCGGCTATTACGAGAAGTTCTACTTCACGCCGGGCGACGCCACCCATCAGACGACCTCTGGCGAACGACTGGGCGGCTTCACGCCGATCCAGACCAGCGTCGGCAAGCTGGGCGTGCTGGTGTGCTGGGACCAGTGGTATCCCGAGGCTGCACGCCTGATGGCACTCTCAGGGGCCGACCTGCTGCTCTACCCCACCGCCATCGGCTGGAACCCGGACGACCCAGAAGACGAGCAGACCCGCCAGCGCGATGCCTGGGTCACGATCCAGCGCAGCCACGCGGTGGCCAACGGCCTGCCGGTGCTGGTCGCCAACCGGGTCGGTTTCGAGCCCGATCCGCAGGGTCAGGTGGCTGGCGCGCAGTTCTGGGGGCACAGTTTCGCCGTCGGTCCGCAGGGCGAATTCCTGGCGAAGGCCGGCGAGAAGCCGAATGTGCTTCTGGTGGATCTGGACTTGGCGCGCAGCGAAAACGTGCGCCGCTGGTGGCCATTCTTGCGCGACCGCCGCATCGAGGCCTACGGTGATCTCACCCGCCGCTTCTGCGATTGAATCGCCCCCCGTCTGCGCAGATTCAGTTCTTGAGGTTCTGCAGGAACGACAGCACCGTCTGTGCAAACCGCTGCGGCTGCTCGACCTGCATGAAGTGCCCTGCCTTTTCAAAGCAGACGGCCTGCATGCCGGCAGCGAACAAATGCGCCTGCCCGGCAAACATTTCGGCCCCGATGCAGCCATCCTGCGCCCCATAAATCAGGCACGCCGGCACCGGGGTTGGCGCCGTCCAGAGCTGCCACGCTTCACCCGAAAAAAGCGTGTGCGGCATCGCACGGTAGTAGCCAAGGGCTGCCGACAGCCGAGCGACATCGGAAAACCCGCCAATGACCGGTGCGAGCGCAGGCGACAGATCAGCGCCCGGTGACCAGGTCTGCGCCAGTGCCCGCAACTCGGCGAAGCCGTCTCCGGCGAGATGCCGCTCGGCGTCTGGCCATTGAAAACGCAGCATGTAACGTGAACGCATCAACTGCGTGAGCGTGGGCCGCAACAAAAAGCGGCGCAGATGCGGGATCGCCGCACAGACCACGGCCCGCACGCGATCAGGCCTGAGTGCGGCTGCGGCATAGGCCGTTACCGCCCCCCAATCGTGGCCCACCACGACAGCGCGCTCTGCGCCCAGCTCATCGATCAATGCAATGAGATCGCGAGCCAGGGTGACCACCCGATAATCGCCGTCTGACGGAATCTGGGTTGGCAAATACCCGCGCATGAACGGTGCAATAGCGCGGTACCCCGCCGCACCGAGCGCTTGCAGCGTTGGCTGGAAGCTCCAGGCACTATCCGGGAAGCCATGTGCAAGCAGCACTAGTGGCCCGCCGACCGGACCTGACTCCAGAAACCCAAAATCAAGGCCATTTGCGGTGATGAATCGAGGCTGCGCCGACGCACTCATCGCTATTCGAACAACAGGTTGTCACGCAGCGGCATGCGCGCCTTCACTGCACCGTAGGTGATGTCATACAGCGGACGACCATCACGCACCATCTGTCCGCCATCGCGGGTCAACGGTCGGAGCAGGAAAGAGCCTGAACCCGTCGTCGAACGCGGCAACATCGAGTCGAGCGGCAGCACGATGTAGATGCCCTTGTCGAACTCACCCTCGCCGAACTGTTGTGCCGACACGTTGGTTTTGGTGGCAAACGCGCCAATGCGGATGCCATTGGGAAACTGGCGCGATACATCCAGTGTCGCGCCACGATCACCTGCCAAGTATTGGCCCGCACTCAACTTGACCAGCACCGAAGGACGCGCGAACTCGTAGTAACCCGTGATGTGGCCGGTGGTCACTTCGTAATCACGGAATCTGAATCGCTGGTTGAAATCGCGCTGCCTCACCCGGTTGATATTGACGCCCACGGCCCAGCGGGGATCCGCTGGGCGATACAGCACTTCACCCGCAACGCCGCCAAACATTTCCTCGAAGATGCCCGCCGACACCCGCCCATACCACTGCGGTGCAAACTGATGGATGTAGTTGGTTTCAAGCCGCACGAGCGCCTGTTCGCCATCCTTGAGGTAGTTCTTGATGTCGCTGCGGACACGCGGCAGCTGACTGTCGGACTCCAACTTCAGATCATCGAAATTGTTGTAGAGATTGAAGCCCAATACCGTGTCTGCACTCCAGTTGGGCGTCAGATTCACGTATCCACCCAGCTTGAGCCAGAGCTGCCCGAAATAGAAGCTATCGGGGCCACCAATACTCGAGCGCAATGACGGATTCAAACTCCACCCGAATTGCGGATATCGCGCCACTGAATACTGGCGGGCGGGCTTGCCTTCCTTGGGGCTGGTTATCGTGAGTGCATTTTGAAACTCATCCGTCGAGATGGTCGAGGCAGCAGCCATCTCCAAGGCAGGGCGCAATATTTCAGCATCGTAGGTCTCCACGCCGCTGCTCACTTCGGTGATCTGCACCCTAAGGACCGAATCAGGCAGTACCGCAGAGGCTGCTCTGGATGCGCGCCCGATGAGCTTTTGAGAATCGCGGTAGGGCGCGGGGGATACCCAGATCTGCGCCGCTTGCATGTCGGGCGACAATGCAAAACCGTTCATGGCGATGCGTTGCGCTTTCAAAGCCTTTTCGACGCGCGTTGCCAATACGACAGGATCCGTCGTCGGCACCTCGGGCTGCCCCTTGGATGCCGCGATTTTCAATGCCAGCCGCCGAGGCGGCGGCGGTGGCGGATCAAGGACTTTGGGCACACCGCTGGGTGCCGCCAAATTCAGCGAAAACGAAACCTGGAAGGAAAGAATGCTGCCGCGCTGGTAGGAAATTCCGGTCGCTGCCCCGCCAGCCAGACGATATTTCAGCCCGAAATTGACCGGCAATCGCACATCGCGTGGATTGTCGAATGGCTCATTCTGATAGTCGTTGGGGTCGTATTCGGCGGACAACTCCAATCCCTCTATCGGAGCCTGCCAGGTCACACCACCCAAAATGCCGATATCGGGACTCGCGAACAAACTTTTTATCGAAAACTCGCCAGGGCCCGCCGCGTTGGTCGTGGTTCTGGAAAAGGGATTCGCGATCGGCCCGCCCGAGCCCAGCCGCCCCCAGCCCAAGCCGAGGGAAAAATCAAAATCGTAATAGCGGCGCGAGGCCACAAGATATTGAGCCCCGAATAATTGCGTGCCCCCCAAATCGCGAAATCCAAGGGCCAGCGCAGGCAGGCTGTCGGACTCTTCCAGCAGCCTGAAGCGCATGTCCAAGCCGCGATCCTTGTAACTCTGGTTTCCGCTGAAGCTGGGATCGGCCGAGTAGAGTCGGTTGGTGATGTCGGTGTAGCGAAACGTGGCTTCAACCCCTTCGACCGGCATCACGCTGACGAACAGGCGGTTGTATGGGGAGTTCGCCACGATCCCCATCGCAAGCGCACCATCTTCACCAAACCGCGCCGTCGGCGTCTGCCACAAACCGACACCGCCATAGTCGCTGACCGATGGCGGCACTTCAGACGCGGCTGCGCCGATCGCCATGCTTTGCGCAAGCACGCAAGCGGCGCAGGTCCAGCGGGCCTTGAGGTTCATGGCAGTACGGCTTAGCGATTGATCGTGACCAATGCCGCCGCGGAGAGCGCCAGATTGGAGAGGATGGAAGTGATCCGTTCGGTCAACAGCAGTCCCGTAAACGGCGAGACATCACGCGGCACTACGATGACGCTGCCTGGCGGTATCGATTCGCGCTGATACCTCCAGAACGACTGTTGCAAGGGACGGGCTTCGCCGTTGGGCAGCACAAGAAAACTACGTCCGCTGTCGGCTGCATCTGCGTAGCCGCCCGCCTGCTTGATGTAATGCTCGGGGCTGGCACCACTGTTGAAGGCCAAGCTGCCTGGGCTGAGCACCTGCCCGGTGACTGCAACAAAATTTGGCCTTTTGGGGATGAATATTTCATCGTTAGGCTCCAGCAGAAAGTCAGCCCCGACGCGCCCTGCAAGAACCGAGGGATCTGCCTCAATGACGACGCGACCAACCGGCGTGGCCGACTCCAGCCGTTGAACAAGATCCAGAACGGCTGTATTCGCGGTCGCACTGGCATTTTGCGGGGATATGCCAAGCGTCGCTGCATTGACCAATGACTCCCGCAGATCGGCGGCAACACGACGGTTGGCTGCCTCCTCCTGCGAACGGGCACTGGCACGGGTGAATACAGTCCCATAAACGAATGCGTTTTCATTTAGGCCGCCTGCCCTGGCCAGCAGTTCGCTGTACCGCTCGCCTCTCGCAATGACATAGCGGCCGGGGAAACGCACTTCACCGCGAACGTTGATGGCCCCGACTTCAGGCAAGGCTTTCGCGGGCAGAAACTTGTAGATCGCCTTCACCACCGGCTGCTCAGCCAGAATCGCATCGCGTTTCAGCCTTCTGAACTGCGGGGAAGCTCCAAGAAGAGTTTCATTCACGTCGAAAAACTCGACCTCCCCCGCATTGGCCTCTCGTGTTTCGCCGCCCGCCATTGCCGTCAAACGACCGAGCGGGGCGCCATTCACAAACGGATAAAGTCCGGGATTACGCACCTCACCGACCAACCCGGCACTGTTCTCCAGCAGATAAGGCAGCGCGGTTGGCGCAACGCGAAAAACCGACGGACATGCTGCGATGGTGCTTGTTTGCCCAGCTTCACCCAAACGGCTTTGCGCTGCTTTCCCGGCTTGGCCAAAGCGATTCTCTGCTGCACTGGCTTGCCCCTCCAGCAAAACCCTGATGCTGATCGCCCGTGCCGAGTCAGCCATCTTGACCACTTCAACCAGCCCCGGACAGAGCTCCTCGGTGCTTTCGTTTTGCGCTGGCTTTGGCATTGCCGCGCTATCTGCTTTGCGGCCCAGGCTGCTGCCAGCGCTGATTTCGGGATTGATCTTCAGCGCCGTCGATTCAGAAGCCGAGAATTCCGTCGTTGGCTTGGGCAGCACCCCTGACAGGGCTGCTCTGACCTCCGGAGCCAACAGGTAGTTGATGTCGGAGCGCGTCAAAACAACGATGCGGTCCAGCGCTTCCACGGACTCGTCGGCGATGCCCGACTGGACCAGCGCCAGATCAAATCCATGCCAATAGCGCAAACCTGTTGCGAGGTCGGTTCTCTCTATCAGCGCCAGTATCGGGTAAAGCTCACGCCCCGGCTCGCTGGGCCGCACTTCAGCTTGAGAGAGCACTTTGCCCAGTGTCAGCTGCGGATTCCAGGCAAACGATTTTTCATACCGCACGTGACCAAGCACAGAGACCGGATTTTCGGCGCGCTCATACAAAGCGCTGATGTCCAGCCGATCGCCGTCCTTCAACGTCATCGATAGCGCGCTTTCATCACGAACATCGAGTGAACGCAGCTGGCGCTGACCGTCTGCACCGATGCGCTCAAGCGTTGCTTGGGCGCGACGGGCATTACCTGAGAGACCGCCCGCCAGATCAAGAGCACCCTTGATTGTGAGCGCCCCCGCCATCTCGTAGATGGCAGGGCGTGTGACCGCCCCGGCAATCGTGACCCGAGGACCTACCGGCGGAATGAATACGGCATCGCCTGCCTGCAAACGGATATCGCGTGCTGAATCGCCACGCAAGAGAAAATCGTAAAGATCAAGACGCTGCACCACCCGCCCCGCCCGCTTGAGTTCGATTTTCCGCAGCGAACCCGTTGTAGCGACACCGCCCCCCGAGATCAGCGCCTGGGTCATCGTGGCCAAGCCACTCACTGAATAGGCTCCCGGCAGGCGCGCATCGCCCAGCAGAAAGATCTGCATACCGCGCAGCGGACCGAGCGTGATGTTGGTCTGCACACCGATCAGCTCTTTTGCCACGCGGCGATCAATCACTGCACGCGCATCGTCCACAGTTAAACCGGCCACCTGGATGGGCCCCAGCTTGGGGAAGTTGATCGCGCCGTCGCGCGTCACCGATAGATTCAATGTCTCGTTCTGATTCCCGAACAACTGAACTCGCACAAGGTCTCCCGGGCCTAGTACGTAGTTCTGAGGAATCGGCACCTCCGCTGATGGCTGGAAAGCATTTCCCATTCCTGAGAACAGCGCGTAACCAAATAGCGGCAACTCACCGTCAGCTGGTTTCACCTCTGCTGAGATGGGTGTTTTAATCTTGCTTTCGTTGCCTGCGCCAGATTTCTTCGTGGCGCTGCCAGCACTGATGGCTTGCGCAACAGGCTCATCAGAGGTTTCGATGCTGCCACCCTGTAACGCCTGCAATGCTTTCTGGCGATCTTGCGGCGAAAGCATCTCGAGAGATTGCGCGTGCACTAAATTGAGTGACAAGGCGCAGAGAGCCGCAGCAATGGCGACAGGATTAAAAAGACGATTCGACATTGCGGGAAGTTTGCCAAGTGAAGCTGGAGTCTTATTATGCAGGGGCCTTACACGGCTTAGTGCGCCACACGCCGCTTTTTAACTCCCTGTGCCTGCCCTGGTCAGCCAGCTTCTAGCAAGGTGCTAAACCTTGAAGTTAGGGGGGCATATCTTGCATTTGACTTGCCGGACCTGTAAAAAGAATCCACCTCTTCGTAACACTTTTAAGGATCTGCCATGAACAAGCTCGCACTGGCCCTCGTCGGCGCTGCAATCTCCGCTACCGCTACCGCCCAAATTAGCGAATCACTGATCGCTGGCAGTACGGTCACAACCACCGTCATCACTGCAGTGGCTCCGGTCATTCTGCTCGGTGCAATCACTCTTTCCGCTGAAGACAACGACACCCCGACGGCACCGCAGACCACGCCGTCCACCACCACGTCTACTCGCTAAGAGAGCAAACTCATCTGCAAAAAAGCCGCGAAAGCGGCTTTTTTATTGCGTGCAGAAACCTGAAAGAATTCAGCTTTATTGGCTAACAACTTGCGCTGGCTTGAGTTGCTCGAGGACGACACGCATCTTAGGCCCCACATGCTGGATGCTGCGCACCACCTGGCCAGTTGCTTGATCGATCTGGATCTGCTGCTTCCACTGACGACGGGACTTTGGAAAGCTCACTGTCTCCTTCCATTCAGCAACAGCAAGCGTCCGTCCCAGCAACTGTATTTGAGCGTTTTTGGAGTATTCGAGACGGTACACCGCCTCGACGCCGTACTGATCGGGTAGATAGTCCAGCTCCCGGCTGACTTCGTAGCGCTGCGACTGATTCAGCGGCTGACCAAGCGTTTCAACCCCAGAAACAACGCGGCTCGCCAGCTGGTCCTGCGGAAATCCGCTAGTACGGATCAGCCGCCCGGCCTGGGTCACCAGTAATACGCCATTGCCCGAACGCCAATAATCATAAGCATCTTCTCGCTTGCTCCAAACGACAATGCCTTTCAGTCCACCCTCGACCTGCACGCCCAGCACGCCGAGTGGCTGACCCTCGATTTCCTCGCGTGAGAAGGGATACTCCTTTTTCGCCCGATCCAAGGCGCGGTACGAATCGACCACCTGATAGACCGCAGAGCCGGGGGCGGCACAGCCGGTGAGTGCCGCCGCTCCCAAGCCGAGCAGAACCGAACGGCGATCCATGCTCACTGCTTGCGGTCCCGCTTGGCTGCTGTGCGCAAGCGCAGCGCGTTCAAGCGGATGAAGCCTTCTGCATCTTTCTGGTTATAGGCACCTTTATCGTCTTCAAACGTGGCGACTCTGGCATCGAACAAAGAGTCCGCCGAACGACGGCCTGCGTTGTAGACGCTGCCTTTGTAGAGCTTGAGCCTGACTTCGCCGTTGACCTTGACCTGCGTGTCGTCGATCAAGGCCTGCATGGCACGACGTTCGGGGCTGAACCAGTAGCCGTTGTAGATCAGCTTGGCGTAGCGCGGCATCATCTCGTCCTTGAGATGCGCCTGCTCGCGGTCGAGGCAGAGCGATTCGATGGCGCGATGGGCCTTCAGCAAAATGGTGCCACCCGGCGTTTCATAGCAGCCGCGCGATTTCATGCCGACATAGCGATTCTCGACCATGTCGAGCCGACCGATGCCGTGGTTGCCCCCCAGCTCATTGAGCTTGGCCAGCAGCTTGTAAGGCGACAGCTTTTTACCGTTGATCGCCACGGCGTCGCCTTGGGCAAACTTGATCGTCACGATTTCAGGCGCATCTGGCGCGTCTTCCGGATTTTTCGTCCAGCGCCAGATCGAGTCGTCCGGGCACCACCACGGGTCTTCCAGGCCGCCGCCTTCATAGGAAATATGCAGGGCGTTGGCATCCATCGAATAGGGCGAGCCGCCGCCCTTCTTCTTGGTGATCGGGATCTTGTGCTTGGCCGCATAGGCCAGCAATGTTTCGCGCGAGGTCAGATCCCACTCGCGCCAAGGAGCGATGACCTTGATGTTGGGGTTGAAGTGATACGCACCCAACTCGAAGCGCACCTGATCATTACCCTTGCCGGTCGCGCCGTGCGAGATCGCATCGCAGCCGGTTTTCTCGGCAATTTCCATCAACCGCTTGGCAATCAGCGGCCGCGCGATGGACGTGCCCAGCAAGTATTCGCCTTCATAAATCGCATTGGCGCGAAACATCGGGAACACGAAATCGCGCACGAACTCTTCGCGCAGATCGTCGATGAAAATCTCTTTCACCCCCAGCGCCTTCGCCTTGGGGCGAACATGATCCAGCTCCTCGCCCTGGCCGATATCGGCGGTGAAGGTGACGACCTCGCAGTTGTAGGTGTCCTGCAACCATTTGAGGATGACGGAGGTGTCGAGGCCGCCTGAGTAGGCGAGTGCGACTTTCTTGATTTTCTGTGGCATGACGTGCGTTTCCGAAGGGCGCCGCGATTATAGGCGGCGCGTGCGTGAGAGAATGATGGAATGAACGATGCTTTGCCGCCCAATCCTCTCGCCACCGCCGTTACCGCCTCGGGCCGCCCCAAAATCGGCCATCGCTTTCGCGGGTTTTTGCCTGTCGTTGTGGATGTCGAAACCGGCGGCTTCAACAAGGATCGCGATGCGCTGCTGGAAGTCGCCGCCGTGATCATCGGCATCAACGAGCACGGCACGTTTATTCGCCGCGAGACGGTATTTGCGCAAGTGCAGCCCTTCCCCGGCGCCAATCTCGAAAAAGCCTCTATGGAAGTCAACGGCATCAAGGTCGACAACCCTCTGCGCATGGCCGTGCCGGAAAAGGACGCGCTCGATAAACTGTTTCGCCCCATTCGCAATGCGGTATCCGAAAATGCCTGCACACGGGCGATTCTGGTTGGGCACAACGCGCATTTCGATCTCGGATTCATCAACGCTGCGGTTGACCGCACCCAGATCAAGCGCAATCCCTTTCATCCTTTCTCGGTTTTTGACACCGCCACGCTGGGCGGTGCCGTGTTGGGCCAAACCGTGCTTGCCAAAGCACTGATGGCCGCTGGCCTTGGTTATAGCTCCAGCGAGGCGCATTCAGCCATTTACGATGCCGAAAAAACCGCCGATCTTTTCTGTCTGCTGCTCAATCGTCTGCGTGATGTTCATGCGAGCTTCAAGACGCCCCTGTTGGATGAGCTCACCGACGCTGCTGATGCTTGATATGAAGGCTTCTTTTGACCGCGCCTCCTGCCATCAGGCGGGCAGCCATGACACCCGACCGCTTGCTCTGCAGCCGAATGCGCTTTTTTCGTTAGTAGCGCTTCGATTGTTGTGCATCTGCGTGCTGTCCATTTTCAGCGTGCTTCCGCTTGCCGCATACGCTGCGTTCGGCTTCGAGGACGTTGCCGCACGCGCGCAGAAACTCGCGCAGCAGAGCTATAACGCCCCGAGCAACGATCTGCCCAAGGAGCTCAAGGATCTCGATTACGACCAGTATCGGGACATCCGTTTCAAACCGGCGCAGTCCATCTGGCGCAAGCAGAACCTGCCGTTCGAGCTGCAACTTTTCCATCCCGGCCTGTATTACAACGCTCCAGTCAAGATCAGCCTGGTGGCCAACGGCAAAGCGGCACCGCTCAATTTCAATTCCGATTTCTTCGACTACGGCAAGAACAAGCTCGACCGCAGCAAGCTGAAGGACATCGGCTATGCGGGTTTTCGCGTGCACTACCCGCTGAACTCGACCAAATACAAGGATGAGCTATTGGTGTTCCAGGGTGCGAGCTACTTCCGCGCGCTGGGCGAAGGTCAGCGCTATGGCCTCTCGGCACGTGGGCTTGCCATCGACACGGCGGTTTATTCCGGCGAAGAGTTTCCGAGTTTCACGGAGTTCTGGATCGAGACGCCCGCGGCCAAAAGCACTTCAATCACCATCTATGCCCTGCTCGATTCACGGCGCGTGACCGGTGCCTACAAGTTCGTCATGAAGCCGGGCAAGCAGACGACGATGGATGTGCAGTCGCGCGTCTTCCTGCGGGAGGGCGTGGCCAAGCTCGGCCTGGCACCGCTGACCAGCATGTTCATGCACGGCAGCAACCAGAGCCGCTTCGAAGAAGACTACCGGCCCGAAGTGCACGACTCAGACGGCCTGCTCGTTGCCAGTTCGACGGGCGAGTGGATCTGGCGACCGCTGGTGAACCCGCGTCGACTCATCACCACCAGTTTCGGCCTCATCAATCCCAAAGGCTTTGGCCTGATGCAACGCCGCCGTGATTTTGCGCATTACGAGGATCTCGAAGCGCACTACCACGATCGTCCGAGCGCATGGGTCGAACCCAAGGGCGACTGGGGCGCCGGCCGAGTGGAATTGGTGTTGATCCCGACACCCGACGAAACCAATGACAACATCGTTGCCTTCTGGGTGCCCAATGCGCCGCCCGCACCAGGCCAGGCGCTCAATTTTGCCTATCGTTTGTCATGGCTGAAGGACGAAAGCGCACACCCGCTCGCGAGCGTGCTGCAAACCCGCAAGGGGCATGGCTACCTGCGCACGCCCGACGACACCCAGCGTCTCATCGTCGACTTTGAAGATCCACCGACCGTCAAAGACAATATGGCCGCTGCCAAAGGCAAGGCATCGAAAGCCAAGGTGGCAAAACCGGCGGCCAGCGAGCCTGTCACCGGCAGCGTCTGGATGGATGACAACGCCGAAATCATCGAGAAACAAACCTTTCGCAACGAGATGACCGGCGGTTGGCGCATGAGTTTCCGCTTCCGCCGCAAGGACAACGATAAACCCATCGAAATGCGCGCCTATCTGAAACGCGGCAGCGCCCAGGTCTCCGAGACCTGGAGCTATCTCTACCCACCCAACTGATCAAAAAACGATGGCGCAGGCCGATCCCCACGCCACCGCATTCGCCTACTTGGATGCGCTGTCGCTGCCCACCCCGCAGCGCCAGGCTTTGGCAGCACAGCTGACTGCAGCACCGGCCGACCGTGTATGGGCCGTGCTGCACGAGGCTCTCGGTGATGTCGCGACGGCAAACGCCGCCAATGCGCAATGCTCGGAGGAAGCGCGCCTGCGATTGGCCCTCGGCGACACCGCACCGCCCAATCTCATCGGTCACGATGTGCACGGCGCGGTCCGCCTCGTCGCCACGCCGCCGCTGGCGCGCGCCAGCATGTCGCCGACGCCGTGGTCGGACAATCCGATCCGCCGTGCTTTTCGCAGCCTGCGCGCCCGCTGGGTTGGCAAGCGTGGTTTGGCAACGCGTGCGCCGCAGGTCGATACACCCGCACCACCACGCAGCCGCTGGCGTGTGGCGGCTCGCAACCGCCGCATTGTGCTGGGTGTACTCACGGTCGCGCAGGCTTTGGGTGCCACGTATTACATGCAGGCGATCCTGCCGTACAAAGGCACGCTGGCCATCGAGCACTGGCTGGTGGGCGCGATCCTGGCCCTGTATCTGGTGCTGTTCATGTGGGTCGGCCTCGGATTCTGGACGGCCCTGATGGGCTTCTGGGTGCTGCTGCGTGGCGACGACAAGCAGTCGATCACTGCAACTGTCGGCGCTGACCATGCCATCCCCGCCGACGCGCGCTGCGCGATCTTGCTGCCCATCTGCAACGAGGATGTCGCCCGCGTATTCGCAGGCCTGCGCGCGACGATCGAATCCGTCGATGCCACCGATGCGGCGGCGACGTTCGACTACTTCATCCTGAGCGACACCAGCGACCCCGATACCCGCGTGGCCGAAGTCGAGGCCTGGCGCGACCTCTGTGTCGCCATCGGCGGCTATGGCCGCGTGTTCTATCGTCGCCGCACCCATCGCATCAAGCGCAAGAGCGGCAACGTGGCCGACTGGTGCCGCCGCTGGGGCAGCCGCTACAAGACGATGGTGGTGATGGATGCCGACAGCATCATGTCCGGGGACTGCCTGAAGCGCCTGGTGCAACTGATGGAGGCGCGCCCCAATGCCGGCATCATCCAGTCCGCCCCGCGCGCCTCGGGCCGCGACACGCTCTATGCGCGCATCCAGCAATTCGCCACGCGCGTCTACGGCCCGCTGTTCACTGCCGGCCTGCACTACTGGCAGCTGGGCGAAAGCCACTACTGGGGCCACAACGCCATCATTCGCGTGGCACCCTTCATGAAGCACTGCGCCTTAGGCCGGCTGCCCGGCAAGGGCGCGATGTCGGGCGAGATTCTCAGCCATGACTTCGTCGAAGCCGCGCTCATGCGCCGCGCGGGCTGGAGCGTGTGGATCGCCTATGACCTGCCCGGCAGCTACGAAGAAATGCCGCCGAACCTGCTCGATGAGCTAAAGCGCGACCGCCGCTGGTGCCAGGGCAACTTGCAGAACTTCCGCCTGTTCTTCACCCGTGGCCTGCACCCGGCGCACCGCGCGGTGTTCATGACCGGCGTGATGGCCTATCTCTCGGCACCGCTGTGGTTCCTGTTTCTCGCACTCTCCACGGCATTGCTCTACGTCAACGCCAACGTCGAGCCGGTGTATTTCACCGAGTCGCACCAGCTGTTCCCGCAGTGGCCGGAGTGGCATCCCGAATGGGCGATGCGCCTGTTCGCCATTACCGCCGGCTTGCTGTTTCTGCCCAAGATTCTCGCCACACTGCTGATCCTGTTCAAAAAATCAGAGCGCCGCGCGTTCGGCGGTGGGGCTGCACTCATCGTCAGCCTGGTCTTCGAGATGCTGTTCTCGGCGCTGCTCGCGCCCGTGCGCATGCTGTTCCATACCCGCTTCGTGGTGAGCGCCCTGCTCGGCATCGCCATCCAATGGAAATCACCGCCGCGCGAAGATGCCGCCACACCGTGGAGCGAGGCGCTGGTGCGCCACGGCATGGGCACTTTGCTGGGTGGCGCATGGCTGTATTTCATCTATCAGCTCAATCCAAAACTGATCTTCTGGCTGATCCCCGTCGCGGGCTCGCTGCTGATCTCGATCCCGCTCTCGGTGCTCTCCAGCCGCGCCCGCTGGGGTCGCGCCGCGCGCTATGCGCCGCTGTTTCTCATCCCCGAAGAAAGCGCACCCCCACCCGAGCTGCGTCGTCTCAACGTGCTGATGCGCGAGTCGCCGGACTACAGCAAGGGCTTTGCCCGCGCCCTGCGCTCGCCGCTGACGCAAGCCCTGATCCACGCACTGGCACCCACCAACCGTACCGGCAGCATGAGCAAGGAGACCATGCAGGCGGTGACGCTGAACCGGCTCGATGCCATCGAAGCCCCCACCCGCAATCGCCTGCTCAGCAACCGCAACGCGCTGATCGCCGCGCACGAAAAACTCTGGCAGCGCTGAGCCGAAGCGTGCAGATGCAAGGCTTTGCGGCTGTCACGAATATTTAACCTCGCGGTCAAAACACAGCCACAGGCGGTTCCTATTGTGTGCAGCGTCCCAAGAAGGGACTGCCACGCAGATGCTAGCCATGACTGAAATGATTCCTGTCACGCTGCTCACTCAAGCGCCGCGCTTCACCGTGCGCTTTGCCACCACCGACGCCGAAATCGTCGCCACCCAGAAGCTGCGCTATCGCATTTTCGCGGGCGAGCTGGGCGCGCAGATCGACGGCGGCCATGAAGGCCTCGACACCGATCAATACGACGCCCACTGCCAGCATCTGATGGTGATCGACAACGGCACCGGCGAAGTGATTGCCTGCACGCGCATCCTCACTGAAGAAGCCGCTGAAGCCACAGGCGGTTTCTACTCCGCCAGCGAGTTCGACCTCGAGATGATCGAGTCGCTGCCGGGCCGCGTGATGGAAATCGGCCGCACCTGTGTCGCCGCCGAACACCGCAGCGGTGCCGTGATTGCCACGCTCTGGCAGGGCATTGCCGAATACATCACCCGCGAAGGCTACGACTACATGTTCGGTTGCGCCTCGATCGGGCTTGAGGATGGCGGTGCCACCGCACACCACATCCTCGAAACCATCCGCGCCAAGAGCATGAGCCCGCTGAGCCAGCGCGTGCGCCCGTACTACGGCCTGCCACTGGCCGATAAAAAGCTCGAAGGCAGCGTGCGCATGCCGCCGCTGCTCAAGGCCTACGTCAGCCTGGGGGCGAAGGCCTGCGGCGAAGCCTATTGGGATCGCGACTTCAACTGCGCCGACGTGTTCATGCTGCTCAACGTCACCGACCTCAACCCCCGCTACGCCCGGCACTTTCTGGGCCGCAGCGCACCGGTGGCAACCGAGCAGAATGTCGCACTTTCGTAATGTCGTTCGCGCATCGTGCAACGGCGGCTGATGGTCGCCGTTTTGCATTAGAGAAGCCCGAACAAAAGCCGCGGCAAAGGAGCCGCCTTCACATCGTGTCCACGCTGCGTTTCCTGTTGCGCTCGCTGCTCGTCATCTGTCACCTCGTGCTGGCCCTGGTGCTGTGCGTCGTCATCAACCTCGACTTCACGGGTCGTGTCGATGCCGACGATTGGGCGCGCCGCTGGCTCAAGCGCCTGATGCGCATCATGGGGATCCGCTTCGTCATCCACGGCGAACCCGCTCCGGGCGGCCAGATGATCGTCTGCAACCACGTCTCCTGGATCGACATCCCGCTGGTCGGCGCGGCCCTCACCAGCCGCTTCGTCGCCAAGAGCGACATTCAGCACTGGCCGATCATCGGCTTCATCGCCCGCGCCATCGGCACTTTCTTCATCCGGCGTGGCGCGGGCGGCAGCAAGCCGCTGCTGGAAAAACTCAGGCCGCATCTGGCCCAGGGCGGCAGCGTGGTGATCTTCCCCGAAGGCACCACCACCAATGGCCACAATGTGCTGGCGTTCCATCCCCGCCTGTTTCAGGCCGCACTCGATTGCCACGCCCCGGTGCAACCCGTGGCACTGCGCTATGGCCTGACGCGCCAGGGCGAGGACATCGCCCCCTTCATCGGCGACGACACGCTGCTGGCGCACGTCACCCGCATGCTCAGATCACCGGGGCTGACCGCCGAGCTGTTTTATTGCGACCCGCTACTGCCGGCGCACTACGCCGACCGCACGACGATGGCGCACGATGCCGAGGAAGCCATCCGCCGCGCAGTGGCGCCCGAGACCCTCTTCAAGAAGCCGGCGCTGCTGGAGCTGCACGAACAGCACGCCAAGGCCGCCTGATTCAACGGCGTCAGGGCTTGGGAAGCGGCCCCGGCGCGCCCATAATGGCGGCATGAGCAATAGCCCCACCGTCACCGCCCCAACCAAGCCGGCCCCCATCGTGCAGGGCGTGAAACTGCGCGCCGCCGAAAAAATGGCGCGCATCCCGGTCAAGATCGAGCCCACCACCGACGCCCTGCGCAAGCCCTCGTGGATTCGCGCCAAGCTCGGCAACGGGGCCGAAGTGCAGCGCGTCAAAGACATCCTGCGCGCCAACGATCTGCACAGCGTCTGCGAAGAAGCCAACTGCCCCAACTTGAGCGAATGCTTCACCAAGGGCACCGCCACTTTCATGGTGATGGGCGATATCTGCACCCGCCGCTGCCCCTTCTGCGATGTCGGCCACGGCCGCCCGAATCCGCTCGACATGGACGAGCCGAAAAAGCTCGCCAGCACCATCGCCAAGATGGGCCTCAAATACGTGGTCATCACCAGTGTGGATCGCGATGACCTGCTGGATGGCGGTGCCGCGCACTTCGCCGCCTGCATTCGCGAATCGCGCATTGCCAGCCCGAAGCTCACCATCGAAGTGCTGGTGCCCGACTTCCGTGGCCGTATGGACCCGGCGCTGGTGATCTTCAAAGACACCCCGCCGGACGTGTTCAACCACAACTTAGAGACCGTGCCGCGCCTCTACAAACAGGCCCGCCCCGGCAGCGACTACGACTGGTCGCTCGACCTGCTCGAACGCTTCAAGGGTCTGCACCCGAACGTGCCCACCAAGAGCGGCCTGATGCTGGGGCTGGGCGAAGAGATTGAAGAGATCGAGAAAGTGATGCGCGACCTGCGCGCCCACAAGGTGGACATGCTCACCCTCGGCCAATACCTGCAACCCAGCAAGCACCATTTGCCCGTCGCCCGCTACGTGCACCCGGACGAGTTCGAGCGGTTGCGCGTGCTGGGCGAAGAAATGGGCTTCAGTCACGTGGCCAGCGGGCCGATGGTGCGCAGCAGCTATCACGCGGATTTGCAGGCGCATGGAGTTTTGGAAGCAGGTATTGCAGCCTAACTTTCCTTCGACCAGCAGAATGAAGCTACAGGAGGGAAGAAAATACGGCGCAGGGTTTGCTGTGTTCGGGGCACTGTGGGCATCGCTTGGAATGCTTTCGTCCTTACTTGATGTACCCGAACCTGGATATTTTGGGTTTGCTGCATGTGGCTTTTGTCTGGTGATCTATCAAGCTTATTCGGGTGTCTTCCTCGATAAATCGTGGGTGGCATCTGTCTCAAAGTCGAAAAATCCAACATCTTTTTGGATGCTTCTGCTCGGGCAATCAGCCATTGCAGGGTTCGCGCTGTATCAAGCCTTCAAGTGACGTACGGTGCGAGCGTGCATCCGCTGGTCAAGTGACGTAGGGTGGGCAAACATCTTCTCGTTTGCCCACGCGCACACGGCGCAAATCCGCGTGGGCACGCTTCGCTTTGCCCACCCTA
>JAUSQI010000166.1 GCA_030652575.1 Stagnimonas sp. | reverse complement strand
CGGCAGGCCAGCGGGTTGCCGGTGTAGCTGTGGCTGTGCAGGAAGGCTTTGTGGGTGCTGTAGTCGGCGTAAAAAGCCTGATAGATCGATTCCTTCGCCAGCACCACCGCCAGCGGCAGCGTGCCGCCGGTGATGCCTTTCGACAGGCACATGAAATCCGGCGTGATGCCGGCCTTCAGCCCGCGACCGTAGCTGGCGGGTGGGGCCTGCTCGCAGGCGAAGAAGGTGCCGGTGCGGCCGAAACCGACGGCGATCTCGTCGGCGATGAGATGCACGCCGAAGTGGTCGCAGGCCTGGCGCAGCAAAGTCAGATAGATCGGGTGATACATGCGCATGCCGCCCGCGCACTGCACCAGCGGTTCGATGATGACGGCGCTGACTTCGTGGGCATGCTGTTCCAGCAGGATTTGCAGGTGCGTGAAGGCGCGACGGCTGTGATCCTCCCAGCTCTCGCCCGGGCCGCGCTCGTAGCAATCGGGGCTGGGCACGAACAGTGGTTGCAGCAGCAGCGGCGCATAGGTGTCGCGATACATCGACGGCCCGCCGACCGCCAGTGCCCCCAAGGTCTCGCCGTGATAGCTGTTGGTGAGTGCGACGAACTTGCGCTTCTGCGGCTGGCCGAGGTTCTGCCAGTAATGAAAGCTCATCTTCAGCGCCGCTTCCACCGCGCTGGAGCCGTTGTCGGTGAAGAAGCAGCGGTCCAGCCCGCTGCGGGCGCAGAGCTGTTCGGCCAGCCGCACGGCGGGCTCGTGGGTAAAGCCGGCGAAGATGACGTGATCGAGCGTGTCCAGCTGATCCTTGAGGGCGGCGACGATCTCCGGGTGGCGGTGGCCCCAGAGATTGGTCCACCACGAAGACACCGCATCGAGGTAGCGCTTGCCGCTGGTGTCCTCCAGCCAGGCACCCTCGGCGCGCGCGATGGCGATCAGCGGCAGCTCGCCGGTGGCGTGATCCTTCATCTGGGTGCAGGGATGCCAGACTTTGGCGAGGGAGCGTTCCGTTAGCGTGAGATCGGGCACAGGCAGGTGCTGGTAATAGAGTCGGCTGAAGGTCTTGATGATGGCGCATCGCGCGCAAGATCAGTATCGTCCTGCGGTTAAATCCCAATCACTCGACAAGACCGATTCCATGTCCTCTGTGCTCATGCCCTGCATCATGGCGGGCGGTTCAGGCACCCGCCTGTGGCCGCTGTCGCGCGAACAGTATCCCAAGCAGTTCCTGAATCTCACGGATGCACAAAGCCTGTTGCAGCTGACGGCCCGCCGCGCGGCCAAGCTCGGTGCGGTGACGCCGTCGGTGGTGATCTGTGGCGAAGACCAGCGCTTTCTGGTGGCCGAACAGATGCGCGCCGGTGGTTTCAAGGACGCCATTACGCTGGTGGAGCCCACTGGCCGCAATACCGCTCCGGCCGCAGCCTGTGCCGCCCATCTGGCACTGCGTCGCTATGGCCCGGATGCGATGGTGCTGCTGATGGCAGCCGATCACATGATCCCCAACGAAGCGGCATTTGCCCGTGCAGTGGAGGTCGCCTGTGTCGCTGCCCAGGCCGGCAAGATCGTCACCTTCGGCATCCAGCCGACGCGCCCCGAAACCGGCTACGGCTATCTACGCGCAGGCGCCGCACTCGGCGCGGGGTATCTGTCAGTCTCGGCCTTCATCGAAAAACCGGTTCGCGAAAAGGCCGAGGCCTTCATCGCCGAAGGCGGCTATTACTGGAACGGCGGGCTGTTCCTGTTTCGCGCCGACGTGATGCTGGCGGAGCTGAAGCACTTCGAAGCCGCGATGGAAGCGCTGGCCGAAAAAGCGGTGGAAAACGCCAAGGCCGATCTCGATTTCGTGCGCCTCGACCCGGAGAGCTTCAAGGCCTGCCGCAACGAAAGCATCGACTACGCGGTGATGGAAAAAACCGACAAGGCCGCGATCGTGCCGCTGGATGCCGGCTGGGACGATGTCGGTGCCTGGACGTTCATGGATACGCTGCCGAAGGACGCGCAGGGCAACGTCAAGCGCGGCGACGTCTGGATCGAGGGCGGGCAGGGCAACCTCGTGCACGCCGACTCGCGCATGGTGGCCCTGGCGGGCGTCAGCGACGTGATCGTCGTTGAAACCAAGGACGCCGTGCTGGTCACCGACCGCGCGCACGTGCAGGACGTGAAAAAGATCGTCGCCTCGCTCAAGAAAGCCGGGCGCAGCGAAGCGGTGAACCACCCGACGGTCTACCGCCCCTGGGGCAGTTACGAAACCATCGCGATGGACGAGCGTTTCCAGGTCAAGCGCATCATCGTCAAGCCGGGCCAGAAACTCAGCTTGCAGATGCACCACCACCGCGCCGAGCACTGGATCGTGGTGAAGGGCACCGCCGAGATCACCAACGGCGAGAAGGTGTTCATGCTTACCGAGAACCAGAGCACCTACATCCCGCTCGGCACCACGCATCGCCTGGTCAACCCTGGCAAGGTGCTGCTGGAGCTGATCGAAGTGCAGTCCGGCTCGTACCTGGGCGAGGACGACATTGTTCGTTTCGAAGACGTCTACGGTCGCACGCCGGAGAAGCAGTGATGGCGGCAACCAAGCTCGCGGCCTTCAAGGCTTACGACATCCGCGGCCGCGTGCCGGATGAACTGAACCCCGACATCGCCTACCGCCTGGGCATCGCCTATGCGGAGTTGTTTCAGCCGAAGAAAGTGGCGCTGGGCCGCGACATCCGCCATAGCTCGTTGCCCTTGCTGCAAGCGCTGGCGCATGGCTTCGTCTCGCGTGGCGTCGAGGTGCTCGATATTGGCCTGGGTGGCACCGAAGAGGTCTATTGGGCCGCACAACAAGCGGGTGTGGACGGCGGCATCATGGTCACCGCCAGCCACAACCCGATGGACTACAACGGCATGAAGCTGGTCAAGGGTGGGGCTATACCCATCAGTGGCGACAGCGGTCTGCGCGACCTCGAAGCACGCGTGCTGGAGCTGAGCGACTTGGCACCCACGGGCGTGCCAACGATGACGCCGACCGACTATCGCGCAGGCTATGTCGAGCATCTGTTGGGCTATGTCGATGCAGTCAAGCTCAAGGGCCTGAAGATCGTCGTCAACAGCGGCAATGGCACGGCGGGTCTTGTCATCGACGCACTTGCGCCGCATCTGCCCATCGAGTTCGTGCGCGTGCACCACACGCCCGATGGCGACTTTCCCAACGGCATCCCCAACCCGCTGTTGCCGGAGATGCGCGAAGACACCGTCAAGGCGGTGCGCGAATCGGGTGCTGCCTTCGGGGTCGCTTGGGATGGCGACTTCGACCGCTGCTTCCTGTTCGACGAACACGGCGGTTTCATCGAGGGCTATTACATCGTCGGCCTCTTGGCGGAGGCGCTGCTCAGGAAGGAGCCGGGTGGAAAGATCATCCACGACCCGCGACTCACCTGGAACACCATCGACATGGTCAAGGCCGCGGGCGGCATCGCTATCCAGAGCAAGACCGGTCATGCCTTCATCAAGGAGCGCATGCGCCTCGAAAACGCCATCTACGGCGGCGAGATGAGCGCGCACCATTACTTCCGTGACTTCGCCTACTGCGACAACGGCCACATTCCCTGGCTGCTGGTCGCGGCTCTCGTCGCCGAGACCGGCAAGACGCTGTCGCAGCTGGTGCAAGAGCGTCAGGCGGCGTACCCCGCCAGCGGCGAGATCAACAGCAAGGTGGCCGACGTGAAGGCCACCATCGCCGGCATCGAGGCACGCTATGCGCCGAGCGCGGCGGTAATCGACAAGACCGACGGCTTGTCCTGCGAATACGCCGAGGGCTGGCGTTTCAACCTGCGCGGCTCCAACACCGAGCCGGTGCTGCGGCTCAATGTCGAGTCGCGTGGCGATGCGGCGCTGATGCAGGCGAAGACAGCTGAACTCCTCGCATTGATCGATGCAGGTGGTCGTAGCGGCACTGGGCATTAAAATCAGCCGATGTCACGAACCATCCTCGTCACCGGTGCGGCCGGCTTCATCGGCTTTCACCTCGCCCAGCGCCTGCTCGAAGTCGGCGATACCGTCATCGGCTTCGACAGCCTCAATGACTATTACGACCCGGCGCTGAAGCGGGCGCGGCTCGCCCTGCTGGCGCCGCATTCGAGGTTCTCTTTCATCGAAGGCGATCTGGCCGATCGTGAGCGTGTTGCGGCACTGTTTGCTGACCAGCACTTCGATGTCGTGGTGCATCTCGCCGCGCAGGCGGGCGTGCGCTATTCGCTGAGCAATCCGCATGTCTACGCAGACAGCAATCTGGTCGGCTTTCTCAATATTCTCGAAGGCTGCCGTCACGCCAGGATCGCGCATCTGGTCTATGCCAGCAGCAGCTCGGTGTATGGCGCCAATGCCAAGATGCCGTTCTCTGAAAAAGACAACGTCGATCACCCGCTGTCGCTCTATGCCGCGAGCAAGAAGGCCAACGAGTTGATGGCGCACACCTACGCTTCGCTCTACGGTCTGCCGGTGACCGGCCTGCGCTTTTTCACGGTCTACGGCCCTTGGTATCGGCCCGACATGGCGCTGTTCAAGTTCGCCAAGAACATTCTCGAAGGCAAGCCGATCACGGTGTTCAACCACGGCAACCATCGCCGCGATTTCACCTACATCGACGACATCGTCGAGGGCGTCGTCCGCGTGATGCTCAAGCCGCCGATGGCCGATGCCAGCTGGGATGCGATGACGCCCAACCCAGCCACCAGCAAGGCGCCGTATGCGATCTACAACATCGGCAACGGCAACCCTGAGAACCTGATGGACTACATCCAGGCGCTCGAAGCCGCGCTCGGCAAGAAGGCAGTGATGGAAATGCTGCCGGCACAGCCCGGTGATGTCGCCGAGACCCATGCCGATGTGAGCAGCCTGCATGCGGCCACCGGCTTTGCGCCTTTGACGCCGATCAGTGTTGGCGTGCCGCGGTTCGTGAATTGGTACCGCAGCTACTACGACATCTAGCCCAGCGGCTTGATCAGCACCAGCGAGTTACGGCGGTAGTTGTAGATGCGCTGCTTCTGCACCGGCAGGTCTTCGATCTTGCCTTCGACAAAGCCGTGCTCGATGAACCAGTGCTCGGTCGTCGTCGTCAGCGCGAACAGCTGCTTGAGTCCCTGCTTGCGGGCGGTGTCTTCGGCGCGCTTCAGCAGCGCCTCGGCACGGCCTTCGCCGCGGTAGTCGGGATGCACGGCGACACAGCTGAACTCGCCCATCTTGTATTGCGGATAGGGGAACAGCGCGCAGCAGGCGATCACCAGGCCATCGCGCACCATCACGTCGAACTGGCTGATTTCCAGTTCAAGCTGTTCGCGCGAGCGCGGCACCAGCACGCCGGCGTCTTCCAACGGCTTGATGAGGGCGAGCACGCCGCCGACATCCTCGATGCTCGCCTCGCGCACCGCCTCGTAGTTTTCGTCGGTGTAGAGCATGAGGCCGACGCCATCGCGGGTGTACAGCTCGCGCAGCAGGGCGCCTTCTTCGGCGGCACCGATCAGATGCACACGCCGCACGCCGCCATGCCCGGCGGCGAGTGCGGCCGTGAGGTGCGCGCGGTCGCGGTCTGAGAGATGTGTCGCGTTATCGGCGAGCTTGGCACCCTCGCCGAGCGAGAGCTGGCCGGCGTCGCCGGTGTCCTCGGCCAGCGTCCAGCTATCCGGATTGCTATCGACCAGAAACACCAGCTTGTCGGCCTTCAGCGCGCTGGCGACGGCCGTGGCCACGTCTTCGTAACGCAGGTTGAAGGTCTCACCGGTCGGCGAGTAGCCGATGTTGCTGACCAGCGCGATGCGGCCCTGGTCGAGCACCTGGCGGATGGTCTCGGCATCGACGCGCCGCACTTCGCCGGTCGATTGCAGATCGACCCCCGCCCGCACGCCGGCCGGCTTGGCGATGATCCAGTTGCCGCCAGCGACCTTCACCCGCGCGCCGCCCATGGGAGTGGAGGCGAGCGAGGTCGAGAGCTTGGCTTCGATGCTCATGCGCAGGCTGCCGGCGGCGTCCTTGACGCACTCCAGCGCCGCTGCATCGGTGACGCGCTGGTTGCCCTGATGCTTGCTGTCGAGCCCGCGTGCCGCCAGTCGGGTTTCGATCTGTGGCCGCGCGCCGTGCACCACCACCGGCTTCACGCCCAGCGATTGCAGCAGGGCGATGTCGTAGAGCAAACGTTCGAAGTCCGCCCGCTCGCAGATCTCGCCACCGAAGGCGAGCACGAACACGCTGCCGACATGGGCATGCACGTAGGGTGCGGCGGCGCGCAGGGCGCGGACGAAATCGGAGGGGTTCATGGCGGGATTATCCACGCTGGGCCACGGCCCGTGAAAGTCCGGCTGCGATGGCGTGGTGCTTTACCCTTCTGGCCGCAGGCAGATGAAAACTTTCAACGGTCCGGCAAGCTGTCGGCTCGCCATCGCGTCAAGAGATTGTTAACTTCGACGCATCCAAAAGAGGGTCGTCCCATGAAAATGATGCCGTCACTGGCGCTTGCTGCCAGTTTTTGTTTCTCCCCGGCCGGCTGGGCGCTGACGGTCAGCGAGCTGGCGGCGAAGAATCTCGAAGCCCGGGGCGGGGCTGCGGCACTGAGTGCCGTGCAGGGCGTCAAGCGCAGCGGCAAGTTCATCATTGGCGAGGGCCGCTTTGTGGCGGGATACGTCGAGATGCGCGCCAGGCCGAAAGCGATTCGTGGTGAGTTTTCCTTGCAGGGGCTGGTCAATGTGCAGGCCTACGACGGCAAGGAGGGCTGGCAGATCGACCCTTTCCAGGGCCGCAAGGATCCTGAGCGCATGCCAGAAGACAGCGTCAAGGGCTTGATCGAGGATTCCGACATCGATGGCCCGCTGGTCGATAGCCAGAAGAAGGGCTACACGGTGGACTATCTCGGTACCGAGGACATCGACGGCACCCCCGCCCACAAGTTGAAGGTGGTGAAGGCCAATGGCGATCTGCAATACCTCTGGCTCGACCCGGATCACTTTCTCGAAATCCGCACCGAGAGCCAGCGCAGCGTGCGCGGCGTGAAGGAAATCACCGTCACCGAATACGGCGACTACGAGAAGGCGGGCGGCATCTACTGGCCGATGTCGATCGCGTTCTGGCAGAAGGGCTCCAGCGACCGGCAGGTGATCGACTACCAGACGGTCGAGGTCAATCCCACCCTGCCGGCGACCCTGTTCACCTTCCCCGTCGCTGTCGCCAAGTAGGAGAACCCCATGATCCGTTCGATTCTCTTGACAGCAGCCTTGTTGCCTGCGCTCGCCATTGCTCAGGTCGCACCTGTGGCCGATACCGCCGTGGTCTCTGGCCTCGGCATCCGCAACATCGGCTCGGCCGCCATGAGCGGCCGCATCGCCGCGATGGACGCCCAGCACACGCCCGACGGCAAGCTCACGGTGTACGTGGGTGCGGCCAGCGGGGGCGTCTGGAAGTCGCAGGATGGCGGCACCACTTTCCGCCCCGTGTTCGACGACCAGCCGGTGCAGTCGGTGGGCGCACTGGCGATGGACCCGAAAGATCCGCAGACCGTATGGGTCGGCACCGGCGAGGCCTGGACGCGCAACAGCGTCTCCATCGGCGATGGCCTCTACAAGACCACCGACGGCGGCGACACCTGGACCAATGTCGGCTTGGGCGATAGCGAGCGCATCGCCGCACTCGCCATCGACCCGCGCGACAGCAACACCGTCTACGCCTGCGTGTTGGGGCGGCTGTGGAGTGACTCGGAAGCGCGTGGCATCTATGCCACCCGCGATGGCGGCAAAAGCTGGCAGCACATCCTCAAGGCCCCTTCGCAGTCGACGGGTTGCGCTAGCTTGAGCCTCGATGCCAAGAACCCGGATGTGCTCTACGCCGGGCTGTGGGACTTCCGTCGCAAGGGCTGGACCTTCCGCTCCGGTGGTGAGTCGCCGACCAGTGCCTCGGCGAGTGCGCTGATGGTGAGCCGCGATGCGGGCAAGAACTGGAGCGAGGTCACACCCGAAACCACCAAGGGCTTCGCCAAAAAGCCCTATGGCCGCATCGCGGTCAACGTTGCGCCGAGCGACTCCAAGCGCATCTACGCCTTCGTCGAGTCCACCGATTCAGCGCTGTACGTGAGCAGCGATGGTGGGCAAAGCTGGGAGGCCCGCGACAAGAGCCAGTGGATGGTCTGGCGGCCGTTTTATTTCGCACGCATGACGGTGGACCCCACCAATGCCGACCGCGTCTACAAGGACAACGGCAATCTCATCTTGAGCGAAGACGGCGGCAAGAGCTTCACCATCGTTGGCGGCTTTCAGGGCATGCACGGCGACATCCATGCGGTCTGGGTCGATCCGAAGAACCCCAAACATGTCTTGTCAGGCGACGACGGCGGCCTCTGGTACAGCTACGACGGCGGCAGCAAATGGTGGAAGAACGAGAACCTGCCGATCTCTCAGTTCTATCACGTGAGTGTCGATGACGCCGACCCCTATCGCGTCTATGGCGGCCTGCAGGACAACTCCTCCTGGGTCGGCGATTCGGCGTACCCCGGCGGCATCACCAACTCGCGCTGGGAGAACATGTACGGCGGCGACGGCTTCTGGATGTTCAACGATCCCTCGGACCCGAACTATCTTTACGCCGAGTACCAGGGCGGCAATCTCGCGCGCATCCACCGCCACACCCATGCCTCGCGGGACATCCAGCCCAAGGCCGCGCGCGGCGAGAAGCTGCGTTTCAACTGGAATACGCCGCTGCACCTCTCGCCGCACGAGAAGGGCGCGCTTTACATGGGCGGGCAATTCCTGTTCCGCACCAGGGACCACGGCCAGAGCTGGCAGCGCATCTCGCCAGACCTCACCACCAACAACCCCGAAAAGCAGAAGCAGGAGCAGACCGGCGGCGTGACGGTGGACAACTCGGCGGCGGAGATGCACACCACCATCTATGCGATCAGTGAGTCGCCCAAGGTGGCGGGGCTGATCTGGGTCGGCACCGACGACGGCAACGTGCAGCTCACCCGCGACGGCGGCAAGAGCTGGAAGAAGGTGATCGACGGCGATGCGCCGACCGTGGCAGGCCTGCCGAAGAACGCTTGGGTCAGCACCATCGAGGCCAGTCACCACGCGCCGGGCACCGCCTTTGCGACCTTCGATCTGCACACGATGGGCGATCACCAGCCTTACGTGTTCGTCACCCGCGACTACGGCGCCAGCTGGCAGCCGCTGGTCGGCCCAGCGGCGACGAAGGGTGTGCGTGGTTACGCACACGTCATCAAACAGGACCCGGTCGCAGCGAATCTGCTGTATCTCGGCACCGAGTTCGGCCTGTGGATTTCGGTGGATTCCGGCGTGAACTGGGGTGCCTTCAAGGGCGAGCAGTTTCCGTCCGTTGCGGTACGCGATATCGCCATTCAGGGCCGCGACCACGATCTGGTGCTCGGCACCCACGGCCGGGGCATCTGGATCATCGACGACATCAGTCCGCTGCGGCAGATCAACACCGCACTGTTGCAGCAGGATGCCGCTTTTGTGGTAGGTCGCAGCGTGCAACAGCGCATCCAGGGGCAGGGCGGATGGGCCAGCGGCAGCGCGGTCTTCGTCGGAGACAACCCCACGGACGGCGCGGTCATCACCTACTACCAGAAGACTCGTCACCTGTTCGGCAAGCTCAAGATCGAAATCCTCGACCCCAGCGGCAAGGTCATCGACGAACTATCGGCCAGCAAGCGGCGGGGCTTGAACCGCGTCACCTGGTCCATGCAGATGAAACCGCCGCGCGTGCCACCGGCCGTGCAGCTCGCCTTTGCCGGCACCCAGGGGCCGCGTGTGCTGCCCGGCGCCTACACCGTGCGCATGACCAAGGGCGGCAAGGTCTACGAGCAGAAAATCGACGTCAAGCTTGATCGCCGCAGCAGCTTTACCGTTGCCGACCGCAAGGCCCAGTTCGACGCTGCCATGCAGGTGCATGGGCTGTTCGGGCAGGAGAGCGCGCTGATGGATCGCATTCTCGCCCTGCGCAGCGGCCTGGCCGAGCGCAAGGCTGCGGTGAAGGATGCAGCCTTGAGTCAGCGGGTTGCAGATGTGGACGCCAAGGTCGATGCCGTACGCAAGCGCATCGTTGCGACCACTGAGGGCGGGGCCATCACCGGCGAAGAGCGCCTGCGCGAGCACACCGACATGCTCTACGGCGCGATTCTGAGCCACGAGGGCAAACCGGGCAGCTACCACCTGCAACGCATCGCCGCACTCAAGGCCGAGCTGGCTGATGTTGATCTGGCGTTCGCCACGCTGCTGGATTCGGACCTCCCGGCGCTCAACCAGGCGCTAAAAGCCGCCCAGCAGCCCGAGGTGGCGAAGCCGCCGGTGGTTGCGGTGCGCGAGAGCGAGTTCGGCTCTGCCGACGCCCGCTGGCTGGCGGGCTTGAGCCGCAAGAACAAGAAAACCTGGGCACAGACGCTGCTGCTGCCGACTGCGGCACCCCGCCTGCATTAGCTGAATTGAAAGATGCGGTCATCGCCGCCGGTATACTGCGGCGATGACCCAATCCACACCCTATGCCGCCCTCAATGCGGCCCTGCGCAGCGCCGGTTTCGATCAGGACGCCGCCGAATACCACGGTGCGCTTTGCGGCGCGCTCTGCACCCGCCCCCCTGCCGATGTCGACCCGATGACCGTGCTCGACGGCGCCGATCACGACATTGCCGGCGCTTCGCTGCTGAAGGCCGTGCGCGATGCCGCTGCACTGTCGCTGGCCGATACCGATGGCGATATTCGCCTCGTGCTACCCGATGACGAGCAACCGCTGGGCGACCGCGCCCGCGCTTTGGGCGAATGGTGCGAGGGTTTTCTGTTCGGTCTCGCCAGCCACGGCAAGCTCGACCTCAAGAACGCCGCACCGGAAGTGCGCGAAGTGATCGAGGACCTCGCCCAGTTCACGCGCGCCAGCTTCGATGAAAGCGGCGACGAGGAAATGGAAGAAGAGGCCTACGCCCAGCTTGTCGAATACGTGCGCGTCGGCCTGCAGTTGCTGTTCATGGAGCTGGCCCCCGGCTCGCAGGCGCGTGCACTGCAACGCGCCAAAGATTCTGCTGTCCATTGATGATCCACTAGGAGCCGCCCATGCGCCCCAACGACCACCAGCTCACCGAATACTCGTCACGCCGCGCAGCGCTCATGCAGCGCATCGGGCTCGATGGCGTCGCCATCATCCCCGGCGCCCATGAAGTCACTCGCGCCCGCGATACGCACTTCAAGTTTCGGCAGGATTCCGACTTCGCCTATCTCACCGGTTTCTACGAACCCGATGCGGTGGCGGTGATCGCCCCCGGTCGCAAGGATGCGCACGGTGCCTCCGCCGAGTTCGTGCTGTTCGTGCGGCCGCGCGATGTCGAGAGCGAAATCTGGCATGGCCGCCGTTTCGGCCCCGAGGGCGTGGTCGCACTCTTCGGTGCGGCGCAGGCCTTCACCATCGACACGCTGGAGAAAGAACTGCCGAAGCTGTTGCAAGGCCGCGAGACCGTGCATTTCACGCTCGGTGAAGACCCGGCGCTCGATACCCAGGTGATCAACGTCATCAAGGACATCCGCGCCATCGCGCGCCGTGGTTCGGCGGCCCCCACCAGCATCGTCGCGCTCGAGAACACCCTGCACGAGCAGCGCCTGTTCAAGCGCCCGAGCGAGATCGAGCTGCAGCGCACCGCCTGCGAGATCAGTGCGGCAGCGCACGTGCGCGCCATCCGCGCCACCAAGCCCGGCATGAACGAGTGGCAGATCACCGCCGAGATCGCTGCCGAGTTCACGCTCAACGACTGTGAGCCCGGCTACGGCACCATCTGCGGCGGCGGCGACAACGCCTGCATCCTGCACTACACCGAAAACAATATGGCGTTGAAAGACGGCGAACTGCTGCTGGTGGATGCCGGCGCCGAGTACCGCGGCTACACCGGCGATATCACCCGCACCTTCCCCATCAACGGCACCTTCACGGCCGCGCAGAAGGCGGTCTACCAGGTGGTGCTCGCGGCGCAGAAGGCGGCCATTGCCACCTTGGTGATCGGCGAAAGCGTCGGCAAGCCGCACGAGGTTTCGACCCGCGTGCTCACCGAGGGCATGGTGAAGCTCGGCCTGCTCACGGGTGATGTTGATGAACTCATCAAGGCCGACAAGCAGAAGCAGTTCTTCATGCACGGCACCGGCCACTGGCTGGGCATGGACGTGCATGACGTCGGCCGCTACAAGCTGAAGGGCGAGTACCGCAAGTTCGAGGCCGGCATGGTGATGACGGTCGAACCCGGCATCTACGTCGCACCCGGCACGCCCGGTGTGCCGAGCGAGTTCTGGGGCATCGGCATTCGCATCGAAGACGATGTGCTGGTGACTTTGACCGGGCCGGAAGTGCTCACCAGCGGCGTGCCGAAGGAAATCCACGAGATCGAAGCGCTGATGGCCTCGGCCTAGCCCATGCGCGAGCTTGTGGCGGATATCGCCATCGTTGGTGGCGGTCTCGTCGGCACCAGTCTGGCGGTGGCTCTGGCCCACACCCAGCTCAAGATTGCGCTGATCGATGCGGTCGCACCGCCCGCCAATGCCGCAAGTTGGGACGAACGCTGCATCGCGCTCAACGACGGTAGTCGCCGCATCTTTCAGAATCTGGGGCTATGGGACACGCTGCGGCCGCAAGCCGAGCCGATCACTGCAACGCATATTTCCGAGCGCGGCCGCTTCGGCGTCGCACGGTTCACGGCGGCCGAGACAGGACTGGACGCGCTGGGCTACAACACGCCGTTGCGCGCGGTCGGTGCCGCCTTGCTGGGCCAGGCGCAGGCGCGCTTGCAGTCGCATCTGCAATGGCTTTGCCCGGCCCGTGTCACCGGTTTGGCGCTGGATCCGCGCGGCGCGAAACTCACGCTCGACGATGGCCGCGTCGTCGCGGTGAAGCTGGTGGTCGCTGCCGATGGTGCCAGCTCCGCCCTGCGTGGCCTGCTCGGTTTCAATGCCGACGTGCGCGACTACCAGCAGAGCGCGATCGTCACCGCCGTCCGCGTGCAGCGCGATCCGGCGGGCGTTGCCTACGAACGTTTCACGCCGGATGGCCCGTTTGCCGTGCTGCCCAAGCCCCGTCTCGCCAGTGATGTGGCGGCAGGGCACCCCTGCTCGCTGATCTGGACCTTGCCGACCGCTCGTGCCGAAGATCTGCATGCGCTGGCAGAAGCGGAGTTCATCGCCGCCGCACAGCACACTTTCGGCGAGCGCCTGGGGCGTTTCACCGGTATCGGCAAGCGCATCGTCTATCCGCTGCAACGCACGCTGAGCGAAACACTGAGCGCGCCGCGCGTGGTGTTCTGCGGCAACGCGGCGCAGAGCCTGCACCCGGTGGCGGCGCAAGGTTTCAATCTGGGGCTGCGCGACGTTGCCGCCCTCGCAGCAAGACTGACTGAAGCCGCAGCACAAGACGCCGATCTCGGCGACGGCCGACTGCTGGCGGATTACGCGGCCAGTCGCGAAGACGACCGTCGCCGCACCGCCGACTTCACCGATCAACTGGTGCGCCTGTTCTCCAACCGCGTGCCCGTGGTCAGCAGCCTGCGTCATCTCGGACTGCTGGCAATGGATTTGATGCCGCCTGCGAAGCGAGCCGTTATGCAACAGAACCTCGGTCATACCGGTCTCGCCGCATGAGTTTCGATGCCGATGTGATCGTCGCGGGTGGCGGCACGGTAGGTCTTGCGGCTGCGGCGGCACTCGCCCAAGCGGGCTTCGCTGTCACGCTGATCGAACGCGCAGCGGCACCGGCTGCATTTGAAGGCGGCGAAGTCGATGCGCGCGTCTATGCACTCTCTCCGGCTTCGGTTCATCTGCTCGACACGCTCGGCATCTGGTCAGCGATTGCTGCGGCGCGCATCAGCCCTTATCGCGGCATGCAGGTCTGGCATCAGCAGCCGGACGAGGCGCTGCGCTTCGATGCACTGCCGGATCAGCCGCTGGGCTGGATCGTCGAACACAGCCTGCTCAACGCCGCGCTCTGGGCGCAGGCGGGTGAGTGGCAGCGCCTGAGCAAAACCACCATCACTGAAACCCGTGCAGACGAGGACGGCGTCGGCGTCACGCTTGCCGACGGCCGCAGCCTGCGCGCGCGGCTGCTGGTGGTGGCCGATGGCCCCGACTCGCCGCTGCGCGAGCAACTTGGTATCGACAGCATCGGTTGGGATTACGCGCAGCGTGCACTGGTCGCCCACGTCACCACCGAAAAGCCACACGGCGGCATCGCGCGTCAGCGGTTTTTGCCGACCGGCCCGCTGGCTTTGCTACCGCTCGCCGATGGCCGCTGCTCCATCGTCTGGTCCTGCCACACGACGCTGGCCGATGAGCTGATGGCGCTCGACGATGCCGCCTTCAGGCTGCGGCTCGGCACGGCGAGCGGGCAGGTGCTGGGCGCGGTCACCGCCTGCACGCCGCGCCAGAGTTTCGCGCTGCGGCTCAAGCATGTGCCTGCGCCGCTGGTGCCGGGTGCGGTGGCGATCGGCGATGCGGCGCATGTGGTGCATCCGCTGGCCGGACAGGGCGTGAATCTTGGTCTTGCGGATGCCGCCACACTCGCCGCCACACTGGCTGCCGCCCGTGCGGATGGCCGTGGCTGGTGGCGCGCCCGCACACTGCAAAGCTATGTGCGGCAGCGCAGTGCGGAGACGGTCGAGATGCTGGCGATGACCGATGGACTCCATCGCGCTTTCGGTGGTGATGCGCTGCTGGGCCGCGCGCTCGGGCGTGGCCTCTCCACCGTGAATCGCGCCGGCCCGCTCAAGCAGTGGTTCGCAGCGCGGGCGCAGGGCGCCTAGTCAGGCGCTTGGTCAACCGGCGGCGAGCATCGCATCGCACCAGTCGTTGAGGATGCGCTGGCGCGGCTGCCTGGCATGGCGTGCCGCAAACGCCACGGCGGTCTGCGGTGCGGATTCGTCCAGCAGACGCCGCAGGGCCGTGCCGTAAGCCGCCACGTCCGCGGTGGGCAACTGTGTTGCCATGCCAGTGGCGGATAGCCTTTGCGCCAGCATCAGCCGCTCTCGCTGATCCGGCAGCAACAGCAGGCGCTTGCCCGCCAGCAGCGCCTCCACCGTCGCACCATGCGCGCCGTGGCCGATGAAGAGATCACAGGTTTCCGCCGCCTGCCGCAGCGATACGGCCTGCTCGGTGACGACCCAGCCGGGCCGTTGCAGCGCCGTGAGGCTGGCTGGTTTGATGCCGCGCAGCTTGACCACCACCTGCGCTGAAAGCGCCGCCAGTGCACGCAGCAGCGCAGGCGTACCGGCTGAGGGATTGAGCATGGCGAACACGCGCGGTTCGCGCGCCACACCCCACTGCACGGGTGCGCCTTCGGAGAGATCGTGCAGACCCAGATGGCCCTTGCCGCGCAAGGCGGCGTAGTGGTCGGTTTCGGGGTAGGTGAATAGACCCGCGACACTGCCATCGAACAGCGCCTGCAACTGCGGCAGCGCGTCGGCCCCGAGCGTGGCGAGCGCCTGATTGATGACGCCGGTGACTTTGTGCTCGTTGTCGAGCATCACGGCGGGATTTGCATCGGGCAGATAGGGCGGGAACGGCGTAAGCGCGGGCGGCACGCTGAAACCGGTGCCGGTCGGTGCCGAAGGCAGGCCGAGCACGCGCGCCGCCAGCATGGCGCTGGGCGCGTGGTTGGCGATCACCCGCGTGCAGCCGGTCTGCTGCATCAGCGCGCACCAGGCCTTGAGCCGCACGGCCAGCGTCAGCGGCTCGTCGTAGCCGCAGCTGAAGAGCGTGCTGGCGTAGTTGAGCTGCACATCCACCGGATGCTGCGGCGCTTGCTGCGCCAGCGGTGCCTGATGCAGATGGGCAACGGCTTCAGGGCCATCGACCGACAGATAACGCGCAGCCGCATCGAGATCGCGTACGGCCCAGATGCAATCCCAGCCGCTTGCTTGAAGATGCCTCGCCAGCACCCGCAGCGGTGCCAGATGCCCCAGCCCACCGCCGAGTTCCCACGCCAGCAGGATGCGCGGGCGGCCCACGGGCTCAGCCTGCGGGGGTCAGCGCATCACGCTCGACGGCCAGTTCCATCAGCACCGCGAAGTTTTCCAGCGAGATGAGATGCGCGTACGTGGCTTTCAGCTCGCCCTTGCGCAGCATCACGCGCAGGTCCTTGCCGGGGATGGCGTTCATCTTTTCTTCGTCGACCCGGAACAGGCCCTGCAGCCGCATGCGCTTGCCCAGACGGGGCAGGGCGAGCGCCTCGAAAGCCGTGAACAGGCCGAGGGATTCCAGCCGCTTGCAGAGCACGCGCGTCTGTTGCCGCGACGCCTCTATGGCTTCGAGCAGGCGCTGGGTGTTGTCCCACAGCGGCGTGGCCTTGCCGCCGGCGTCGAACAGCGGTTCGCCGCTGGCCTGCAACTGGCCGTCTTCGAAACACACCAGCCGCTGCGGCGGACGGCCTTCGCGGTCCGGGATCTCGGCGATGCAGAAGGGGTAGCGACGGACATAGGCCGGCACGTAGCTGCGCGGCAGCCACTGGCCCTTGCCATCGACGAAAAGGTTCTCCGCGCTGCGCAGGCCCAGCACCGCCATTGGCACGAACTCGCCGGTGTTGTCATCGCGGGCGAAGGCGATGGGGAAGCTCGCGGCCGCGCTCGCAAACTCGGCGGCATTGAGGTGCACGGCGTTGAGTGCCGCGCACCAAAGGTGCGACGGCGTGCCGAGGCCGAGCGTGGCGTGGGCTTCGCGGTTGAGCGGGACGAGCTTCTTGTAGCCGAGCGGGGCCCGGACGGCGGTCGCAGCCATCGTCAACTGCAAAACGCGGGGTTGAGGCTGCGCTCGTTGTTTTCGATGCTCGGCCGCGTCGGCACGACGGTGATGCTGCCGTCGCTGGAAGTGAATACAGCCGTGCAGGGGCTCGAACCGCTCTTGCCGGCTGCTTCGTCGCCGCCGGCGCGACAAGCGTTCTGCACCGTACTGCCCTGGCTCGATTGCAGCTCGATGGAGCCGTCGTCCACGGTGGTGACCAGCACGATCTCGTCCGGCGTCACCGATTTGCCGACGCCACGCAGCTTGGTGACGATCTGCTCGCGGTCTTCGCAGGCGCCTTCGCAGAGGCGCGCGGAATAGCTGGTGCCGCGGATGCCGATGGTGGCGACGGGCGTCGACACCCGATAGTCATCCTGGTTGAGCTTGCCGATCAGGCCGCTGACCGAGCGGAAGCCGCCTTTGACCAGACGGAAGAACGCGCGCGAACTGCCCGAGCCGGCCTGCTGTTGCGGTGCCGTCACCAGCGGTGCCGACGTGGGCGTGGCTGCCGCTGGCGCTGGCGGCGGCTTGACCGGCGTTGCCGGTGTCGCAGCGGCAACGTAGCCGTACTGCTCGATCTGGAACCGCGTTTCAGGCCGCAGCAGGAAGAAGGCACCGTCCGCGAACTTGAGGTTGACGTAGCTACCCGAGCCGGAGTTGACCAGATCGCCGGAGAACACGCTGTCGTTCCTGGCCAGGGTGCGCACGGTGCCATCCGCCCCGAGCGCGGTGGCCCTGCCGGTGAGCATCACGACCGTGCCCGCCACATCGGCCGCTGTTGCCGCCAGCGGCGCAAGCACCAGCAGTGCCGCGAGCAGGCGAGGGAGACGCTGGATCATGTGAGGGTTCCTCATTGGATGGCGTCGCATTGCTGGGAAGCCTGCTCGACCGAGTCGCGGGTGACGAGCAGCTCGTCCGGCAAGAACAACTGGGCTTCGGAGAGCTCCGTGAACAATCGCTTCTTCTCGGCCGGGATCAGCTGGTCGCCGAGCAGTACCAGGTTCTGGTCCTCGATGCCCGCCACCGGGTCAGGCACCGGCACCGGTGTCGGCACGGGTGTTGGCGATGGAGGTGTCGGCGCGGGCGGTGTCGGTACGGGAGGCTCGGGCGTGGGCGGCGGCGGTGCCGGAGGTGTCACCGGTGTCGCCGGGCCCAGCACCACCACTTGGCCGGTCGTGGCAGTTTGCAGTGTCTCCGCGCCAAAGGTGGTGCCGCTGCTCAGGGTGATGTAGTTGGTGTTGTTGCCATCGGCAGTCAGTGCCTTGTCCGGCGTCTGCGCGATGCCGGTACTGGGGTCGGTGATGAAGATGGCCCCCATGTAATCCGAGCTGCCGAAGGCAAAGGTCGCCGCACTGCTGGCGAACGAAAGCTGGGCGAGGTCGAAAGTGAAATCCGCCGCGTTGTCGGTGGGCGCGTATTGCAGGAAGAGATCGCCCGCCGTGCTGCTGATGCTGCCGAGATTGGGTATCGAAGCCACGGGTGCGCGCAACACGATGTAGTGCGCCGTGCCGCTGACCGAGGCCAGCGCCAGTGCCTCCGTCGCATCGAAGCTCGCATTGGGGATGAGCGAGGAAGGCAGGATGAAACCCTGCTGGCCCAGCGCAGCAATCAGCCCGAAGTCGCTGGACATCGGGGCTTCGCCCTGGCCCACAACGATGTCTGCACCCGAGAAATCGAGGATGCGCCCCGCCGCCGAGAGGGCCGCCACATTGATGCTGACGGACTCGCTTGCCGTGATTGTGTCTGCCGCCAGATAGCTGAGGTTGCCCTCGATGCTGCTGTTGTCGAGCCTGATGCCACCCGTCTCGGCGAGCATCTGGATATTGCCGATCGTGCGGTAGCTGCCGGTGGCGGTGATATCGCCCTGGCGGGCTGCAAGCGACACATCGCGCGTGGCGTTGATGCCAGTGACGGCGATGCCGGTGGCGCTGTCGAGTGTCACCGCGCCGTCGCCGACGACCGGGGCCGACACGGTGATGCCGCCGACGGTCGAGGTCAGGCTGATGTCGCCGCCGTAGCCCGCTTCACCACTGGCCAGCGTGTAGTTGCGCAGCTGGCTGCCGCTGATGGCGATTGCACCGGCGGTGAGGCTATCGGTCGCGACCGAGCCCGCCAGCGCCGTGAGGCTGCCCATGCCGCTCAGATCGGCGCTCGCCACCCGTACATCGCCGCCGTAGGACAACACGCTGGCTGTGTTGCCGCGAAGTGTGCCGACATCGATATCGCCGAAAGAAACCAAGTCGAGCGTGCCGCCGGATTCGGATGCAAGCCCGGTGCTGACCAGCGAGCCGGCGCTGATGCCGCCGCCGCGCAGGGTGATATCGCCATCTGCGGTGATGCTGCTGGTGGTGATGCCGCCGGTGTCTCCGCTGATGACCGTGACGTTGCCGCCTCGCAGCGCCGCCGTCTCGATACGGCCCGCAGAGGAAAGATGCAAATCGCCGCCGGTCGTGACCGCGCCGGTGGTCAGATCGCCTGCCGTGGTTTGCAGGCTGAGGTCGCCCGCGATGACCAGCGTCGCGGTGCTGTTGATGGTCGCGGCGGTCACCGAAAGATCGCGGGTCGTGATCTGGTTGAACGCGGCTGCGCCCGTGGCGGCATTGAGCACGACATTGCCGGTGGCCGTGCCGGCATTGATGTTGGTGCCGCCAAGGTTGATTGCACCCGCGCTGCTGATATCGACCAGGCCTGCATTGATGACCGGCGCGGTGATGCCGATGTTGCCGCTGGTGCTTCTCAGCACCACGCTGTTGGTATCGGAGCCTTGGATATCGGTGGCTGCGGAGAGCAGGATGCTGCCGGCCGTGAGGGTGTCGACGCCGACAAAGCCGGTGCGCGCCGTGAGGCGTGCCAGACCATCCGCCGTCACATTGGCGTCGATGTTCCTGTCGGCATCCAGCGTCACGATGCCGCCGTTGTAACTGCCGTAGATATTGCCGTTCACCGCGCGGGCGGTGAGCGCGCCGCTGGTGCTGGCGTTGTTGAACTCGATATCGCCGTTGGTCGCATTGGCGACGAGCGCGCCACCCTTGAAGCCATCCAGGTTGATGCCGCCATCGCTGGCGGTGATGGTGGCCAGCGTGCTTGCGACGACCGTGCCGGCTGAGAAAACAACCGACGGGGCGGTGATGGTCAGGGTGCCGGTATTCAGCGGGTCGAGATCGGTGATGGCCTGCACCGAGGTGATGCGGATGCTGCCGGCGGCACCGGTGTTGATGCTGCCGTTGACGTCGAGGGTGACATCGCCTGCGACGTCCAAACGCACATCGGGCGCATTGAGATTTTCGATGTTGCCGGAGACCGTGCCGGTGAGGCTGGTGGCGGTCAGGTAGACATGACCGGGGTCGCTGAGATTGCCCGTTGCATTCAGGGCCAGCGAGCCGCCCCTGAGATCGTGCGCGAAGATGTTGCGGCCGCTGTTGATCGACAGCAGACCGGTGACGTTGCCCAGACCGGTCACGGTCACGTCCCTGCCTGCGCCGCTGACGAGGCTGGCACTGCTGCCGGTGATCGAGCCCACCGTCACGTTGCCCGTGCTGGCGATCAACGTGATAGGGCCGCCTGCTGCGAGATCAGCAACCGTCAGCGCGCCATTGCTGGCAAGCAGGTCGATGAATCCGGTGAGCGTGATCGCATTGCTGGCACTGATGCTGGGTGCTCGCGCAAGCAGACTGCCCGCCGTGATGCCATCGAGCGAGACGGTGCCCACCGTCGCGGCGATATTGGCCAGGCCCGTGGTGTTGATGAGGCCCGTGCGGATGAGGGTGGTCTCGGCGTCGAGACTGACGTTCGGTCCGGTGATGGAGTCCGCAGAGACGGTGAGGTTACCGACGGTGGAGGTGAGCGACAGCGGTGCCGAGGCGCTGGTGATGTTGCCCTCGGCGTCGAGGGAAACGCTACCGGCCGTGATGTTGAGGCCCGCGCTGCTGTTGCCAACGATGTCGTTATCGCTGGTGACCGTGAAAGCGCCGGACGCGGTGCCACTGCCACCCAGCAATACATTGCCGGTTGCTGTCAGCAGGGCGTTGCCGTTGCTGACCGTCAGCGGGCCATTGATGGTGAGAGCGCCGCTCGTCGTCGTCAGCGTCGCGCCAGTCACGGCGCTGATGCGCCCCGTGGCCAGCGCATTGCCGGTCGTGGCGGTGACGTTGCCGCTGGTTGCCACCACGGCACCGTTGCGGATGCCGGTGGTGGCCGATTCGGTGATGCTGGCCGCCGTGAGCGCACCGGTGATGATGTTGCCCTGCGTTGCGGTGAGGCTCAGCGCGCCGGGCAGCACAATGGCGCCCGTCGAGATCAGGCTTTGGGCCGTGGCATCAAGGCTGTTGGTGCTGATGTTGGCGAGGTTCAGCGTGCCGCTGTCAGCCACCAGCGTGGTGAGCCCTGTGACATTGATGGCTGCGCTGCGGATCAGCGCCGCTGCGGAGTCCAGCGTCAGCGTGGGGGCCTGGATGCTGCTGGCGGTCACTGAGAGATCGCCCGCGGTGCTGCTGAGGTTGATGGCGCTGTTGCTGCTCAGCGAGCCGGTGGTGTTGACCACGACCGTGCCGGCTTCGATGGTGTTGAGCGCAATGTTGCCGCTGCTCGTGACCTGAAACAGATTGGCCGCGCGACCGTCGTTGACGAAGAGGCCGACCTGCAACGGCGTGCCTTGCGGGTCCAGCACGACGCCGGTGTTGACGCTGCCGGTCGATACGCGCACGTTACCGGCGGTGCTGCGGGTCTGCCCCGGCAGATTGATGCGGCCGGAGGTGCTGCTGATGTTCAGATCGTCCTGTGCCACCAGGTCGCCGCCGGTGCTGACGCCGCCCGTGGTGCCGGTGAGGGTGATTGCCCCGGCATTGGCGGTGGCACCCGCCAGAAGGGATACGTCCTGCGCTGCAAGCAAAGCGATGTCGCCGCCGGTGGAAACCACCGTGCCGCCAAAGCTCAGGCGATTGGCGGTGGAGCTCAGCGTCACATCCTGTGCGGCCTGCACGGCGCCGAAGCTGCCCAGGCCATTGAAACTGCCGGTGATACCGCCCGCCGTCGAGATCACGGCGCCACCACTGAAGCTGGTGCCACCCAAAGTGATCAGGCTTGCCGCCGTCAGCGGGCCGCTGGCCGTGTAGGCGCCGTTGCCGCCCAGCGTGACCGTCGAAGCCGAAGTCACCGTGCCCAGGCTCGCGCCGCCGTTGCCGGTCTGCACGTTCAGTGCGCCGACGCTGAGGTTGCCGAGCGACAGCAGGCTGCCGCTTTGTGTGATCAGGCTGAGATTGGTCGCCGTGAGGTTGCCGGCCAGCGCGCTGCCCAGCACCAGACCGTTGAGGCCGGTGAGGTTGAGCGTGCCCGGGGCGTTGGTCAGCGTGCCGAGTGTGAGCGTGCCGCTGCTGCTCAGGTCGGCGCGCGTCGCACGCGGAGTGCCGCCGATGCCGCCGACGGTGACGTTGCCGCCCTCGCTGGCTACGGTGAGCTGGCCGGCGCCGGTGATGACGCCCACCGTAATGATGCCGGCATCGATATTGCCGCCCGTGCTGCGTTCGCCGATCAGCACATTGCCGGCGCTGCCGGTTGCGGTGACGGTGCTCAGGCTGATGTTGCCGGCGTTGCGGGTGTTGACGGTCACCTTGCCAACGCCCTCGATCGTGCCGGCCATGACCGCACCGGTGCTGTCGAGCACGACCGCTCCGGTGTTGCCCCGGATAGCGCTGTTACCGAGCTGGATGCTGCCCGCCGAGACCAGGCTGACGGTATTGCCGCTGATGAGGCTGGCAGCGCCACTGATGCCCGGCGCGCCGAGCGCGGTGATGTCGATGCCCGTGCCGCTGCGGCCGGTGAGGCCGGAAGCGGTATTGAGGATGACGCCGTTGCCGCGCAGCCTGCCGATGATCGCGCTGCTGCTGTTGAGTGTGATGTTGCCGGTGCTGGCGGTGAGGTCGCCCACATCCAGCGTGCTGCCGCCCAGCGCGATGTTGCCGGCCGTGGTCGTCGCGCTGCTGGTGATGCGGAGCAGTCCCGAGGCCGAGGCCATGTCGATGCCGGTCGCGGCCGAGAGCGTGTTGGCGCTGGCCATGCCCATGATGTTGCCGACGATACCGCCGGCGCTGCTGCTGATCGCGTTGGCCACCGTGAGCGATGCGGCACGCAGCGAAACCCCGCTGCCGCCCGAGAGGCTGCCGGCGGTGACGTTGCCATCGGCATCGAGGCTCAGCATTTGCAGCGCCGTGACATTGCCGAGCGTGACCGGCCCGGTGCCTGCGGTGAGCGTGAAGTTGCGGGTATCGAGGTTGCCGGCATTGAGGCTGGCGTTGCCGCCGACGACAAGGCTCAGGTCGGTGGCAGAGAGCGCCGTGGGAGACAGCGGCGTTCCCAGCACGATGCCGGTATTGCCTTCGAGAAGGAGTGTGGCGGGCGCGCTGCTGATGCTCCCCAGACTGAGGGTGCCGGCCCGCGCATGCAGTTCGGCCAGCGTCGAGCCGACGGGCGAAGCAAGACCCGCCACGGTGACGTTGCCGCTGGCCGCATTCACTTGCACCGTATCGCCGGACAGCACGCCGATGTTGATCGAGCCATTGGTGCTGTCGATGTTCAGAAGCTCGGCGGCAGTGATCGTGCCGGTGCCGCTGATGGCACCGAGGCTGGTGAGCCTTGCATCGCCGGTGCTGCTGAGGTTGGCTGAGCCCAGCTGGATGCCACCTGCCGTCGCGCCCAGCACTACATCCGCCGCCTGGACCGACGGCGTGTTGAGCGTGATGCCCGGTGTGCCGGTGGCTGCGATGGTGAGCACACCGCTGCCACGGGTGGTCAGCAGTGTGGAGGCGTTGATGGCCACGCCGTTGCCGCTGACGCTATCCACCCTGATGGTGCCGCCGTTGAGTGTGGTGCTTCCGTTGGTGGCGTCGACGGTGGCTGCTTCCAACGTCGCGCCGCTCAGTGCGAGATCACCGGTGGTGGTGCGCGCCAGCGTGTTGATCGTGAGTGCATCGGTGGTCGAAGCGACGTTGATGCCGGTAGCGGCCGTCAGGGTATCGACGGTCATGGCACCTGCGATGGTGCCCGCGACGCTGCCCGCGCTGCTGCCGACACTGCCTGCATCGAGGCTGCCCGCTTGCAGTGTCACGCCGCCGTCGCCGGCCAGGCTCGCGGCCGTGATGTTGCCGTTGCCACTGAGCCCCAGCGTTTGCGTGGCGGCAATGTTGCCCAGCGTCACCGTGCCGTTGCCGGTGGTGAGGGAGAAGCTGCGGGTATTGAGATCGCCCAGCGTCAATGCCGTGCTGCCGCCCACGGTGAGGCCGAGCGCGGTGTTGGCGAAAGTGGTCGCCGACAGAGGCGTGGTGAAGACGATGCCGTTGCTGCCGGTCAGATTGAGAATGCCCGGCGCGTTGGCGGCATTGCCCAGGGTCAGGGTGCCATTGCTCGCGATGAGATCCGCCTGTGCGGCCAGCGGCGTCGAACCGAAGCCCTGCACCGAGACGTTGCCACCCTGGCTGGCGATTTGTGCGCTGCCGGCCGTGGTGAGCAGGCCAACGGAAACCGCGCCGGCATCGGTCGCGCCATCCAGCAGCGAACGCTCGCCGACCAGGATGCTGCCGATCGGGCCCGTGGTTTGCAGATTGCCCAGCAGGATGGTGCCGCCGCTGCTGCTGTAGGCGGTGATGCCGTCGACGGCGGTGATGTCGCCTGCGGCGATGCTGCCCGCGCTATCGATTGCGGCGGTGCTGCCCGCCACGATGTCGGTGCTGCCGAGCACGATGTTTCCGCCCGTCGTCGTGAGGCCGAGGCTGCCCGTGCTGATGATCGACGTTGCAGTGACTGACAGATTGCCCACGGATGCGAGCGACAGCGCCGTGCCGTTGCCCTGCACATTGCCCGTGGCCGACACGGTGACCGTGTCGGCAGAGGCGCTGGCGAGCGTCACGTCGCCCGCCGTGGCGATAAGGCTGAGCGCGCCGGGCACGGTGATGCTGCTGTTGCCGCTGATGCTCTGGCCCGTCACGCTGAGGCTGCCGGCGGTAACGGTGTTGTTGAGAAACACCGTGCCGGCGTCAGCCTGCAAGGTGGCAAGCGCGGCGCCGGCATCCAGCGCGCTGTTGTTGAGGGTGAGGTTGCCCGCCGATTGCAGCGTGAGACCGTTGGCGGTGAGGCTGGCCGCATCAACCGAGAGATCGCTGCCCTGGGTGATGAGCGAGATGGCGCCGCCGGCCGTTTCGGCGATCACCGAGCCTGCGGTGAGGCTCAGGCTGCCGGCGGTGGCGCTGTCCAGCGACAGCAGCGCGGTGCCGGCCGAGAGGCTGGCGAGGCCGGCGACGTTGTCGAGCGTGCGCACGGTGAGACCTGCGCCGCCCTGCAGCGTGGCGCTGCTGGCATTGCCGCTGGTGGCATTGATGCTGCCGACGGTGACGCTATGGGCGGAGAAGAGCGTGCCGATGCTGATCGTGCCGCTGCTGGTGATGCTGCCGATCTCGGTGAGGATGTGGCTGTCGCAGCCGATGAAGCAGTCGTCGACGTTGACGTCGCCCACGGCCGTGATGTCGCCGATACGGGTGCTGGTGTTGAAGGCGCCTGAATTGATGGAGACGCTGCCCAGCGTGGATGTCACGCTGCCGAGGCTGACATCGGATGCAGCGGTATTGCTGTTGTCGATCTGGGCATCGATCCTCACGTTGCCGGTAGTCGCTGTCACCGCCCCGGCGCCGATGTTGCCGAAACTGCCGGTTTCCAGCACAACCGAGCCGCCGGTGACTACGCCATCGCCGCTTGCATCCGTTGCCAGGTCGTCGACGACGAGATCGCCGTTGGTCGCCGTGGCACTCAGGGCGCCGCCCGCAGTCAGGCTGCTGGCCGACAGGCCTTGTGCCGAAGCGAGAGACAGGTTGGAGCCTGCATTCAGCGCCAGTGCGGCGATGCCGCCGACGGTGCTGGTCAGCGAAAGGCTGCCGCCCAGGGTCACGTCGCTGGTGATCGCGAAGTCCTGCGCCTGCACCATGAGATTGCCGGTGTTGAAGCTGATCCCGCCGAGATACTCGTCGGCGGCGTCGCGGAACTCGATCGTACCCTCCGACAGGCTGCTGAGGCTGAGGCTGGCGGTGCCGTCACCGCTGCGGACGGCGAGGTTGCCCAGGCCGCCCGTCGGTACGCCATCGGTATCGAGCAGGGTGGCGTCGAAGAAGCCGCTGGTGATGAGACCGCGCGCCGCGTCGAGGGTGATGTCGTTGCCGCGGATGGTCTGCGCCGTGAAGACGTTGCCGTCGAAGCTGGCCGCCTGGATGGTGATATTGCCGGTGAGCGAGTCATCTTCGAGCGAGGATGGATCGGTCGTCAGCGAGGTGACGGCCAAATGGCCATCGGCGGCGGTCGAGGTCATGTCGCCTGTCGAAGACAGGGTCACGGTGCCGCCGTGGATATCGGCAAAGCGCAGCGCGGCACCGCTTTCGACGCGCACCGACAGTGGTGCGAGCACGGCGCTGCCGAGCGCGCCATTCAGTGTGATATCGCCTGCGGATTGAACATCGGCGTCGCGCGTCAGCAGGTCGATGTAGCCGCTGGCGCTGGTCTGCACCGGGCCGTTCAGGGTGATGCCGCCGCCCGTGGCGAAGGCGGTGATGTTGGCGTCTCCGACGCCACCGGCTGTCAGTGCCACATTGCTGATGATGCCGCTGCTGCCGCCCGCGGTGATCGAGCCGCCGTAGGCGCCCGGTGTTTCAAATTCGAGGTATTCGGTCCAGATCTGGATGTCGGCGTAGGCGGCGGCCACCGGCGGCGTGCCCTCACCCGCATTGAGGGTGGTGCCATAGGCCATCGCAAGAGTGCTGATGCCTTCGGTCTGGATTGCGACGGGACGGCTCGAGGTATCGCCGTTGGCGATGAACACGCTGGCATCGGCCAGTGCCGGGTTGGCGCTGGGCGTGGATTCATCGCCCACGACGGCCACCGTCTGGATGTCGCCTGTGACGGTGATGCCGCCGACCTCGGAAAAGGCAAAGATCGAGGCATCGGCGGCATCGGGCTCAGCGGAGGGCTGGCCTTCGGTTGTGGTGGCGGTCGTGCCGATGCTGCCGACGACGGTGAGATCGCCGCCGGCCTGCAGGAAAACCGATGCCAGGCTGCTGCCCGCGCCTGCCGCGCTGGTGTTGATCGCACCGGTGCTGAGGGTGCCGTCGGTGCCGATGCGCACGTCGCCGCCACCGATATCGTAGAAATTGCCCGACGAGTCCTCGTAGTTGGTGACGATCGAGCTGCCGATCGAGCCGGTGCGGATGTCGCCAACGGTGACATCGCCGCCCGCGCTGTTGACCACGACGAAAGCCTCGCCGGTGCCATCGGCCGCATTGACGTTGGTCGTGATACTGCCGAGCACGATGCTGCCGGGCGTGGTGAACGTGGCGGGGTCGCCGTTCTGGTCGACAAACCGCTCGGTGAAACCGGCATTTACCGTCACCGATCCGCCGGTTGTCACCAGATCCAGCAGGCCCGCATCGATTGCGAGCAGCTGGCTGTTGGGGTCATCCGCACCGGCAAGCAGGTTGATGCGTTGCGCCGTTACCGTGGTGGCAACGCCTTCATTGATGCGCAGCAGGCCGAAGCCCTGGATATCGACGAGCCCGAGGTTTTCCCCGCCGATGCTGCCGACGGCGATATTGCCGCCGCTGGTGTTGAAAACGCCCAGATCCCCGTTGTTGGCGACAAGGTCGCCTGTGGTGAGATCGACCGGATTGCCGGCGCTCGGCAACAAGGCCGTGCCCACTTCGCAATCGGCCTCGCAAGCCGTGATTGCAAAGCCGTCGAGGACGGAATCGAGGGAGGCGTCGGCTTGCAGGTTGATGCCGCTCTGCTGGCTGGTGAGGTTGCCAAGACCGAGCGTGCCGGCCGTGGACACGGTGATGTTGCCGCCTGCGGAAAGATCGAGGTTGCGGTAGTTGAAACCGCTGTTGGTGGTGATGGCAATGTTGCCGGTGGTGGACCAGAGTACGGGCGTGCCGTTGGCCACCGTGTCGTCCAGCATCCGCACCGCAAGGTAACCACTGTAGGCCGCCAGCGAGAGGTCGCCCAGCACCGGCGTATTACTGTCCAGCGGGTTTGCGCTGCCGCCGGATACCGAGACGATATCGACGCTGCTGAAATTGCTGGTGAGGCCGATGTTGCTGCCCGAGGCCACGATGTTGCCCGCAACAATGTCGCCATCGGCAAACAGCGTCACGCTGCTGCTGTAGATGCCCGCACCGGCGGCTGTGGCAAGACCCAGGGCGAAAATGTCGTCGCCGACCAGTGAATCGCTTTCGTCATGCGAGGCCGAGATGCTGCCGCCCAGGCCGGCGGTCACGGTCACATTGGCATCGGCCCGGGCGGCGCCGGTCTGGTTGGTCGCGAGTCCGACGGCGCTGATGACGGTGCTGTCGTCCTGCTCGATGGCGCGCGTGACGCCGATGCTGCCGCCACTGTTGTTGAGACGGATATCGGCATTGACCAAGGCAAGGCCGCTGTCGCTGTCGTTGATGGCACGGGCATCGCTGCTGAGCGCGCGGGTGTTCACCGAAGATCCTTCGGCGCCGACCGCGCTCAGCGTGATATCGGCGGCGGCCGTGGCATTGCCGCTGAAGACGCCCGCCAAGTTGCCATCGCTGTTGTAGCCGACGTAGGCCTGGGTGGAAATGCTGCCGTCGACGACGATGGCCCCGTCCAGGGTGCTGGCGTCGAAAATGGCTGAAGCCTGGCCATCCGCGACAGAGGTCAGCGTCGTGATGGCGCTGGTCGTGACGTCGCCGAAAATGGTGATGCCGTTGCGCGCGGCGATGCGGATGTCGGCGTTGGCATTGCCGTCGTTGCCTGCATCGCTGGAGGTCGTGGTGATGGCGCCCGTGGTGACAGACGCGCTGCGTGGGGCATCGTCGCTGTCGGGATTTACCGTGAAGCCGCCGATGGTGACCGGCCCGCCGGCCGTGAGGCTGCCGATCAGGATGTCGCCATCGCTCGCAAGGTCAATGCTGCCGCTGCTGGCCGTGAGATCGACCTGGCCGAAGTTTTCCAGCGTTTCGATATCACTGATTCTGATGCCACCGCTGGTCGCGGTGAGCGAGGCGGCGATGATGTTGCCGTCGTCACTGCGGAAGTCGATGCCATCCCCATCCTGGTTGCCGAAGCCGCTGCTGCTGATGTCGATGCTGCCCGCTTGCAGATTGCCGCCCTGCAGCAAAAAGTCCGCACTGACCTTGCCGGCAGCCTGCAGGGTGAGATCGCCCATGACGGCGGAGGCCGTGCCGAGAAAGACATTGCCGGTGAAGAAATTGCTGCGGATGTTGCCGATGTGGATGTTGCCGCCGCCCGCCACGATGCGGATGTTGCCGGCAGTGCTGGCACTGCCGATGGTCAGGTTGCCGATATCCACGCCACCGCCGAGGTGCTCGATATCGATAGCGCTGACGGCATCGATGTCGGCGTGATCCAGCGCAATCGCGCCGCTGGTGCCGGTGGCAGTGAAACCGCTGCCTGCCAGGAAACGCACGCCGCCTTCGTCGCCACCGGGTGAGAGATCCCGATTGGCGATGCCGTTGCTGGCCGCGAGGTCGATCGCACCCGAAGACGACACCAGCAGGGTGTTGTCCAGATAATCGAAATTGATCTGGCCGTTGCTGCCCGATGCCGTCAAGGCAAGGTTGCCGCTGCCGATGTCCGAGTTGACGACGATGTCGCCGGTGCTGGCTGTGGCGGAAAGATTGCCCGTGCCGGTGTTGACGGCATTGCCGAAAGTGATGGTGCCGCCCGAGCTTGTGGCCGTGAAAGCGCCGCCGCTGGTGCTGATCGCGTTGTTGACGTCGATGTTGCCGCCAGCCAGTGCGGTGATCGCACCGCCATTGGTATTCAGCATCGAGCCGTTGAAACCGATGGCTGCGCCCGCGTTGAGGTTCAGCGTCAGGCTGCTGGGATTGCCGCTGCTGCCGCTGCCGAAAACATTGCCGTTGAGCTGGATGTCGTTGAAGGCAATCAGGTTGAGCGTGCTGTTGCCGGTGTTGCTGAAGTCGAGGTTGACGTCGGCATTGAGAACGAGATCGCCTGCCTGGTCACCGCCACCGTTGACGGTCTGCACGGTGACATTGCCGCCGCCGGCCAGTGCATCGGTGATCACGCCGACCTGGATGGTGGCGTCATCGCCTGTGGAGGTGAACGTCGATGAGGTCTGCGATACCCCAGTGAGACCGCCACCGCCGCCGGCGACGATGGTGAGGTTGTAGGGGTCGATCAGCCAGCTGCCGCCGCTGCCCAGCGCACCGCCGGAAATCCTCGGCGCATTGTCGATGGCGAGGCCGCCGTGGCTGGAGGTTTCCACATCGCCGCCGTCGCCGCTGCCGGCACCGACTGCGGAGACGAGACCGGCCACCACAGTGTTCTGGTCGGACCACAGTACGATGTTGCCGCCCTTGCCCTCATCGAGCGCATCCGCCCGCACGGTGGCGGTGGGTGCGAGATAGGTGCGTGCGGCGGTCGTCAGGCCTTCGCCGCCCTGCCAGCCGCCGCCGATACGGATTACGCCGCCACCGGTTGCACCACTGGCATCCAGCGTGCCGCCGTTGACCAGCACGTCCTGGTCGCCCAGTACCCGGATGGTGCCGCCGCTGCCCGTCTCGCTGGTTGCGGTGAGCGTGCCGCTGTTTTCGGTATTGCCGCCGAGGGCTTCGAGCACGATGACGCCGTCCTGCTCGCCGATGCGGGTCGCACGCACCGTGCCGCTGTTGTTGACGGCGGTGGAGGCGAGTTCGCGCGCCACCTTGGCGGCCATGAACACGCGGCCGCCGTCGGCCATCAGGCTGCCGGTGTTGGTCACCCCCGCCACGTCGCTCAAGGCGGCCGCATCGATGCGGTAGCTGATGAGCCCGGTGTCGTTCATGTCGAGCGTCAGGCCCGCGCCGCTGGCGAGCACCACGTCGCCGAGGCGGGTCTGGATCAAGCCGCCGTTCTGCACATCGCCACCGGCCAGCACCACGAAGCCGCCGTCGCGCGCGGTGATGACGCCGTCGTTGCTCACTGCCGCCGGGTTGGAGCCGCCCGCCAGCACATAGCGGCCTGCCATGAAATCCTCGTTGCGGACATCGAGCGTGGAGGCGACCAGACCGCCCACATCGACACGCGCCCCGGCGCCGAACATCACACCCTGGGGGTTGATGAGAAACACGCGGCCGTTGGAGGTGAGGTTGCCGAAGATCGCGCTGGCATCGCCACCGATCACCCGGTTGAGGATCGCCGCCGACGCGGAGGGCTGCACGAAGTTGACCGTCTCGCCGCTGCCGATGCCGAACTGCTGCCAGTTGATGACGGCCGATGCGCTTTGCTGCTGGATGGTGGTGAGGCCGGCGCCGCCTTGAATGCTGGCCTGACCTGCCACCACGCTGCCGCCCGTGGGGTTGCCGATTGCCGCGAGCGGCAACAGCGCCACCGGCAGCAAAGCCCAGCGGGCCTGCAACAGCGGCCTCACGATGGGGCTTGGGCGCATCAAAAGGGCGTGATCACCAGGGCGCTGCATCGCGGCTTTCTTCATGGGTAACTCCGACTAAAAAGCGAGCGAGAACGCGCCGTAGAAGCGGCCGTCCTCCTTGCCATCGCTGACCGGCGTGTTGGAGCCCGGTATCGCGTAATCCATCTTGAGACTGAGGTTGTGGTAGCCGACATCGAAACCAAACCCGTAACTGGCGAGCGAGACATCCTGCGGCTGGCTGCCGAGCGGGAAGCGATCCGCCTTGTGCTGGCGCACCGCACCGGCGTCGTAGAACAGGCGCGGCGTGAGCACGGCCTTGCCGAGCGCGTAGTTGCGGCGCAAGGTCAGTTGCGCAAGATACCCCCAGTCGCCGCGCGCCTCCGACGGCGCATAACCGCGCACCGTGCTGGGGCCGCCAATCGAGAACTTCTGGGTATCCGGCAATGGATCAACGCCATAGACAAACTGGGTGCGCGTCAACAGCTGCAAGTCGTAGGGCAGGGGCGTGAGCTGCTGTAGGTCGACATCGACCTTCAACGGCACGCTCGCCGTATCCGTAGCGGCGTTGTAGCCGGTGAAGTTGCTGCTCAGCAGCAGCGCCAGCTGGGTGACGGAGCGGTTGGCATAGGTGCGGGCGAAATTGCCGCCCACTTCCATCACGGTCACGGCCGTTTCGGCAAAGGTGATACCGCTGAAATCGGTATCCGCACGGGTATCGTTGATGGCGGCAACGATGTTGAACTGGTCGTGGCCGTTATCGAGCACCGGCACATACAGCTCGCCACGGGCGGTGCTGTTGCTGCCGGTCACGCCCTGAAACGCGCCCGCCACCTTGAACTCGGCATAGCCATAGCTGACGTTGACGCGCGAGGCGCCGATGCCGGTGGGCAGGGAGTAGGCAGCAGCGCCGTATTTGAGCAAACCCTCGCGCGAGCGCAGGCCCGTCAGCGAGAGCTGGTCTGCGGCACCCAAGGGATTGTTGAGGGTGAGCTGCCCGCCGGTGCGGATCACGCCAATGTTTTCGGTGCCGGCGTTGTCGACGAACAGACTGCCCTCAAAGGGCGTTTCCTTCGCCAGAACGACGATGTCGGAGCTGCCGTATTCCTCGCCCGGTTGCAGGCGGGCACGCACATCGAGGCCCGGCAGATCGTCAAGGAGGCGCAATTTGGTCTCGAAGTCGCTGGCCTTGTAGACGCGGCCCTCGTCGGTATCGAGAAAAAACCCGAGTTCATTCTTGGAGTAGCTCTTGATGCCTTCGTATTTCACCTTGCCGATGCGGCCTTCGATCACTTCGAGGCGCACCGTGCCTTCGGTCACCTTCTGTGCGGGCACCACGGCGGAGGCGAGCGTGTAGCCCTGTCGTACATAAAATTCGGTGATCTTGTCGGCCGCCTCGTAGAGGTCGATCAGCGTGATCGGCTTGCCGGTGTAGCGGCTGATGACATTGTTGAGCTCGTCGCTGCCGTACAGGGTGTTGCCTGCAAACTCGAATTGCTCGACGGTGATGGTTTTGGCCACCGTTGCAGGTGCGATATTGCTGTGCGACGCGGGGTCGCCGCTGGGCGCGAGCAGGGGCTGCGGTGGCTTGAGTTCGGGCGTGCGCTTGAGTGTGTCTTGCACTGCGCCCGGCGTGATGGGCGGCTGCGCCGTTGCGGTGGTGGCCGCAATGCCCGCTGCTGCAACCCACGCCGTGGCCGCTAGCCTGCTGATGGAAACCAATCCCATAGCTCGTCCCTTTTTTGCCTTGATTAGCATTTTTTACGAGGCGCAAATATAACTGACCGATAGAAAGCCAGCCATTGCCCGAATGTGACGGAGATCATGCTTGCCGGCGGCGCTTTCAGGGCATGCCAGCGCGCTGAATGTCTCGCCATCCGTGCGACTAGCGCATACACTGCGATCGCAGACGAGAGAGACCGGCTCAACCCCGGCACCGAAGGCGCAAATCCGCTCGGAATCGCTCAGGTAAAAGGATCGTCCGCGAAGACACAACTCTGGAGAGCGCCTGTTCAGCAGGCCACCGAAGGCGCACCAACGCTCAGGTTAAAGGACAGAGGGGCGGATGCACTCCACTACCGGCATCCGTTATGACGCTCAAGCAAACCGCACTGCACGCCGAACACATCGCTCTCAATGCCCGTCTGGTCGATTTTGCCGGCTGGGACATGCCCATCCAGTACACCGGCCCGCTGGACGAGCACCATGCCGTGCGCCAGGGCGCGGGCATGTTCGACGTGGCACACATGTCGGCGGTCGATCTCACCGGCCCGCGCACCCGCGAGTTGCTTCGCCACCTCGTCGCCAATGACGTCGCCAAGCTCACCGTAGCCGGTCGCGCGCTTTACACCTGCATGCTGCGGCCGGATGGCGGGGTGATCGACGACCTCATCATCTATTTCCTCAACGAAGGTTGGTTCCGTCTGGTCGTCAACGCGGGCACCACCGAGAAGGACCTGGCCTGGATCACGCAGCAGGCGGCTGGCTTCGAGGTCGGTGTGAAGCACCGCAGCGATCTGGGCATTCTCGCCGTGCAGGGCCCCACGGCCCGCGCCACCGTGGCCAAGTACCTGCCTGCCGCGCTCGCCGAGAAATCACTCGCACTGATTGCCTTCCAGGCCGCCTACGAGGGCGATCTGTTCGTCGGCCGCACCGGTTACACCGGCGAGGACGGCTTCGAGCTGATCCTGCCGCATGCCGATCTGGTCACCCTCTGGCAGAAGCTGGTTGCCGATGGCGTCAAGCCCTGCGGCCTCGGCGCGCGCGACACGCTGCGCCTTGAGGCGGGCATGAATCTGTATGGGCAGGACATGGACGAGACCAAGCACCCGCTCGAATCCGGCTTGGGCTGGACGCTCGATTTCAGCGATGCCGCCCGCGACTTCATTGGCCGTGCCGCGCTCGAACCCCTGCGCGGTGGCAAGTCGCCGAAGAAGTTCATCGGCCTGATGCTCGAAGGCCGCGGTGTGCTGCGCGCCCACATGCCGGTGCGCTTCGCCAATGGCGCGCTGGGTGAAACCACCAGCGGCGGTTTCGCGCCGAGCATGAAGCAGTCCATCGCCTTCGCCCGCGTCGACGCCAATGCCGAGGGCAACGTCGAAGTCGAAATTCGCGGCCAGTGGGTCGCTGCCCGCATCGTCAAGCCGCCCTTTGTCCGTAACGGCAAAGTGCTGATCGCAACCCCTTAAGTTTTCAAACCGTCCACTCGCAGGAGCCTTTCCATGAGCAATACCCCCGCCGAACTCAAGTACGCCAAATCCCACGAGTGGGTGAAGACCGAGGCCGATGGCACGGTCACCATCGGCATCACCGACCACGCGCAGCACGCGCTGGGCGACTTGGTGTTCGTCGAAACCCCCAAGGTCGGCCGCAAGCTGGCAGCGGGTGAGAGCTGCGCCGTGGTCGAGTCGGTGAAGGCTGCGAGCGATGTCTACGCGCCCATCGCCGGTGAGGTGATCGCCGTCAACGATGCGCTCGCATCGGCCCCCGAAATACTCAACACCGACCCCTACGTCGGTGGCTGGATGTGGAAGATGAAGCCCACCAACGCCGGTGATGTCGCTGGCCTGCTCGACGCCGCTGCCTACACCGCGACGCTCAGCTAAACACTGATTTCTCTATTGCTTTAGGAACACCATGCCGTTCATTCCCCACACCGAGCAAGACGTCGCGTCGATGCTCAAGACCATCGGCGCGCCCACGCTTGACGCGCTGTTCGATGAAATTCCCGCCGAGCTGAAAGCCAAGGGCCTCACGCAGGTGCCGGAAGGCGTCAGCGAGATGGAGATCACCCAGCTGATGCACGAGCGGGCGGGGCAGGATGGTGCGCCGCTCAACTTCATCGGCGCCGGTGCCTATGAGCATCACATCCCGGCGGCGGTGTGGCAGATCACCACGCGCGGCGAGTTCTACTCCGCCTACACGCCCTACCAGGCCGAGGCGAGCCAGGGCACGCTGCAGGTGCTCTACGAGTTCCAGACCATGATGACCGAGCTGACGGGCATGGACGTCAGCAATGCCTCGATGTACGACGGCGCCACGGCGCTCGCCGAGTCGCTGCTGATGGCGACGCGCGTCAACAGCAGCAACCCGGGTGGCGTGATGCTGGTGCCGAAAACACTGCACCCCTTCTACGCGGAAGTGGTGAACAGCTGCACCCACGCGCAGGGCATCCGCCAGGCCGTGATCGGCTATGACGCCAGGACCGGCAAGACCGATCTCGAAGCACTCAAGAACTACGAAGGCACCAAGCCGACGGCGGTGGTGATCGCCCAGCCCAACTTCTTCGGCGTGCTGGAAGACGTCGATGCACTCACCGACTGGGCGCATGCCCAGGGCGCGCTCGTGGTCGCGGTGGTCAACCCCACCTCGCTCGCCCTGCTCAAGCCGCCCTCGCAGTGGGGCACGAAGGGTGCGGACATTGTCTGCGGCGAAGGCCAGCCACTCGGCTCTCCGCTTGCAGGGGGTGGCCCTTACTTCGGCTTTCTCACCTGCAAGATGCCGATCGTGCGCCAGATGCCGGGCCGCATCGTCGGCCGCACGGTGGACCTCGAAGGAAAGCCCGGCTTCACACTCACCTTGCAGGCGCGCGAGCAGCACATCCGCCGCGCCAAGGCGACCTCGAACATCTGCACCAACCAGGGCCTGCTGGTCACGGCTGCGACCATCTACATGAGCATCGTCGGGCCGCAGGGTTTGGAGAAGGTAGCCTCGGCTTCCATCGCCAACACCACGGCGCTCGTCGAGGCGTTGACCCGGATCAAGGGAGTGGAACTGGTGTTCGCCAGTCCGCGTTTCCACGAGGCGGTGATCCGTCTGCCCAAGCCAGTCACTGCCGTGCTTGAAACGCTGGCGGACCACAACATCTGCGGCGGTCTCGATCTCTCGGCGCATTACCCGGAGCTGGGCCAGACCCTGCTGATCTGCGCCACCGAAACCAAGACGGCGAAGCACATTCAAACCTATGCAGCCGCACTCGCCGCTGCACTCAACTAAATCCACGGAGAACCCCATGTCCACAGTCACCCTGCACGGCAACCCGGTTGAAGTCTCTGGCAGCCTGCCTGCCGTCGGCTCCGAATCCACCGGCTTTCATCTGGTGAGTGGCGATCTCAAGGATGTCTCGCTGCACGATTTCGCCGGCAAGAAGAAGGTGCTGAACATCTTCCCCTCGGTGGATACCGCCACCTGCGCGATGAGCGTGCGTCAGTTCAACAGCCGCGCCGCCAAGCTGCCCAACACTGTGGTGCTTTGCATCAGCGCCGATCTGCCGTTTGCGCAGAAGCGCTTCTGCGGCGCTGAGGGCATCGAGAACGTGGTGAACCTGTCGCTGATGCGCGGTGCTGCGTTTGCGAAAGACTATGGCGTGAAGATCGAAACCGGCCCGCTGGCTGGCCTCACCGCCCGCGCGGTCGTGGTGATCGACGAGAACAACATCGTCCGCCACACCGAACTCGTCGGCGAGATCGCCCACGAACCCAACTACGATGCCGCCATTGCCGCTCTCGATTCTGTCGATGAGGTAACTGCTACAGACGGGCAGAAAGAAACAATTATTCGGATTTACAGAGAACAGAAAGGCGACAAGGAAGCTGTGATCTCTGCATTTGCTGAGGCGGAAAATGCGGACAGAGTTACGCGCAGCAGCAATGTAAACAACGAATCTAGCCTGCAATACGCGCGCAAACTTTTCTCAAACGGCGACCGCAAAAATTGGTTCAAAGGTATCTAACTCATGTCCGAACCCCTGATCTTTGAAATCTCCGCACCCGGCCGCGCCGCCCACGCGCAGGCCCCGTACGTGAAGGTGAACACCGATGCCATTCCGGCTGGGCTGCGCCGCAAGGCCGCGCCCAAGCTGCCGGAAGTGAGCGAACTGCAGGCGGTGCGTCACTACACGCGCCTGTCCAAGCTCAACTTCAGCATCGACACGCACTTCTACCCGCTGGGTAGCTGCACGATGAAATACAACCCGCGCGCCTGCAATTCGCTGGCGATGCTGCCG
>JAUSQI010000141.1 GCA_030652575.1 Stagnimonas sp. | reverse complement strand
GCATGCGGACTGAGCTTCCCCTTCTTCCCCGGACACGTCCTATAGCTGTGATGATGAGGACGGAGGATTTTGATGGGAAGACGAGTATTCAGCCGAGAGTTCAAGCTCGAGGCGGTGAAGCAGATCATTGATCGGGGTGTTCCTGCTGCCCAGGTAGCGCGGGACATTGAGGTGCATCTGACGCTGGTCAATCGCTGGGTGCGCGAGCATCGCGAGGACACCACACAAGCGTTTCCAGGTCGCGGCCTGATGAGACCCGCTGAGGCCGATGTCGCCCGATTGCAGCGCGAGCTGCGGAGGGTGACTGCAGAGCGCGACATCTTAAAAAAAGCGCTCGGCTACTTCGCGAAGGACTCCACGTGAAGTACGCCTTTATGGCCCAGCACCGCAGCATCTGGCCGGTGCGATGGATGTGTCAGGCGCTGTCGGTTTCGGCTGCTGGTTTCTATGATTGGACGACGCGTCCTGAGAGCCAGCGGGCGCAGGCCAATCGCCAGGCCCTGCTGCGCATTCGGGAGAGCTTTGCTGCTAGCGACCGGACTTATGGCAGCCCCCGCGTCGTCCGCGATCTACGCGACTGGTCGGTGCCGTGTAGCGAGAACCGCGTGGCGCGTCTGATGCACAAGGCTGGTCTGGTGGCACGACCCAAGCGCAGGCGACCGCCATTTGATGTCGGCACCCGCCATGTCATCGCACCGAATATTCTGGATCGGGACTTCACGGCCACCGCACCCAATCAGCGGTGGATTGCTGACTTCACCTATCTCAATACAGCCGAAGGCTGGCTCTATGTCGCTGTCGTGATTGATCTGTATTCCCGTCGTGTGGTCGGCTGGTCGATGCAACAGCAGATGACGGCGCAGCTGGTGACTGACGCGATGATGATGGCGATCTGGCGCCGGCGGCCAAAAGCGGCTTCGCTGCTGCATCACTCGGATCAAGGCAGCCAATACACCAGCGAATCGTTTCAGTCGCTGCTGGAGGATCACGGCGTGGCGTGCAGCATGAGCCGCTCAGGGGACTGCTGGGACAATGCCGCGATGGAGAGCTTCTTCTCCAGCCTCAAGACCGAACGCACCAGCCGAAAGCGCTACCAATCCAGAGACGAAGCCAAGGCCGACGTCTTCGATTACATCGAACGCTTCTACAACCCGACACGACGACACTCAACGCTCGGCTACCTCAGCCCCATGAGCTATGAGAAGCTGCAAAAAACCTAACTGCGTGTCCGGGGAAGAAGGGGAAGCTCACTTCGTTGATCGCCGCCGCAGCTTTTCTGGCCTTGCTGAACCCCGCGTTAGCAGCTGCTGCCGGACCCACCGCAAAGCCTGCGCCTCAGCTCAGCCCGCGTGAAGTCGTGCAGTTGCAGCTGGATGCCTTGAAGCATGTGGATCAACCAATCAAGGATGCCGGTTTCGCCACGGTCTTCCGTTTCAGCTCGCCGGAAAATCGGGCCCAGACCGGGCCGCTGCCGCGCTTCTCGAAAATGATCCGGGAAGGTTTCGGCGAACTGCTGAATCACCGAAGTGCGGTGCTGGCCGCCACGATGCAGCAGGGCGATCGAGCGCTTCAGCCGGTCGAGATCACCAGTATCGGCGGCCAGCGCTATCGCTATGTCTTCGTGTTGCGCCGACAGGACGCCGATGACTGCCGTCAGTGCTGGATGACCGATGGCGTGATTCCGAAAGACGACACCGAAGGCTCGCAGGAACTGTGAGCCACAAAAAAGGGCTGCCGAGGCAGCCCTTTTTCGTTCAGCCGTGCCGAAAATTACAGATCGAAGCTCTTCTTCAGGCCAATGACGAGGGTTTCGTCATTGGTGCCGTCACGGTCGGTGCCGGTCAGGCCGAACGAGAAGGTAAAGCCTTCGTTCAGTGCCTTGCTCAGGGTCACACCGTAGTCCAACACTTCTTTCGTCGAGTCGTATGCATCACCAAAAGCGTAGCCAACCGCAGGCGTCAGCGTCAGGGTCTTGCTTAGAGCAATCGGATAGTTGGCAGTCACGTAGAACGCGCTGTCTTTCGTGCTGGCAAGGTCATTCGTGTAGAACAATTTTGCAGAGAGACCAGCCAGCGAGCCGCCAGCATAGAACTCGGTCGTGTTGGCAGGGGTCGCACCACGGTAGTAGTACTGAATCACGCCGACGTCATAGCCAAACTCGCCCACCTTGCCGGCAAAGCCGCCGTAGAAGTCGGTTTCGTACTGGGTGCCAGCGCCGAAGTTGATGTTCGAGATCCAGGTGCCTGCGTAGAGGCCGGATTCCGAGCTGTAGTCCAGACCACCCTGAACAGCAGCAGCACCGCCAGTCTGGGAAATACCGCGGAAAATGTAGTCACTAAATACACCCGCATTGCCGGTTGCGCCAGCAAATGCCGGGGCTGAAACGCAAGCTGCCGACATAAGGGCCGCGCAAACAACGATCTGCTTCATCTTCATGATTACATCCTCTCCTGATTTTGGGTGGGTAGGCAGCGCAGGCAAGTCAGATACGACTCAATGCAGTGCCATAAAACTGTAACACGAGGTCTGCTGGAAAACTGCTGTCTTCAATGACGCCCCAGTAGTTCCACAAACCTGAAAAGGCAAAGCCCGTGCCAAAACTGAACGAGCGATGACTGTTTCTGCTTGCTCAACAAGTCCTCAAACGCCGCTTTTCTCTAGCATTTGCTTGACGGTCGCCTTGATTTCATCGTCTGTCAGATCGGGGTTGCCGCCACGCGCGGGCATCTGGTTGATGCCCTTGATGGCGATGGCGGTGAGGCCGTCCAGCCCGCCGTTGGCAGCCGCACGCTTGCTCCAATCCGCCTTGTCGCCCAGTTTTGGAGCATTCAGCACGCCGCTGGTGTGGCAGGCCCCACAGGCTTGTGCATAAACCTGGTCGGCCGTCAGCGGCTCGCGCTTGACGGTTGACGTGTTGGCCTTCACCAGCATCGCGGGATCGGTGATGACTTGGGCGACGGGCGCAATGCGCGCTTCGAGCCGCGCTTTTTCGGCTTCGCTCGGGCCCGCCTTGGGCACGATCAGATTGGCGGCAAAAATGCAGAACGCGAAAATCGCACCCAACGCACCAAGCACCATGCCGAAGGTGCGGAAAAACTCTTTGTCGTGGGCGCTGTCGTTCTGGGGATTATGGTTGCTGCTCACGGGCAAAACTCCGGCGGGACGCGATAAGGATGAGAAGGTTGAAGCGCCGTATTCTAAGAACTCGCCGCCCTGCTGACCACTTGCCTGCTGCTCGACAGCAATCGCCTCAGGGTGTGGCAGGGGTAGCCGGCGTCGCAGGTGCAGGCGCGGGTTCAGGCAACTTCAGCAGCGCATCCGCCAAGGCCTTTGAAAGCTGGTGTCGCACTCTCAACGCCGGGTTGTAGAGCATGAACTGCGGATCGACCGACGCCACCACGAACTCGTGCACCTGACCCTGCTGCGTGGTGATGCGCACGGTGCCGCCCGATGCGGTTTCGCCCGCAGCCGCTTCGTTCCACATTGCCTGAGCGTCCTTCCAGCCGTCGGCGAGAGTCTTCAATGCGGCAGGTGTAGCGTTGGCGGTACCTGCGGGTGCGGTCCAGTTGCCATCCGGCCCCTTGGTGAGCGTAAAGGCGGGCAGCTCGATTTTCACCAGCGTGTCGCCCGGCGCAAAGAGGTTTTTACTGATGAGATCAGCGTAGTCCTTGTCGAGCGCGGCAGTGGCAGGGTCTTCGATCAGCTTGACGACGCCGTCCACGCGCACATAGCGGCGTGATTGCAATGGATCACTGCCGCCGAACTCCACTTTCACGTCGTTGAGCGTCACGGTGTGGTTGGGCGGATCAAGCCCCAGTTCTTTTAGATCAATGCCGTCGCCGTCGAGCGTGCTCTGCACCTCGGTGCTGGCCAGGCTGGTGGCCCCCACCGCCTCGAAACGATCGGCACGCGACTTGACCGGTGCCTGCAACAACCACTCCGCGCCCTGCTTTTCAAGCTGGATGGTCGGGCTGCCCGGCCACTCGATCACGATCTTGTTGACGCCTTCGGCCGCCAGCGGCGTGAGCGTTTCCTTGGGCTTGTCCTTGTGTCGCTTTGCCATCCAGGCGCCAGCACCGAGTGCCAGCACGATGACTACCAGCAGCAGATTGAGCCGTGCGCGATTCATGTCGGCGCTCAGCGACGACGACGCGACAGCCAGCGGCCGATGCCGATCGCCAGCAGCAACACCGGCAGCAACACCAGGAATCCGATCTCCAGCAGCAGCACCATGACCGGCGACAGCGACAGTGATTGATCGCGCGCCTCCGGCACGGTGATGTCGAGCTGGTCGTCGCGGGCGGCCAGCCAGCGCACCACATTCAGGCCCAGCTTGCCGTTGCCGGCCTGGGCGAGGATGGCGTTGGTGAGGAAGTCCGAATCGCCGACGATGGCGACCCGCTGCGGCTTGCCGACGGGCACGGGATCATCCGGCGTCTTGGGCTGGGGCGCATCGGCGGCTGGCTTGAGGTTGCGGCTCAGCAGCAAGCCCAGCGTCAGCGGCCCCGGCTTGTCGCCTTTCTCGGGCTCGAAACCGATCTCGCCTTCCAGCGGGCCGGTTTCGATCCAGGCTTGCTGCGTGGACTGCAAGAACGGCTGCGGCTGCCAGGCCGGATCGGGCTTGGCCGTGGGGTCGGTGGAGAGCGCACGCGCGATCGGGAACAGCGTGTTCTCGGTGAGGTTCTGCGTCACCGGCGTCGGCGGATAGGTTGCGGTCAGGAACAGGCTCGGGTCCTGCGTCATTGCCGCATATTCGGGGAAGATCGCCGTGCCCTTTTCGAACACCACGCCGAGCGCCTTGCTGAGTTCTTCCGGCGGCGGTGGCGAGTCGGGGTCGGAGAGCCACAGCAGATTGCCGCCGGCGGCCAGGTAGTCGAGCAGAATCTTGGTCTCGCCCGGTTGCAGCGCGCTGCTCGGCCCGGCGATCACCAGCAGTGCGGCGTTGTCCGGCACGCGCGGCGTGGTGCCGAGATTGAGCGGCTGCGAGGCGAAGCCGTTTTCCTTGAGCAACTGCTCGAAGGCGGAGTAACCCGCCGCACCGGAATCCACCGGCGAACGCTCGCCGTGCCCTTGCAGGAACACCACGAAGCGCTGCTCGGCAAAACTCAGGCGCTGCAAGGCCTGGGTGACGCTGGCCTCGTTCATGTCGCCGCTGCGCACCGTCTCGCGGCGGCCGTCGTATTCCAGCACCAAGTCGCCCACCTGCTGGATGTTGAACTCGCGCACCTTGGTCGGGTTCTTGATCGGGTCGACGAACTCGATCGCCATGTCCTTCTTGACCGCCGTATAGCGCACGAAGAACTGCGCGGTATCGGCGCGGTTCTCGGGGCCGGAGGGTGCAAAGGCCATCACCTTCACCGGGCCTTTCATGTTGCCGAGCTGCTTGACCGACGCGGCGCTGAGCGAGTTGCGCTGGTTGGCAGTCCAGTCGAACTCGGTCTTGAACTGCACCGAAAGCCAGCCGAGCAGCACGATGACGGCGAGAAACAGCAGGGCCGAGACAGCCTGCTGGAAGCGGAGTGTTTTCTTGTTCATGTTTTTGCTCGGCGGCTTACGAACGCTCGACATCGAGCCGCTGTACCGCGAGCCAGAGGAAGAAGGTGATGAAGAGAAGGTAATAGGCGATGTCAGCGGTATCGAACACGCCGCGCCTGAGCTTCTCGAAATGGCCGATCAACGAGAGGTGGCGGAACAGGTCGCTGAACATGCCGCCGCCGTAGGCCATCGCCTCCAGCAGCCACACCACCAGCAGCAGGCCGAACCCGCCGACGGCGGCGATGACAGGTTCCTTGGTAAGCGTGGAGACGAACAGGCCCGCCGCACCGAAGCTCAGCATCATGAGCAGCTGGCCCAAGAGGCCCGCAAAGATGCGGCCGTTGTCCAGCTCCGTGCCGCCCGAGAGCGAGAACGGCATCAGCGCCATCAGCACCAGCACCGCCAGGAAAAACACCGAGAGCCCGAGAAACTTGCCCAGCACGATTTCGGTCAGCGACGCCGGTGCGGTGGTGAGCAGGGTGAGGCTGCCGCTCTTCTTGTCCTCCGCGAACAGGCGCATGGTCATCAGCGGGATGATGAGCAACAGCAGCACGGCGGAGAACCCGAACAGGCCGCCGCCGATGTAGTCCGCGACACCCGAATACTGGTTGAGCGAGCCGGGGTTGTTGACCATCTCGGTCAGCAGCAAGGCATACGACAAACCCATGATGAACTGGATGACGGCGAGCACCGTCCAAGCCAGCGGCGAGACAAAAATGCGGCGCGCTTCGTGGCGCGCGATCGAGAGCATGGCGCTCATGCTGCCTCCTCAAAGTTCAGTTGTTTAGGCACAGCATGCGCAACCAGGAGGCAGGGCAGCATTCGCCGCTGTTGCTCCGCGACAGGTCGGCTCATGCTGCCTCCTTCATTTCAGGCGTTTCGCCCGAGGTGAGCGAGACAAAGATTTCTTCCAGCGTGCGGCCTTCGGTCTTGAGTTCCAGCAGGCCCCAGCCATTGGCCACGCTCGCGGCGATCAGCGCCTCGCGCGGGTCGGTGCCAGCCTCGGGCGTGAACACGAAGCGGCCTTCGCCCAGCGACTGGGTGCTGGCAATGCCCGGCACCACGAAGCTCTTCGGCGCGTTGCGAAAAATCGCCGCAAGCCGCGAAGCATTCTGCGCATTGACCGCCGCCATCGAGTCCTGAAACACCACACGGCCGCGGTGCACGATCATCACCCGCGAACACACGGCCTGGATCTCCGGCAGGATGTGGCTCGACAGAATCACGCTGTGGTTCTGCGCGAGTGCCGCGATCAGCGAGCGGATCTCGCGGATCTGGATCGGGTCGAGGCCCACCGTCGGCTCATCCAGGATGATCACCGGCGGCTGATGCACGATGGCCTGCGCCAAACCCACGCGCTGCTGGAATCCCTTGGAAAGATTGCCGATCAGTCGGCGACTCACCTCGTGCAAGCCGCAGGACTGCTTGGCCTTGGCGACGGCTGCCTTGCGGTCTGCTTTTTTCACGCCATGCAGGGCGGCGACGAAGTCGAGATACTCGTCCACCGTCACTTCCGGGTGCACCGGCGGCAGCTCGGGCAGATAGCCGAGCGACTGCTTGGCCTTCTTGGGCTCCAGTGCAATGTCGATGCCGTTGATCTTCACGCTGCCGCCCGTAGGCGCCAGGTTGCCCGTGAGCATCTTCATGGTCGTGGACTTGCCCGCGCCGTTGGGCCCCAGCAAACCCAGAATCTCGCCACGCCGCAAGGTCAGGTCAATGTTGTGTACAGCCACATTGGGGCCGTAGCGCCGCGTCAAGCCGCGGGCTTCGATCAGGATGTCGTGCTCCATGTCTTCTCTGTTTTTTAGTTAGGTGATGAGTGACGCGGCATCGACCATCGAGGTCGATCAGAGTTCCGTGCCCAAGGGCATGCCCTGGTTGCGGGGCGCAATTTTATGCGGCGCTATCGGGGGTGCAAGCGTGCTCAGCGCGTGCCGGCGTAGAAATCCGGCGCGCCCTCGGGCTGGCGACGAAAGCGTTTGTAGGTCCACCAGTATTGCTGCGGCATCTTGCGCACGCATGCTTCGAAAATGGCATTGAGCGCGGTGGCCGATACCACCGGATCGGGATCGCGGATGGCGGCCGGCGCCTCGAAGTAATGCGACTTGTAGCCCTGACCCCACGGCAGGCGCTCGCCGTAGAACACCAGAATCTCCGCCTCGCAGGCTTGCGCCAGGGTGCGTACCAGCACGGGTGTGTGGGCGGCGTGACCGAAGAAGGGCGCGAAGACGCCACTGCCGGGCGGCGGGTCCTGATCGGCCACGAAGTAGACGCCCTCGTTGGCGGCGAGCAGCGGCAGCACCTCGCGCTTCACGCCGCGCTTGACCGCGATCATCTTGCCGCCGAAGCGCGTGCGGCCTTGCAGCGAGGCTTCGTCGATCGCCGCACCGCCGCCCTTGCCACCCTGCTCCTTGTAGAGCCCGGTGAAGGTGTAGTGCTCGGACATGCACATGGCCGGCTGCTCGAACTGGCCCTGATGCAGGGTGAGCAGGATCACGCCCTTGCCCTTGGCAAAGGCCTTGTCGAGCAGGTTTATGTTGGTTTCCTGCTTCAGGTAGCCGCGCATGGTCGCCTTGCTGCACAGCCACAGCCGCGGCGTTTCGAGGAACAGTTTCAGCTCTTCGGTGAGCGCGCGGCGGGCGATGCTTTGCTGCTCGGCGGCGGATTTCTCGGGGAAGCAGCGCTCCACGTTGCGCAGCGCCACGCGCTTGCGCCGGTTGGGAATGACCCAGGACAGCCAGCCGAGAAAAGCCGCAAAACCATGCAGCAGCGGCAATGGCCATGCGCCAAAAAAGCGGAGCAATACCCAAGCAAACGTTTTCATGCCTCTCCTTGTTCGGCGAGGATTGTAGGCCTTAGCACTTCGGGAGCTGCGAGATGATCGGACTGCTGCAACGGGTGAAGACCGCCAGCGTGCGCGTCGAAGGCGAACTGATTGCCCGCATCGACCACGGTCTTTTGGTGCTGGTGGGCGTCACGCGCGAAGACGACGAGGCCCATGCGCAAAAACTCGCCTCGCGCCTCTTGGGCTACCGCGTGTTCGCCGATGCCGCCGGCAAGATGAATCGCAATGTGCTCGATGTCGCCGGCGGACTCATTCTGGTGCCGCAGTTCACGTTGGCCGCCGATACCCGCAGCGGCAGCCGCGCGGGTTTCACCACCGCGGCCGAGCCGGTGCGGGCCAAGGCCTTGTTCGAGCATCTGGTGCAGGCCGTGCAGCTGCAACTGCCCAGAGTGCAGACCGGTCGATTCGGGGCCGACATGCAGGTCGCACTGGTCAACGACGGGCCGGTGACCTTCTGGCTGGAGGCTTGAGGCAATACAACCAGCGGCGCCCGGCACGGCCTGTGCTAGCGTCTCGTCCAAGCACACCAAACCCACCAGAACATGACCACCGCCGCCGTCGCCCGCAGCGACAAGATGCCTTCGAGCCTGCCGTACATCGTCGCCAACGAGTTTGCCGAGCGATTCTGTTTCTACGGCATCAACGCGATTCTCGTCGCGTACATGATCGACTTCCTCAAGTTCGGGGATGCGCAGGCGGCCACCTGGCAGGCGCTGTTCAAGTCGGGCGCCTACTTCTTCCCGCTGTTGGGCGCGATGGTGTCGGACATCTTCCTCGCCAAGTTCCGCACCATCATCAGCTTCTCGATGGTCTATGTGACGGGCTGCTTCGTCATCGCCTTCGGCGGCGAGAGCGAAACCGCGCTGATCCTCGGCATGTTCCTGGTCGCCTTCGGCACCGGCGGCATCAAGCCTTGCGTCTCTACCAACGTCGGCGACCAGTTCACCAGTGCCAATGCGCACCTCATCGAGCGCGCCTTCTCCTACTTCTACATCGCGATCAACGCCGGCTCCTCGATCTCGATCTACTTCTGCCCCGAGTGGCTGGCCGACCCCGATCTCGGCCCGAAGGTCGCCTTCGGCGTGCCGGGCGCGATGATGGCGCTCGCCACCCTGGTGTTCTGGATGGGCCGCCGCAAGTTCGCGGTGGTGCCGGCGGCGATGAGCAAGCCCGGCATGGCGCTGGTGGCCTTCTTCGCCGTGTTCTTCGCGGTGCTCGCCTTCACCGGCGTCGTGTTCATGGCCTGCCGCGAAGTGGCCGCACTCAAGCCTTTCGCCATCCTCGTCGCCACCTTCACGCTGCTGGGTTCGCTGGCCGGTGTGGCCGCACTCTTCCTCAAGACCGGCCTGCGCAATGCCCTGCCGCCTGAGCTGCGCAACTGGCTGGAACGCTCGCTCACCGGCGAGGGCCTGACCATCGTCGTCAAGCTGCTCGGCCTGTATGTGTTCATCGCCTTCTTCTGGTCGCTGTGGGATCAGAGCAATGGCAACAGCTGGACCATCCAGGCACAGTCGGCGCTCATGGACAAGCGCCTGTTCGGCTTCCTCGAAGGCATCCCGATGTTCGCCAGCCTCGCCACCTACGAGATGCTGCCCGCGCAGGTGCAGGTGGTGAATGGTCTCTTCATCCTCATGCTGGTGCCCATCTTCACCTTCGGCATCTATCCGATGCTCGGCAAGTTCTTTGAAGTGACCCCGCTGCGCAAGATCGGCATCGGCTTCTTCGTGGTGGCCAGTTCCTTCATCATCGTGGCCTGGATCGAGCAGCGCATCCAGAGCGGCTTCAGCGTCAGCATGTGGTGGCAGATCAGCGCCTATGGCGTGCTCACCGCCGCCGAGGTGCTGGTGTCGATCACCGCGCTGGAATACAGCTACAAGCAGGCGCCGCTCTACATGAAGAGCTTCATCATGGCGCTGTTCCTGCTCTCGACCAGCGTCGGCAATGCCTTCACCGCCGCCGTCAACACCATCATGGTCAAGCCGCTCGCGGCCACCGAGATCAGCGCCGGTGCCGAGACCTGGGTAACGCTGCCGGGTGCTGCCGATTTCGTCACTGGCCAGAAGATCGACTTCAGCGGCGAAACCGGCGTGTCGGTGGTGCTGCCCGATGGCAAGACCGAACCGCTGGCCGGCACCTTCCTGGTCAGCGAGGTCGATGCCACCCAGGGCCGCGTGCGCCTGATGGACAAGGTCTACCGCAAGCCGATCAGCAGCAGCGGCAGCTTCGACGGCGCTAAGGCCGAGGTCAGCACCTACTCGCTGGTGGGGCCGGTGTACTTCCTGTTCTTCTCCGCACTCATGGCGGCTGCGGCCGTGCTGTTCATCTTCTATGCCATGTGGTTCAAGGAGACCACTTTCGTGCGCCAGGAGGAAGCACCCCAAACCCACTGATCCGCTTCACGCTGACCCAGGCCCCGTCTGCATCGACGGGGCTTTTTTACGAGGCCTCAAAGACATGATCAGCTCCTGCAACCCTGATGGTTGCCAAGGCCGATCTTCCGATCGAGGCAAAACCTCCGCCCATCGGGGCTGTGGCATGACCTGTGCAGTGACTCACGTCGCAATGTCAGAATATTGACCCTGATGGGATTCAGGACGACATAAAGGTTAAGTCAGGAAGTTGCTAAAAATGTCTGATAGCTCAGCTGTGTTCTCGCTATTTTCACCGGTTGGTCGTATTCCGCATGGCGTATGCCTGACCTGGGATCCCACGCTGGTTTGGACGCTCGCCGCCTCGCACCTGCTGGTGGGCCTGGCCTATATGACCATTCCGGTCGCCCTGTTCGTATTCATGCGGCGGCAGAAGGGGCTCCAGTTCACCTGGATGTTCGGGCTGTTCGGCACCTTCATCTTCGCCTGCGGCACTACCCACTTCATCAGCCTGATGAACATCTGGCAGCCCCACTACGGGCTTGAGGCGGTGGTCATGGCGATCACCGCCGTGGTCTCGGTGGCGACCGCCGCGACGCTGGTGCCGCTCATCCCGATCGCCTCCCGCTTCATCGACGAAAAGACCGAGACTGAGCTGCAACTGCAGAAGATGAACCTGGACCTGCAAGACCAGATGGAGCGCTTCTTCGACCTGGCCGTTGCGCAGCGCGCCAGCCAGGCCGAGCTGCTGACCGTGCAGGATGCCTCGCCGGTCGGCATGTTCCGCACCGGTGCCGATGGCGCCTGCACCTACGTCAATCGCACCTACGAGAACATTTGTGGGCAATCGGCGGCGACTCTCATGGGCAATGGCTGGATCGGCACCATGCACCCTGAGGATCTGCAACGCGTTGCCGCGGAATGGCGTGCCGCCACCACTGCGGTTGGGCCCTTCGCAAGCCGCTACCGCATGCGCAAGCCCGATGGCGAGACGGTCTACATCTCCGGCAAGAGCGCCCCGGTGATGGTCGATGGGAAGCTCATCGGCTACGTCGGTTCCATCGAGGATGTCACTGCCCTGCACGAGGCCGATCTCGCACTCAAGGTGCAGCAGCAGGCCGAAGAGGCGCGCCTGCGGGCGCTGCTGCGCACCGACAGTCTCACCGGCCTGGGCAATCGTGCGGGCTTCGAGCAGGCACTGCAGAGCACAGTCGACCGTCGCAGGCGCGGTACCCGCCAGGCCGGGCCCAAGCCCGGCCTGGCGGTGCTGTTTGCCGATCTCGATCACCTCAAGCGGGTCAACGATTCGCTGGGCCATGCGACTGGCGATCTGCTGATTCAGGGCTTTGCCAACCGGCTCAGGGACAGCCTGCGGGTTACCGACTACTGCGCACGTCTGGGCGGCGACGAGTTCACCGTGGTGCTCGAAAACATCTACAGCCTGGCCGATGCCGAGCTGCTCTGCGAGAAGCTGCTCGATGAAATCCGCCGGCCCTTCCTGCTCGACAACACGCCGCACAGCATGACTGCCAGCTTTGGTGTCGCCTGCCACTTCGGCAGCGAGGACGCCGACGGCCAGGCCCTGCTGAAAGAGGCCGACCGCTTGCTGTATCTCGCCAAACAGGCGGGCCGCAACACCTATCGCGTGCACGCACTGGTCTGAATCGGCCGGCCGGCAGATCGGCGCAAGGTAAAATCCACCCATGCTCGAAATCCCCAGCTCTGCGAACGAAATCCCGGTCAGCTTCCACGCCCTGCACAAGCGGGCCGAGAAGCCGCGCGCGACCGCCGAACGCGAGTCCAACAAGCTCGCCAAGCGCCTGCGCCGCGATGTGGGCCGGGCGATCATGGATTACCAGATGATCGGCGAGGGCGACCGGGTGATGGTGTGCCTGTCGGGCGGCAAGGACAGCTACACCATGCTCGACATGCTCATGCAGCTGCAGGCCAAGGCACCCGTGCGCTTCGAGTTGCACGCGGTCAATCTCGACCAGAAGCAGCCGGGCTTCCCCGAGCATGTATTGCCCGAGTACCTCAAGTCGCGCGGCGTACCGTTCACCATCCTCGAACAGGACACCTATTCGGTGGTGAAGCGCAACATCCCCGAGGGCAAGACCATGTGCTCGCTCTGCTCGCGGCTCAGGCGCGGCGCGCTCTACACCCATGCCAAGGCTGAGGGATTCACCCGCATCGCGCTCGGCCACCACCGCGACGACATCGTCAGCACGTTCTTTCTCAACCTGTTCTTCGGCGGCAAGCTCGCCGCCATGCCGCCGAAGCTCTTGAGCGACGACGGTGGCAACGTGGTGATTCGCCCGCTGGCCTATTGCCGCGAGGATGACCTCGCGGAATACGCCGAGCAGCAGGAGTTCCCCATCATCCCCTGCACGCTCTGCGGCTCTCAGGAAAACCTGCAACGCAAGCAGGTGCGCAAGATGATGACGCAATGGGAACGCGACTACCCCGGCCGCACCGAGACCATCTTCCGTGCGCTGACCAACATCGCGCCGAGCCAGCTCGCCGATACCAAGCTGTTCGATTTCGCAGGCCTCGGTGGCATGGCCGCATCCAAGGATTGGCTGATGCCCGAGCGCGACGCGGCTGAATAAGCGGCGCGCGGGAACACACCCGAGCACCGCAGTGTCGGACAATGTGCTGATGACGCTTCCCACCCGCCTCCTGCTGCTTGCCCTCTGCGCGCCCGTCGGTGCGTGGGCGCAGGCCCAGCCGCCAGTGAGCCCGCAGCCCTCGGTGGAAGAACTCACCCGCACACCGACGCCGGACCCGAAAGTGGAGAACGCCACCGAGCCGGTGCCCACCATCGCCGAGGCACCGACGCAGAACACCGACGCCGGCCCGCGCGTGACGGTGGACTTCCGCATCGACGGGCTCGAAGACCCGGAGCTGGCCAACGCCTACAACTGGCTGGGTTTCGTGGCCGAAGACCAGCGCGGGCGACTCGATTACACGCGCCTGAAAACGCTGCACGACGGTGCCGAAAAGAGCATCGAAAAAGCATTACAACCGTACGGCTACTACGAGCCCAAGATCACTTCGCTGCTGCGCGGCGGCCCCAGGGACTACTTCGCGCGCTACACCGTGGTGCCGGGCACGCCAGTGCGCTGGGGTGCGTCCGACATCGTGCTGGAAGGCGAGGGCAAGGATCAGCTCGCTGCCATCGAAGAGTTCACGCCGCGCGTCGATCGCCGCCTGCGCCATGCCGACTACGACGCGCTGAAAACCCGTGCGCTCAACACGCTGCGCGAAGCGGGCTATCTGGACGTGCGCACCACCCGTGCCGAGCTGCGGGTGGATACGGCGCAACACATCGCCGTCGCCGCACTCAGCTTCGACACCGGCAAGCACTGGAACTTCGGCGACGTCCGCTTCGAGGGTTCCGACAGTGTCGATGTGGAGGTGCTTCGCCATTACCTGCAATTCAAGCCGGGCGAGTCGTTCTCGCCGCAGAAAATCCTCGACAGCCAGTTCGCGCTGAACGACCTCGACTACTTCTCGACCGTGCAGATCGACCCGCTGCGCGACCAGGCCGAGGGTGATCGCATCCCGATCCGCATCACGCTCACCGACAGCAAAGCGCGGCGCGACGACTACGGCCTGGGTTACGGCACCGATACCGGCGCGCGCGCCACGGCCGCCACCGAGTTCCGCCGCCTCAATCGCAAGGGCCACAAGCTGCGCCTGGCAGTCCGCGCCTCGCAGAAAATCTCCGGCGCGTCGGCGGAGTACCGCATTCCCAACGGCAACGAGCCGGGCGAGTTCCTGAGCTTCACGGGGGCGGCCGAAGAAGACAATCTCTCCTACGGCAGCTCGCGCGACTACCGCCTGGGCGCAGCACTCAACCGCACGGCCGGGGCGTGGAAGCGCATCTATTACCTGCGATTCCACAACAGCAGTTTCGACTTCAAGGAAGGCGACGACAACACCGTTTCGCTGCTGACGCCGGGCCTGAGCCTTTCGCGTCAGTGGCTGGACGACCCGGCCTTTGCGCGGCGCGGCATCAGCATTTTTCTCGACACCCACGGCGCGCAGACCGGCATCCTCTCCGACGCGACCTTCGTGCAGGCGCGCACGGTGCTCAAGGGCGCGCTGCCGTTCGGTCGCCGCGGGCGCATTCTTGGCCGCGTCGAGTTCGGCGCCACGGCCGTGAGGGGTTTCGCCGACCTGCCGCCGGATGAGCGCTTCTTCGCCGGTGGCGACCAGTCGGTGCGCGGCTACAGCTACCAGAGCATCGGTGCCGGCCGCGACGACAACGGCGGCACCATCGGTGGCCGTTATCTCAACGTCTTCAGCGCCGAGCTCGAACAGGGCTTTCGGCAAAGCGCCTGGGGTGCGGCGGTTTTCGTCGATGCCGGCGGCATCGGCGATGCGCCGAATCCACGCCTCGAATACGGCGTCGGCGTCGGCGCTCGCTACCGCGCGCCATTTGGCTCGGTGCAGATCGACCTCGCACATCCGCTCAAGGCGGGTGAGCCGCCAGTGCGGCTGCACATTGGCGTGCGGGTGGGCCTGTGAAAGCCGCCCGGCGCGTGGGCCTGCTGCTGGCCGGGTGCGTGGCCGGTGCCGGGCGTGTCGTTTTCGGTGTGCTGATTTTGCTCGCGCTCATCGTCTGGGCCTTGGGCACGCGCGGCGTGCCGCTGACGGTGGATTTGGCACAGCGGCTGATGGGCGGCCAGTTGCAGGTGGCGCGTGCCGATGGCGGCCTGTTCGGGCCGATCGTGCTCGAAGGCATCGTCTTCGACAGCCCCGGTTCGCGCACCGAGGTCGATCGCGTGCGGCTGGTGTGGACGCCCAGCGCGCTCTGGCATCGCACGCTGCAAGTCGATGTGCTGGAGGTTGGCAGCGTCATCGTGCAGCAGAAAGATCATGAATCCGACGAGCCGCCGAAGCCGCTCGAACCCAAGCTGCCACGCGACCTGGTGGTGACTTCGGCCACCGTCGCGCACTTCGAGCTGAGACCGGTCGAGGGCGCGCCGCTGGTGCTGGACGATCTGAGCGCCAAGGCCAGCTGGCTGAAAGACACCGTCAGCGTCGATGCCCTGCAACTCCGCCACACCGAGGCGGGCACGGTCAACGCCACTGCGCGCATCCAGCTGGCCCCGAAGGCGATCACCGTGCAGGCCTTGCAGATCAGCGGCCCGGCCACGCTCACCGCCGCAGGCGTGGTCGGTCTGCTGGGCGAGGCAAGCAACCTCACCGCCACGCTGCGCGAGGGCCGCTGGCCGCTGCAGGGCGCGCCGCAGCTGCGGGTGCCCGCACTCGATGCCAGCGTGCGGGGCGTGCTCAGCGGCGCGCCGCTGGATGTGGCGCTCACACTCAAGGGCGCGCTGCGCACGGCGGTGATCGAAAAGGATCTGGGCTTCGATATCGACGGGGCCGTGCAACTGAAGACCACCGGCGCGCGCATCGACCACCTGCAAGTCACCAGCACCAATGGCGCCGGCGCGCTGACGGCACAGGGCGATGCCGAGTGGCAGCCCGCCCTCAAGGTCAACGCCACCGCCGAAGTGCTGAAACTCGACCCCGGCGTGCTGCTGCCGGAATGGAAAGGCCAGCTCAACGGCCGGCTCGAAGCCGAGACCATCGACGACGGCGACGACGTGCCGGAAGTCCGCTTCAGTGCGGCCCTGAAAAACTCGACCCTGCGCGGCTACCCGCTGTTGCTCGACGCCCGCGGCAGCGCCGCGTTGCAAGGCGAGACGCAGCGCCTGCGACTGGATGCCTTCGCCCTCAGCAGCGGCAGCACCACGCTCAAGGCCAAGGGTGCGGTGCTGCCCAAGCTCGATGCGCAGCTCGGCATCGACGCCGCCGATCTGAAAACCCTGTTGCCCTCGCTGGGTGGCGCACTGCAACTCACCGCCAGCGCGCAGGGCGCACCGAGCAACCCCGCCGTGCAGGCCAAGGGCAGCGCGCGCGGCTTGCGCTATGCCGAGAACAGCATCGCCAGCGCACAGCTCGATGTGGACTACGCACCCAGCGCCGATTCGCGCGCGCGGCTCAGCGCCACCGGCGTGCAGGTGGGCAGCACCCAGATCGGCAGCGCCAGCGTGACGGCGGATGGCCGCACCGAACGCCACACCGTCACCCTGCAAGCCAGCATGGCCGCGCCCAGGAGCGAGGCGGTACTCACGCTTGCCGGCGCGGCCAATCTTGAGAAACAGAGCTGGGCGGGCACGCTGCAGCAGTCCACCTTCACACCGCCCTACGGCCCGGTGTGGCAGCAGGAGGCCGCAGGCGCGCTGACGCTGGCCGCGGCACAGCAGACGCTGGCCGCCACCTGCTGGCGCGCCGGCACCGCGCGGCTGTGTCTGGACGCGACGCTGGCCGCACCGCTGACGCGCGTCGCCTATCGCATCGAGCAGCTCGACACCGCCGCCTTTGCCGCCCTGCTGCCGAAGGACTGGGTGCTGCAAACCGTCATCAACGGCGCGGGTGAAGTCGCCCTCGATGGCGCCAATCCACAGACGCTCAATCTCGACCTCAAGCTCGGTGAAGGCCGCATCGTCATCCCCGGCGCGCCCGCCTTGCAGCTCTTGCCCTCCACGCTCGTGGTGCAGCAGGCCGAGGGCCGCTGGCAGGGCAAGGCCAATGTCGCGCTCGATCGCGGCACGCTGGCGGTAGAAGCCACGCTGCCCACCAGCGGCGGCACGCTGCTGGAGCGCCCGCTCACCGGACGCGTACGCGTTGCCGTGCCCGACCTCGCCTGGGCCACGCCGCTGCTGCCGCAGGTGCAGAACCTGCGCGGCGCGCTCGACGGCAATTTCGAGATCACCGGCAGCGCCGGTGCGCCACGACTCGAAGGCGCGCTGAACCTCGTCGGCGGCAGCGTCGGCATCGCCGCGGCCGGCATCACCATCAAGGACATCAGCGCCGAAGTGCGCGGCAGCAACAGCGGCCCCTTGCAGCTCAGCGCCAGCGCCACCAGCGGCGGCACGCTGCGGCTGGACGGCACCGCCGATTTCGCCAGCGGCACGCCGGTGGTGCAGCTCAAGATCGTCGGCAACGACGTGCAGGTGGCCGACATCGCCGACGCGCGCGCGTGGGTGTCGCCCGATCTCGTCTATGCGCAGGACGCCGAGGGTATGAAGCTCAGCGGCACGCTCACCGTGCCCAAGGCCGACATCACGCCGCGCAAGCTCGCGGCCAACGCCATCGGCGCCTCCAGCGACCAGGTGCTGGTGGGTGCGGATGCGCCACCGGTTGCCAAGTCCTTGCCGCTCTCGGCCGAAGTCACGGTGGTGCTGGGCGACAAGGTCACCTTCGAGGGCTTTGGGCTGAAGTCGAAAGTGGAAGGCCGCGTCACCGCCATTGACCGCCCCGGCAGCGGCGGCACCCGCGGCAGCGGCGAGCTGCGCCTGATCGACGCCGCCTACAAGGCGTATGGGCAGGAGATCCAGGTCGAGACCGGTCGCATCCTGTTCAACGGCGGGCCCATCGGCGAGCCAACCGTCGATCTCGTCGCCCGTCGCAGTCCGCGCGAAGACGTGAGCGTGGCGCTGCACGTGCGCGGCACACTCGACCAGCCCACGTTCGAACTGAGCAGCAGCCCCGCCATGCCGCGCGAACAGCAACTCGGCTGGCTGATTTTCGGGCGGCCCATCGACAGCGGCGAAGGGGGCGAGTTCTCGGGTGCCGCCGCCGCCCTCTCGCTCGGCATTGCCGGCGGCGACGCGCTGGCGAGCCGCATCGGCAAGGTGATTGGGCTGGATCAGGTCAGTCTCGGCGCCGATGCCACCAGCAGCACCTGGCAATCCAGCAACAGCAGCCTGCCCGGTGCGCCCGGCACCGACCAGACCCGCTTCACGGTGGGCAAGTACCTGTCGCCCAAGTTGTTCGTCAGCTACGGCGTGGGCTTGTTCGACAACGGCAACGTGCTGCGGCTGCTCTACGACCTGGGCCGTGGCTTCAAGCTGCGCACCGAGGCAGGGCTGGAGACCGGTGGCGATGTGCTCTACAGCGTCGAGCGCTGAGCTGCTGGCTTGCTCTGCGCCATCACATTCCGCGCCGCGACAGACGCATTGTCATGGCGGAGGATGGATGCATGATCCAGCGGCATTGACGCTTCTGTCGGAACGGCTATTTAGCACCGCGCAACAATAAGCAAGGGGAGCCATGGACATGCGGACGATTTTCAATTTTCGTCGTCGAATTGCCGCCGTGATAGGCGGTGGTTTCGACGCCTAATTGGCGTTGGGCATCTCCGCGTAATTCGCCATGCCATGCATCCGCCAATTTCAAGAGTCCGACTCGATCACTGAACTAACGTTACTGCTTCACCGAGCATATGCTCGTCTTGGCAGCATGGGGTTCAACTACACCGCAGTGGATCAAACACCCGAAGTCACTGCCAAACGCATTCGCGGCGGTCACTGCTTCGTCGTCGAAGTCGGCTCCAAGCTCGTCGGAACAATCGTTGCTCAGCCTACCTACGCCGAGAATTACTGCGAGCATTTCACTCGTCCCGGTGTCGCGGTAGCACACCAATTTGCAGTCGACCCAGAACATCAAGGCTCAGGGATTGGCCGCATGCTCCTTCAGCGCGCCGAGCAATGGGCCAAAGACTCCGGCTTTGCTGAGCTGGCAATGGACACAGCCGAACAAGCCACGCATCTCGTCGAACTCTATGCGCGTTTCGGCTACGAACATGTCGGGTGGGTTCATTGGCCTGGCAAGGTGTATCGCAGCGTAGTTCTCAGCAAACGCCTCGGCACGAATGCCTGACCCTTCGATCGAAAAGACTGGGCGAACTACGCCGCCACTGCCACGGGCCGTGCCGCTGCCTTCAGCCTCATCCTGATCTTCGGCACCGCCAGCTCGTCGATGAACTGGTTGAGCGTGGCCACCGCCTCGTCACGGCCATCGCCCGCGTGCTCTTTCATGTAGCTGCGGTAGTTGTGTTCGTTGGAGAGGAAGCGATCGACATCGCTCGGCGTCAGCCCCGAGAGCGTGCTCTTCATGCCCACGCCCATGCGCTCGATCATGTGAGCGTTGAGGCGTTGCTCGAAGGCGTCTTCCGGCACGGCGAGTATCGGTTTGCCGAAATGGATGGCCTCGCCGATGAGCTGATTGCCGGCGGTGGAAAGCACGGCGCGGCAACCGGCGAGATCCTGCACGAAGGCATCGTTGCTGAGGGGCTTAAAGTCGAGGTTCTCGACCACGCCGCGATACGGTGTGCCGTAGATGCGCACCGGGATGTCCAGCAGGCGCAGCGCGCGGTCGATGTTGGGGCGGTACTGGTGCTCGCCCTTGTTGAAGTAGGCCAGCAGGTAGTCGCCGCGCGTCGGCTTGGTCTGCTTCACCACGTCGCGCAGCATCGGCCCCACCAGTTTCACGCCCGGATACTTGCCCTGCGCCGGGTAGAAACTCGAAATCAGGATGCGCTCGGGGATGCCCATCAGGCTGCGGTAACCGATGGCGTCGCGCATGCCGGCCAGCCAGAGCTCGGGCGGGAAATGCGGCTTGCAGTAGGCGAGGATGCCGACGTGATCGAACGAGATGCGCGGGATCTGCAAGGCCTGCGCTGCCTTGTGGCACCAGGCTTCGGAATCGGAGATCACCACCTGGATGTCGCGCTGCCTGAACTCGCGCTCGACCTGCTGCATGCCGTGCCCGTGCAGCATCAGGTCGGCCATCGGCGAGAGGTTCTCGGCAACCGTTTTCACTGTTGAGTGACGGCCGCTGGCGTTGTAGCGGTAGCCCACCATCGGGATGCGCACGGTGGGGAACTTCGGCGCCAGCACATCGTAGGCATCACCGGCGGTGAACACGGTGACCTCGTGATCTTTCATGAGCGCCGGCAGCACGCTCATCGTCCGCATGGCGTGGCCGCGCCCGTAACCCATCACTCCGTAGGCAATCCGCATGGCATGACTCCTGTCTGTGGTGACGGCGGGAGTGTCCTAGCACTCCCTGAAAGGGGCATGTCAGATCGGCGACAGTTCAGTGACAGTGCAGATGACCGGTGCATTTTTTAAGGCACATCGGCACGCACGCCCGTTATCATCCGCTCCAGCAATCATGCCCCCGAACCCAAGAGCTTCAAGTGAACTTCGCTGACCCCGACCTTTGGCTGGCCCTCATCACCCTCACGGCACTCGAAGTCGTTCTGGGTATCGACAACATCATCTTTCTCTCGATCATGGCGGCCAAGCTGCCCCTGCATCAGCAGGCCCGCGCCCGCACCATCGGCCTCGCCGGTGCAATGGGCACCCGCATCCTGCTGCTGGTGTCGCTGGCGTGGATCGCCAAGCTGGTGACGCCGCTGTTCAGCCTCGGCAACTTCGGCGTTTCGGGCCGCGATCTCATCCTGTTCTTCGGCGGCGTGTTCCTGATCTGGAAAGCCGGCAAGGAAATTCTCGAAATGCTGAAGGGTGCCGAACACGGCGACCCCGACGCGACCGGCGGCGGCAAGGCCGGCGTGACCTTCGCGAGCGTGATCGTGCAGATCATGATCCTCGACATCGTGTTCTCGCTCGACAGCGTCATCACCGCCGTCGGCATGACCGACAACCTGCCGGTGATGATCACCGCCATCGTCATCGCCGTGATCTCGATGATGTTCTTCGCAGGCCCCCTCGGCCGTTTCGTGGAAGCCAATCCCACCATCAAGATGCTCGCCCTCGCCTTCCTCGTGCTGATCGGCGTGGTGCTGGTGGCAGAAGGTCTGCACACGCATTTCTCGAAGAACTACGTCTATGTGGCGATGGGTTTCTCGGTGGGTGTCGAGCTGCTCAACCTCAAGATGCGCCGCACCCTGGCGCTGCAGCAGGCCGGGGCCAGGCCCGTCGAATGAAGCGATGGCTTTGCGTGCTGCTGGCAGCTGTTCTGCTGCCGGCGGCTGCGCAAAGCCCGCCTGAGGAAATCGCCAGGCTGCAACTCACCGCCGAACAGCAGGCGGTGCTGGCCGCACACCCGAAGTTGCGCCTGGGAGTGGAAACCGATTGGGCGCCGATCGAGTTCATCGACGCGGACGGCCGTTACAGCGGCGTGGTGTCCAGCTACATGCGTGCGCTCGAAGACAGGCTGGGCATCCAGTTCGAGATCGTCCACAAGCACAGTTTCTCGGAGATGCTGTCTGCGTTCGAACGTGGCGAGATCGACGTGCTCTCGGCGATCACGCGCACCGACGCGCGCGCGCAATCCATGCGCTTCAGCGTCCCCTACATCTACTTCACCGACGGCATCATCGTGCGCAGCGACGAGCCGTACATCGAGCGGCTCAGGGACTTCCCCGCAGGGCGGCGCCTGGCCGTGGTCGAGGGTTACAGCTCCAATGCCAGCGCTGCCAGCAAGAATCCGCAACTGGTGAGCATCCCCGTGCGCACCAGCGAAGAGGCGCTGTTCGCCGTTTCCACCGGGCGCGCCGACATTGCCGTCGCGTCCCTGGCCGTCGCCTATCACCTCACACAGAACAAGGGTCTGACCAATCTGCGGGTGGCCGCCAACTTCGACGAGCAGCAAGGCAGCATGGCGATTGCCGTGCGACCCGGCTTGCAGGCACTCGTGCCCATCTTCAACGCCGTGCTGGACTCCATACCGCAAGAGCAACGCAACGCCATGCGCGAGGAATGGACCCACGTGCAGATCGACCGCGGCGTGGCCCGCGGCACCGTGCTGTGGTGGACGGTCGCCGCCCTGGCGGGCTTTGCGGTGCTGGCCGCGTGGGTGATTCTGCTGTTGTCGCAACAGCGGCGACGCACACAGCTGCTGCATCGCGCCGAAGAGGCCGAGATGCAGTTCCGCGCCATGATCGACGCGATGCCGGCCATTTTCTGGACCCTGCGCATCGAGCGCGGCCGACCGCCCCTGTTCACTTTCTATGGTGATCGCCCCGACGATTTGAACGCTGCCTTGCCGCGCGAGAGAGACATCAGTTTTGAAGAAGGCACACAGTTCATGCTGGATGAAGAGCGTCAGCAGTTGCGCGATTTACTGGATGCGCACGGCGAGACGCTCAGCACCTTTCAGCGGGAACATCGCCTGCGCAGCCCCCAACCCGGTGGCGGGATTGGCTGGGCACTGAGCCAGGGCGTGCCGCGCAAAGACAAGGCCGGCATCACCTGGCACGGCTGCACGCTCGACATCACCAACCGCAAAACGCTCGAAGCCGACCTGGAACGATCCCGCAGCCAGTTGCAGGAGCTGGCTGCCGGCGTGCCGGGTGCGCTCTGGCAGTTCAAGCGCGAAGCCGATGGCCGCCAGTACTACAGCTATCTGTCGGAAGGCATTGTCGACATCACCGGCCGCACCCCGGAGCAAACCAACCAGCTGATGATGGATAAATCCTTCGCCGCGGTGCACCCGGACGATCATCACCTCGTGCGGCAACTCCTGCAGCGCGCCCCGAACGAGCCCGGCATTGCCGAAGCGCGCTACCGCCTGCGCACCGCGCAGGGCGAATGGAAGTGGGTGCAAGTGGCCGCACGCGCCATGCCCGTCGGCCCTGATGGCGTATTGGTGTGGAACGGCGTGACGCTGGATGCGACGAGCATCGTCGAAACCGAAACCGCCTTGCGCTTCGAGCGCCAGCGCCTGCAGGACCTGGCGGACTCCCTGCCCGGCGCCCTGTGGCGCCTGCGGCGCACGACAGAAGGCACATTCAAGTTCGTCTACGTCAGCGAGGGCGTGGTCAACCTCGCGGGCCGCACGGCCGCCGAGATCATGGCAGGCCAGGTACAGCCGTTCGACGAAATACTGCCCGAGTACCGTGCCCGTGCGCAGGCCGTGATGGAAGCCTCCGTGGGCAGCGGCGCGCCCATCGAAATGGAATATCCGGTGCACTCGGCCAGCGGTGGTGTCGAATGGCTGTACGTGCGTGGCAACCTGCGCGTGGAACAGGGCGAGCCGGTCTGGACCGGCGTGCTGCTCAACGTCAGCGAGCGGCACCGGCTACAGGAACAGCTGGCGGACGTGAGCAACCGTATCGAGGACATTGCAGCCAACTTCCCCGGCGGGATTTTCCAGGTGCACCAGAAGCCCGACTTCGAGGCACGGTTCACCTATGCGAGTGAGGGTGTCGCCAAGCTCGCCGGGCCCATGCCGCTCGCCGCCGATGGTCGCGAGCAGCTCGAAGCCTTTGCCAATGTGCATCCCGATGATCGCGAGCATGTGCGTGCCACCTGCCGCAGCCTGGTGTGCGACGGCAGCAGCACTCAGCTCGACTTTCGCACCCTGCATGCCGATGGCAAGGCGCGCTGGGTGCACTGTGCGATGACGGCCCGTGCGCATCCCGAAAGCGGCATTCTCGTCAATGGCTTGATGCTGGATGCCGAAAGCACCAAGCAGCTCGAAGCCGATCTGCATGCCGCACGCGACCGCGCCGAAGCCGCCAGCCGCACCAAGAGCCGCTTCCTGGCCAACATGAGCCATGAGATCCGCACGCCGATGAACGCCGTGATCGGCCTGGCACACATCGCCATGACCAGCGAAACCAACCCCGTGCAAGCCGAGCGCATCGGCAAGATCCACAAGGCCGGCAAGGCGCTGCTGAAACTGCTCAACGACATCCTCGAATACTCAAAGCTGGATGCCGGCAAGTTCACGCCCACGGTCGCGCCCTTCGACCTGCGCGAGATGAAAGAGAGCCTGCGCCTGTTCTGCGCGCACGCTGCCGAAGCCAAGGGTCTGCAATTCGAGATCGACAGCCCCGCAGACTTGAACATGCACTGGCTCGGCGATGCCACCCGCATCCAGCAGGTGTTGCTCAACCTGCTCACCAACGCCATCAAGTTCACCGACGCAGGCCACGTCAAGCTCGTGGTGCGGCCGCTGTCGGATACCTTGCGCGGCCTGCGTTTCAAGGTCTGCGACACCGGCATCGGCATGTCGGCGACCGAGGTGAAGCGCGTGTTCGAGGCCTTCGAACAGGCGAGTGGCGACATCGAGCGCCGCCACGGCGGCAGCGGCCTGGGGCTGTCCATCTCCCAGGAACTGGTGCATGCCCTGAATGGGCGCATCAGCGTCGAAAGCACGCCCGGCAAAGGCACCGAGTTCATGGTTGATCTGCCGTTGCGCGCGGCAGCCTCCACTCCAGCGACCAAGCCGCAGGGCGATGTCGATTCGCGCTTGCAGCGGCTCGCAACCCAGTTGCAGCAGCGCGATTCGACCGGTGCGCGCAACAGTCTCTCGGCGTTGCGCATGGTGCTGATCCCGCAGGGCCGCGATGGCGAGCTGCATGCGCTGGAACGCTTGCTGGCGGGCTTTGATATCGAGGCCGCGCAAATCGAACTCATGCGTCTGGCAGCGCGTTGGGGAGTCTCGATTCTCTAGTGCGATAGCGGATTCGAGTGGGTATGATCCGACGCTCACGCCTCAATGAATCCGCGTGCTTTTGTTCAGGTTATTCAAGGAGGTGGACGTGTCAGCCGAGGTACGCAAAGCGACGATTCTGGTAGTTGCCGAAACCGGGCAGCATACCGACGCGTTGCGCGCGCTCATCGCGCGTCTGCAAAGCAATGCGCTGGTCGTCGGCTCCATCGAACTGGCCCCGGTGCTGGAGTTTCTCGACCCGCCGCCGGAACTGATCCTCTACGACGCCTCCGAGTTTGACTTCAACAGCGTCGAGATCTGCCGCCGCCTGCAAAGCAACCTGCGCACGCGTTTCGTGCCGGTGCTGTTTTTCAACGCACCGGCCGACTCCGCGCAGGAACTCGCTGCCTTCGACGCCGGTGCGCAGGACTATCTGCGCGAACCGTTCGATGAGGCCGTCACCTTTGCGCGCCTGCGCCTGCACCAGCAGCTGCACGTGCAGAAGCGCCAGCTCGCCACACTCATACAGACGCGCACCAAAGAGGTCAGCGCCTCCAACACCGAGCTGGTGAAGCGCCTGCGCGCCGCCGCCGAGTTCAAGGACGACGAGACCGGCAGCCATATCGACCGCATGTCGCGCATGTCGCAACTGCTGGCGCGCGCCGCTGGTTTGAGCGAGGCGGAATCGGAGCTGGTGTTGCTGGCCGCACCGATGCACGACGTCGGCAAGGTCGGTATTCCGGATCGCATCCTGCTCAAGCCCACGCCGCTGACGCCGGACGAATGGCGCGTGATGCGCATGCACCCCGGCATCGGCGCCGGCATCATCGGCAAGCACGATGCGCCCTTGCTCAGGATCGCCCGCCGCATTGCGCTCACCCATCACGAAAAATGGGATGGCACCGGTTACCCGCGCGGTCTGAAGGGCGAAGAGATTCCGATGGTGGGCCGCATCGTCGCGCTCGCCGATGTGTTCGATGCGCTGACCAGCGAACGGCCGTTCAAACCGGCCTGGCCCATCGAAAACGCCACGGCGTACATCCGCGAGCAGACCGGGCGGCACTTCGACCCGCGCCTTGCCGGGCTGTTTCTGGAGCTGATGCCGGAGCTGCTGAAGATCCGCGCCGAGTATCCCGAGAAACCCTCGATGCTCTTCGACCTGCGCACGCGGATGAGCGAGACGCTGGTCTAGGGAATTGATGCGCGCGACAGACGCGCTTCGCTTGCCAACGCTGCGGCTGACTTAAACTCCCGCATCTTCTTTCCCAGACGACCTCGCGCGGTCGCTCCGACGCCTCATGTCCCCTACTCAAAAAGCCCATTGGCAGCTGCACTTCTGCGTGCTGCTGTGGGGCTTCACGCCGCTGCTCGGCGCGCTCATCAGCCTGCCCGCGCCGCAGCTGGTGTGGTGGCGCATGGGGCTGGTGGCGCTGCTGTTGCTGGCTTTCCCCGGAGTGCTGCGCGGCATCGCAGCACTCCCCCGCCGGCTGTTCTTCATCTATGCCGGCATCGGCGTGATCGTGGCACTGCACTGGCTGGCCTTCTACGGCGCGATCAAGCTCGCCAATGCCTCGATCGCCGCCACCTGCCTGGGTGCGGCAACCGCCTTTACCGCCGTGATCGAACCGCTGGTCACGGGTCGCAAGTTCGTCGCCCGTGACCTGTGGCTGGGCTTCGCGGTGATCCCGGGCGTCGCACTGGTGGCTGGCGGCCTCACCAGCGGGCAGATCACGGGCTTCATCGTCGGCGTGCTGTCGGCATTGGGCGCGACGCTGTTCACCAGCTTCAACAAGCGCTTCATCGACGGTGCTGATCCGAAAGTGGTGACCGCGCTGGAGCTCGGCGCGGGTGCGCTGTTCATGACGCTCATATTGCCTCTGCTGCCGCACGACGGCGCGATCTACCCGCTGCCCGCCGCCCGCGATGCCTGGCTGATGGCGATCTTCGTGGTGTTCTGCACCGCACTGCCGTTCACGCTCTCTTTGGTCGCGCTCAAGCATCTGTCGGCCTTCGTGGCGCAGATGGCGGTGAATCTCGAACCGGTCTATGCCGTGGCCCTGGCGGCGGTTTTCCTCGGCGAGCGAGACGAGCTGACCACACAGTTCTATCTGGGTGTGGCAATCCTGTTCGCGGCGGTGTTTCTGCCGCCGCTGGTGTCGCGCATCCGGCTCAGCCGCCGCAAGGCCGATGCGGCGACGGTGGAGACCATGCCTTGAGCTACCAGCCCGCCGAGACCGATCCGCAACTGGTGGCGCTGGTCGCCTCGCTCAACGACGCACAGCGCGAGGCCGTCACCGCCCCGCCCGAGCATCGTCTGGTGCTGGCCGGTGCCGGC